>JBGTBX010000266.1:0-2646 GCA_041749115.1 Gemmatimonadaceae bacterium
GACGGAGGCCGTGGCGTCGCGCACGGTCAGGTCGCCGTTGAATCCCGGAACCCAGGCGTAAGGGATCACTCGGAAGGTCCAGGTCCGGCGGCACGCGTCGGTCTGGCACTCGCACGGCAGGCAAGTCTGGCAGTCGACTACCTGGGGCTCGACGAAGACCTCCGGTTCCTGGGCGTCGCCGACCAGTGGGGAGAGGATGAGGACGATAACGGCCAGGCGCCATGGTCCGTATCGCGCGGTCGGGGAACGCATCGAACGCCTCCTTGCGTTGATTTGAGATCGGATTAGAGCAGTCGCAGGTTTGCATCGGCCCCGTTGATTGGGGGCGATGAAAGAATCGGCGTATTCGCGGCGAACGCATCGGGAAGGAGGCCGGTTGTGCTTGCCTTGCCGAAGCGAATGAAGACAGGGGACAGGGTGACCGCTTGACTAATCGACAAAGCCGGCCCCTTGCGAGGGGCCGGCCAGTGGGCGTCGATTGTTGTCGATCGTAGGGTGGGTGTAGCCACCCCTGTAAAGGTCTTCGTTAACCCGCTCCGGCCAAGATTCGCGCGGTGGATACATGGTGGAAACGTTTGCCGCTGGTTTTCTTGGGCGGTTTTTTCTTAGGGCCTCTTTTGTGTTTCGTGTACTTCTCAAGCCGAATCCGACTCGCCAAGCCCATGATCGTGGCGAGAAACTCCTGTTGACTCATGCGACGGAAGATCCGCCATTCCTTTTCGGGAATGGCGATCTCCATCCCGCCGGTTACGCGTGCCACCTCCAAGGTCAAGTAGTACATCGACAGCTTCTCTTGAACGAATTCAGACCCCTCCCTGGCGCGGATGGCGGCTTTGACCAGAGACACGGCATTGTAGGCGACGCACGCCAAGCAAAAGCCGAGCAAGGCCGCTCGGGGATACGCCAGCGTGTCGATCTCGCAGCGCAGATCTTCCGTCAGTTGCTGAAAGGCGTTTTCAATCGTCCAACGCTGAGCGTACAAATCCGCTACCAGGCAAGCCGACGCCTTCGCGATCGGCAGATTCGTGAGCACGTAGAGTTCTTTTTCTCCCTTGTCGTTGGGTTTGCGCAACGGGATCGTGATGCGGCGAACCACCATCGTTTTTCCCGTGGCCGCATTGGTCAACTGAATGCGTTGATTCTTGAGCCGTCGGCCTTGTCCATCTTTGCCTGCACGACGAGCCTTGCCGAGCGATTTCCACGTCAAGGTGGAGGCGTGCTGGCGAATCACGAAATAACCACCGCGCTGCCACAAACCGAACAAGAAACCGGTCGTGCAGAAATTCCGATCCGCAATGATGCCATCGTTGCCAGCGATCAACGGCAACACCTGATCCAGCAAGGAACGTTCCTGAGAATAGGCATCCTCGCATGGCACCGTATCGGTGATCAGATCGAAACGCGGATCATACAGCACCAGCGCCTGACCAGGCAGCGCCGCGGCGCGGGTGTGGCGCAGGCCCTTCAAGCGGTGCTCGGTCCCGGTCAGGTGGTTGCCGTCCAGAACACGCAGGCGAATCCCAGGCACCGTCGCCGCCAACGACCCCTTCATTTTGCGCACACAACTCAGCAACTCCGTGCCGGCGTGATGAACCAAAGCTGCCGACACTGCTGGCTCGACATGCTTGAGCTTATCGTAAAGCGCTTGCCGAGTTGCGCAAAGCGCGTGTCCCTGGTTCTGATACCAAGCTCCAACCGAAGGCTCCAACTTGAAGACCACCGCATCCATGATTTGAACGCACTGGGCGAACGTGATCTTCAACGTGTACTGCGACACGGCGTGGTCAGCAAACAACTGCTCGACGACCGTTGGGTGAAGAATTCTTTCGAGGGTCCCCCGGATCATGACGCTTACCGGGCTCGCCTCCATGAACGCACGAAACTTGCTACCGAGCAACATCCGTGTTGCCTCCTTCTTTCACGATCCCCAGCGGGTCTTCTTGAAAGAAAGAGCGTAACATGCGGTCAGTTGGGACGATAGATCGTTACCTTTACAGGGGTGGGTACACGATCCGGACCGAGGACGGCAACCAGTTCGTGTTTGACGTGCGGACCGGGGAGGTTGTGTCAAGCACGCGGCCCCTCCGCTGGGCGTTGATCGGCCTTGCAGGCGTAATGGTTGTGGGAATAGCGATACTATGGCGGCGGCGGGTTCGTCGCGGCAAGGCAAGTGTGGCCGCCCAACCCACCTCTCCACTTGACGGCCCGGCATGACGCGAATGCGAGAGATGAAGGTCACTCAAGCTGGGCCGCCGCTGAGCTCTTGCGTTAGCCGACACCCAGTTGACTCGCCGCGTCTGTCCGTGTACTTCATCGTAGACACCGGAGGTGACGATGAAGACTCGCGTTCAGAAATGGGGCAACAGCTTGGCCCTCCGAATCCCAAAGGCCTTCGCCGAGGAAGCCGGGCTTCGCCTCACGTTAAGACAACACGTATAACCCTGGAGACGTTTCGGAAACTTCAGCCGGACATGCATCGGATAAAAGTCGAGAGTTTTTTGGGGAACGCCGAAGATCGTTCTGAACCTGTGCCCGGCGTCGAACGTCATGTTTGGGAAACCAAGAGCGAGTTGCGAGTTTTCTTCAAGGAAGGCAAGGTCAGTGGGTACAGTTGGCAGGTCAAGTGAACGCGAGGCTGGGTCCGCT
>JBGTBX010000267.1:0-2768 GCA_041749115.1 Gemmatimonadaceae bacterium
GTCTTGCGTTTGACGTTTTTGAACATCCACGCTTCTTCGTTGGTACTGCAGACGATGATCGCGATGCCGAGTTCCTGGCAGAGGTCGCTCACCCAGCCACTGGGCCCGCAAGCCTCGACGACGACGAGGTCCGGCTTGTGATTGACCAGCAAACTGCGAAAATAGCCGCGTCCGCTGGCCACGGTTTCGAGTTCAAAGGTTTGACTCGATGTTTCGTGCAGGCACATCACTGAGTTGAATTTACCGAGATCAATGGCCATAATGTTCATGGTTTTTCCTTTGGTTTGGGGTGGAGTATTGTGGCGTGCGCAAACACGACCACGGGCTGGTCACCAGCTTGCAATTGCAAACGACTCGCCCCAAACCAGGGACTTGCATGGATTCTTTAGGCGGACCTTGACACGGTCACGAGTTGACAGCGAGCATCTGAATCACGGAGCATCAGAATACCCGCATGAAACGCTGGCAGATCATCGGCAGTTACGCCTCGCTGACGCTGGTTTCCACGATTCTCGTGGTATGGCAGCTTGGCGCGTGGCTTGTCGAGCGGCCCGCACACTTCTCGGGAACGCCACCTATACATTGTGGTCTTCACATTGACTCGGCCTACGCGGCGGACCTGGCAGGCATTCGTGAACAGGTCGCCGCGCTGATGGCTGAACGCAGAATCCCGGGAATCGCCGTAGCCGTTTCTGTGCGCGGTCGGCTCGTGTATAGCGAGGCGTTCGGGTACGCCGACACGGACCGCCGGATCCCGGCCTGCCCGCAAACGCAGTTTCGCGTCGGCAGCGTGTCCAAGCTCTTCACCGTCATCGCCATGGCGCGCCTCCTTGAACGAGGCGTCTTCGACTTGGATGCACCAGTGCAGCAGTACGTTCCATCGTTCCCGGACAAGGGGGCGCGGATTACGCCCGGCCTGCTCGCCGCTCATCGCGCCGGCATCCGCCCGTATCACGATGACATGGAAGCGATCAACCGCACGCACTATACGTCGGTCACCGCGTCGCTCGCTCTGTTCGCCGCCGACCCGCTCGTTGCCGCCCCCGGCTCGCGGTTCGTGTACAGCAACTACGGCTATGTCCTACTGAGCGCTGCCATCGAGGGCGCTGCCCGTGGGCCGTTCCTCGAGGTGATGCGCAAGGAGGTGTTCGAGCCGCTGGGCATGGACGGAACCGTGCCTGACGACATCGGCCTCTCGCTCCCCGATCGTTCGGCGAACTATGATGTTGAGACGCCATTCTCACCGGATGGGAGTCTCGTGCCATCGCCCGCGAATGACTTCAGCTCGAAATGGGCGTCGGGCGGGTTTCTCTCGACGGCACAGGACGTCGCACGGTTCGGCACCATCGTCGTTCCGGCGGCGCGGGGAGGACGAGCGGGGGATGTTCTACGCCAAGAGACCATTGACATGCTGACTCGGGTTCGCTCAGGCGTCCCGCCTCTCGTCGGCTATGGTTTGGGTTGGATGACGGCGAGCGACCTCCACTTGCGGCGCGTGCGCTTCCACTTCGGCGCCTCGTCCGGCGGAACCGCCGTTGTCGCCGCCTACCCCGGTTCCGGCGTCGTCGTTTCCGTTCTGGCGAACCTCGGGCACGCCAAGTTTCCGTTCCGGCCGTTGATCAACATCGTGCGTCCGTTCCTGCCGTGGCAACGGCCTGACATGCCGATCCTCGCGGCCATCGTCCTGCTCCTGGCTGCCGCTTTCGTGGCGGTTCGGCGGAAAGCGCGGATGATGGCCGCCCAACAAGCCGCTGAACGGCAACGCGTTAGGCGGCCAGGACTCAGCGAGTGTCGAAAATGATAGAGGCGTTTCGTGTTCAAGTGTCTTCCGAGACGATCATCGACCTTCGTGATCGCTTGCGTGCGACGCGCTGGCCCGGCGGCGTCAGCGACAGCGGCGGCGTTCCACTGAGTGAGATGCGTGATATCGCGCGCTACTGGTTGGAGGAGTTCGATTGGCCAGCGCGGGAACATGACATCAACCGCTTACCCCACTTCCGGGCCGAACTTGACGGCCTGCGTCTTCACTACATCCACATCAAATCTGGCCGCCCTGACGCAAGGCCACTACTGCTTCTCCACGGGTGGCCTGGCTCGTTCGTCGAGATGCTGTCGATCGTGCCCATACTGACGGAGTCGTTTCACGTTGTGGTGCCGTCGCTGCCAGGCTATGGCTTTTCCGACGCGCCGTCTTCCGCTGGGATGTCGAATGAACGTACGAGGCGCCATTCCCACCGCGAACATGGATCGAGCGTGCGTACGACGTCGTTCACTGGACAGACATGCCGCAGGGCGGGCACTTTGCCGCGCTCGAGGCGCCCGAGCGGCTTGCCGCCGACGTGATTGATTTCGTTCACGGTGTGGAGTGAAGCGGGTGATTGACTTGAAAGCCGCCTAACAGGCCGATGAAGCTGACGGTCGCCTTCAGCGCCCGCAGCTTATCGGCGATCCGTTAGCCGTCATGAAGATCATTGAGACGGTAATCGCGACCAACAAGGTCGATCGCCACGGCGATCGGATCACTCGAGAAGCGCTCGAGAGCCTTGCCAAGCAGATGCGTGCACGGTATCTCCCAATGTTGTTCAACCACGATCCGAGGGTGCCCCCACTTGGTCGCTCCTTCGACAGCGGCTAATGGTCGGGTGCAACTTGCACCAGGCTCGAAACCTCAACTCCCTTCGATAAAACCATTGTGTCGGATGCTGAATCAAAAACGTCGCGCCGGCGCGGTTCCAATCAAAGCGACGTGGGCTCGAAACACTTGTCCG
>JBGTBX010000268.1:0-6806 GCA_041749115.1 Gemmatimonadaceae bacterium
GTATCCCGCGCTTAATGAAGTGTCGAGCGAAGTCGCCGCCTGCATCGCAGTCACCGCGTCGGCAGTTTTACCTTCGCGCCGCAACTCCTGAGCGCGCAATACATGCAACTCCGCGACGTCGGGGAAGCGCTCCAGCCCGCGCGCCACCGCAACACGTGCGTCGCTCTGCACCAGGTCCGAGTAAAGTAGATAAAGCCGCGCGTCCTTCGGAAATCGGGAGACACCATCGGCCGCGAGGGACAGCGCCTTCACTGTGTCTCCCAGCGAGCGATACGCTGTTGCGAGCCGGAATGAAAAAGTGCTGTCACCGCGCGACACCGCGTCTTCAGTTGCCAGTCGGTTCCCGGTGGCTACTGCCTCAACCCAGTCACGCAGCGTGTATTGTACCTGCCATCGCAACCGCTGGAGTTCAAGATCATCGGCGTTTGCGTCGGAAAGCCGCAGGATCAGCGGTTTGGCAGCAGCCGTACTCCCGCCGCTTAACAAATTCTCCACCACTCGCTTCCCCAGAACCACGTCGTTGGAGTCGGTGTCGGCGAGGCGAAGCCACAACTCGGCGGACTTCGGCCTGTCTCCCATGGCGTCGTAGGCGCGGGCGGCCGCATCGAGCCCCGAGTACGACTGCGGTTCCTCACGAAGGATAAGCTGTGCCTCGTCGAGCACGTCACGCGCATCGGCACCGGTCGCGATCATGGCGCGCACCACACACGACCGCAGGAGGGCAGCACGAGGTAATGTTGTGGCGACCGTGCGGCCCTGTGCAATGACGTCGACGAGGTTGCCTTCGAGTGAACCGTTTTCGCAGCGGCGCTGCGGTACGAGCTGTTGCCGCACCCGTTCAATCTCCTTCGCGATCATCGTTGCCGCCGAATCAGCGTTAGGCGCGTCGATCGGCGTCAGGTGCTGGACCATCCGTTGGTCCCGCACGAGTGCGAGCTGCGCCATAACTCGAACGCCAGTCTGCCCACGCCGTTCTACGGTACCGCTTAACACTTCGTCAGCACGCATCTGTTTTGCCAGCACCCTCACGTGTGAGGTGTCCAGGTCGTTGAGCGTTATCGACGAGAGCTCGAGCAGCTGTTCCATCGCCCATTTATCGACGACGTCCACGACGCGCTTGTTGTAGAAGCGCTGGACCTTGCCCCGCAAACGATCGGCGACCGTGCCTCCAAGTCGCGCGTCGGCCCCCGTGAACGGCGGGATCAGGATGATCTGCTGCGTGAACGTCTCCTGTCCTCTGGCCACGACCGGGCACAGCCAAAGGGCCCCCAACAAGGGCAGCACCACGAGGGGCGAGAGCGGGGATATTCGGAGGCCGCGCACACCTGAATGATACCACGATTGCGCACTTGTCCGCCTCACTCCGTGTCAAACCTTCGTGGAGCGCCGACCGTCAAACCACCATGAATTCCCCACCGCTGGACGCACTGCAGGCGACGACACGGCGCTGCAGTCAGTTCGAAGTCGAACGTGTTCACATTCTTGATACGTTCGGGCTGCCCGCACACGCGCACACCGGCCGCCACCTGATGATCGTGACCGAGGGTGCAATTGTGGAATACGGTCAACATGGCCGGTGCGAAGCCGCTCGCGGCGCGGCGCGATTTTCACCTGTTTCAGAATGGCACAGGATCGAGGTGGTCGAGGCCCCCTTTTCCTGTTTACTGGTCACGCTGCATCCCGATGCTCCTGCACCATTTCCGGAGCATCGACTGTTGGTTTCGGGCACACCGCTGGCGCCCTTGGCCCATTCAATCGCGAAGAATATCGATTGCAATAAGCCGCGCGATCAGGTTGCGCTGTCAGGCCAACTTTTTGAGCTGCTGGCGCAGGGCGTGCGCGCGGTCGGCCCAGAGTGCGCACCAGACGTCCCGCGGTGGCTCACCGAAGTGCGTGCGGCGGTTGAGAAAACGTCGGCTCGCCCGCCAAGTCTTCGTTCACTGGCGAACGATGTAGGGGTGCACCCTGCACACCTCTCGCGGGCGTTCCGCACACATTTTGGTCGCACGCTGCGTGCATTCATTCGCGAGTGCCGGTTGCAGGCCGCCATGTCCGCGCTCGAACACTCCTCGGCGACGATTTCCACAATCGCAGCCGAAACCGGATTTTCAGACCACGCGCACCTTTCGCGCGTCACGCGAGCCTACACGGGCCTGACTCCGTCGGGAGTCCGTCAGTTGGTGCAATGTTAATTGCGTTCAAGCGTGAGGGGATGGCGGGCCCGTAGTCTCCCTGTCATGACTCTACCGACAGCACTCCTGATGTTCGGCTTCGCGTGCGGCGCGAGCGACAGTGGCAGCCACACCGTGTCTCACGTCGGCGCACCTGCGGATACGGCGCGATACCAGTTAACTGTGTCGAGCACGGACATGCGCTCTGTGATGGTGAGCGCGACCTTCACACTGCGCGACTCTGTGCTACGCATGATGCCGAGGGGGATGGATCACCTCCCGGATGGATGGCGTACCTTCGTGCAAAACGAGTCACTTCGCGACGATCGGGGCAAGGTCGTTTCACTGCAGCGAATGGACCAGCGTCGGTGGCGGGTTTCCGCGGCACCTGGTACAAAGGTGCAACTCACGTACACCGTGCGCATTGAACACGATCAATCGGCCACGGAGTGGTTCCCGGGGCCACGCGAGGCAGCGTACGCGCGCGATTGGGGCATCTTCGCAATCGGACGCGCTCTTTTCATTTTGCCATCGCTCGAGATGTCGAACACCCTCGTTGATTTTATTGTACCAGTGTCCTGGCGCGTGGCATCCGCGCTGCCGCCGATTCCAGGAGCGGTTCTGTCGTTTCGGGCAGATACGCGCCGCGATTTAACGGACGCGCTCTTTTTTGCCGGGGAGTATCTCGACCTCCGGTTGCAGCAGGGGACGCTCACCTTTGACTTTGCCATCGCACCGAGTTTCAAATCAAGCCTGCCGCTCTTCGAGCACGCGACGCACACCGCGCTCGCGGCGTTTCGCGACGTGTTCGGAGTGGATCCTGCCAAACCGCAGTATCTCGTCGTCGTCAATACCGAGCCTGAACAAACGCCCGGGTTTGGCGGTGCCTTTCTCAGTGGGTTCAGCATGACCTTTCCGTTTGTTCCGGACAGGAACAACATGGGACTCTGGGCGTTCACCCTGACACACGAGACCTTTCATCTGTGGAACGCGTACACGATAGGGCGGGCTTCACAGGACGAAGAGTGGTTTCTGGAGGGTGGCGCAGATTATTACACGGCCCGCACGCTGGCCCGAAGCGGCGTGGCATCGCGCCGCATGGCGCTCGGCATGATGAGCCAGGCATTAAACCAGTATCGTCGTGCGGCGGGACGGGTATCACTCGCCGGCGCAGGTGCCGCCGAGTCGAAGTCCGGGGTCCTGCTGTACAAGGGCGGTTGGAGTGTACTGGCCATGCTTGATCTCGAGATCCGGCGCATGACCAACGATCAAAAAACCCTTGATGATGTCATGCGTGCTCTGGTGCGTCAGTTGTCGGGAGGTGCGGGGGGATATCGCAACGCGGATATCCTGCACGCTGTGAACGCAGCAAGTGGGTCTGACTTCACCGACTTCTTTGTGCGGTATGTCACCGGCACGGAAGTGCTCAATCCTGAGCCGTATCTGGCGGCCGCCGGGCTCTCGCTCGAGGGCACAACGATTGTCGTGCGTGCCGATGCCACCCCTGCACAACTGGCCAGAGTGACGGCCTGGATAGGCACAGAATGAACCGGTGGTCGACAATCGGCGGTTCTGCGTTGTTAGGCGTGCCAGTACTCGTGCTGGCAGTCATTGGATTGTTGAGCGGGAGCGCACTTATTCTTGCTCCGCTGGATTTTCCGCAGTTTGTCGCGGCATTCATGGTCGGCGATGCACGGAGCAAGCTCGTCGGAGTTCTGGTCGGGAGTACGCTGGCGGCCGCATTGGTTTGGAGGTTTCGTTCACGCGGCGGCGTGTTGCGCACGGTGTCACAGGTCACCACAGTGGTCGGGTTGGCGCTGGTGGTTGCTGCAACGTGGAAAGCGTTCGGAGGTTACTCCACGCGCGACGTTTCATTCACCAGCATGGGTACGTACATCGGTGCACGTCTGTATGTGCCGCGATCGCCGGCACCGCATCGGGCTGTCATGCTGGTGCCTGGTTCAGAGAACGTGGATGGCGGTCGTTACCACACCTTTGCAGATCGTCTGGCGCGCGCAAACATTGCCGTTCTCGTGCCTGACAAGCGGGGGGTTGGGCGTTCGGGCGGTGTATTCCAGCCTCCAGCTCCCGATGATCGCAGCGGACGCGCACTCCTCGACACGCTTGCCGCAGACGCTGTAGCCGGCATCAAATTTCTGCAGACGCTGCCCGAGGTAAAGCCTCAGGCCGTTGGGTACTTTGGACTAAGCCAGGCAGGGTGGGTGATTCCTCTGGCAGAACAACAAACAACGGGCGCGGCATTCGCGGTCGTCGTTTCAGGGCCGGCCGTGAGTACAGGTGAGGAAGACCTGTTCAGTCAACTGAGCGCCGAGCAAAGCGATCATTTCGGTTGGAATCCTCCACCCATTTCGTTCGATTCCTTGAATGCCCGTCTCGAACTGGAGCCAGCCGCTGGCTTCGACCCCAGACCAATAGTCCAGCGGCTCACATTGCCGGTACTGTGGCTTTACGGATCGTGGGACAATTCCATACCGACGGCCAAGAGCGCACGTGTATTGGACTCGTTGAAGAATGACGGACTGGCGTTCACCGTTCGCACGTATGAGTACGGGAACCACGGATTGTTCGTGATGCGCGGGCCAGCGAAGCGGCGACTGCCGTACTACCCAAGCGGTTTGTGGCCCGGTGTGTTTGTGTGGATCGACTCCGTTGCGGTGCGTTGACAACCAGATTCAACTCCCAGACAGGGAGGAGATGGCAGTTCGGTTGTATGGCGCCGCCGGACGACGTGGGCGAGGTATCCCGGGGCGGCGGGTTGTTCCTGCCTGGCTATGCAGGCTGCGTGCAGGATAGGACAGCACCTGTTCGGCCGATGGTTGGAATCCGGGGCCGGACGTCGCCGGGGGCCGCCAGCAGGCGCCGAGAGGTCAACCGCTGATGCGAGCGGGTCCGCTCTTTTTGGTAAGCAGCAATGTCTGCCGACTGTCCCCACGCTCGACCCTGACAATGTTGATCTGATCAGAGTGTAGTTCCGTCAGCAGCTTATTGGAGACCCGCGCGTTCCCAAGGCCACTTGCCAAAGGCGCCCGCAGACACAGCAGGTACAAATCGCCTTCCCGCCGAACGCCGCAAAACGCGAGAGCGACCACAGCGCCCGATCCAGTCATCACGCGGACATTCTCCAGCAGGTAACGCCTTACGTCTGCCTCAACAACGGACGAATCCGTCGGCGCAGGCTTTCCCGCAAACGTTGCCACGGACGACGAAAAATCATCGGCGAATGCACGTACGGAGAGGGTGACACGTCCGGCGTTATACGTAATAACGGTGAGCGTGGTATGAATGGGATGGGCCTCGGCGCGCGCGCTCACCAGGGCGATGAGCACGAGGGCCGCAAGCACGGGGCGACAGCTTAGCAGGCGCATCATCGGGCCCCCACGTGTGCCGACGCGATGGAAGCGCTGCCAGCACTCGCGGCGATCGCCGCGGCATGACGAGCCAAAAGGGGATCCTGCGTGCCAAGTCGAAGCGCCTGTGACATCATGCGCTGCGCTTCAACGGCGCGACCGCTCCGATGCAGCGCCCATGCAACAAGATCGTATGCATAGATGTCGCGCCGCGTCACAAGCTCCTGCTGCGCCTTCGCCAGAATCTCTTCAACGCGCAGGTGATGATCCAACAGATACAACGCGCCAGCGCGATGTTGTGCACCTGTCAGGGATGACAGCGATACTTCGACGGCCTGCGCATACTCTGCACCACGCACTGAATCGCCGAGTGTTACATAAGCGTCGGCCACGAGACCAAGGGTCGCGGGATCGAGCTGCAATCCAATTGCCTGCTCTCCCCATTTAATCACGTCACGCCACTGTGATTCACTCGCAGCCAAACGAGCCATGGCGGCGAACAATCGGAGATCGTCTGGCTGAATGGCCAGGCCGGCGCGGTAGGCCTTCTCTGCCGCGCGTGGGTGGCCGGCGTGCAGTTCCAGCTCCCCAACACGCAACGCGAACCACGCTTTGGTCTCGAGTGCAACATCGCGCCGGGAGAGTGCATCCCGTTGGGCATCTACCAGAATCTTTCGCGCTTCACGCACATGACCGTTCAGCTCCAGCCAGCGCGCCAGGCGTGGGGCAGTGGAGAGTCGCGCACGATCGCTCCACACGGTCGCAAACATCTGTCGAGCGAGTGAATCGTCGCCGACTTCCATGGCAACTTCGCCGAGCATGGCGCGATATTGTGGCACGTCAGGCTCGCGGGAGACGAGGTTGACCGCTTCATTATATGCTTCATTAAACCGATGTTGAGCCAGCAGCGCCGAGACGAGCGCGGCGGACGCCGCTCCGTTCCGATTGGTGCGAAGGATCAGAGAGCGCCGCGCAAACTCTTCGGACGCCCGGTAGTCGGCGTCTGCGGTGTTGCCCTCTCTGGCGCGTTGTGCGTGCAGCGCTGCCAGATGGCCGAGTGCAACGGCGCTTTGCGGATCAGCATCAAGCGCCTGATGCCACACCGAGATCTGCACGTTACGATTCGCAAGTTCGGCGGCGGCATTGTCCTGCGCCTTCGCCGGCGGATCGCCCGCGAACGGCGATGGCACAGTTCGGGCGAGCGCCCAGCTCAAGCCGGTGCCGGCCAATATTGCCGTTACAACGGCAGCTGAGCGCCACGCCCGGG
>JBGTBX010000269.1:0-16627 GCA_041749115.1 Gemmatimonadaceae bacterium
GCTCATGAGCCTGCGCAACATCATTGCGGTGGTACTGACGCTTATTTCGCTCGTCCTGCTGATTCCCGGCCTCACCGAGCCGGCGTTGACGATCACCGCCTCCATGAAATTGCTCGGTCAGGAGCGTGAACTGTTCAGGCAGGAACAGAGCATCCTGCAGGCCGTGCAGAACCTCTTCGAATCCAGAAACTTCTTTGTCGGCATTCTGGTTCTGGTCTTCAGCATCGTCGTGCCATTTATCAAAGCGGCGGTTCTTGGATTCATCCTGTCGACGCGCAAAGCGTATACGCGCTACCGCCTCTTTCTTTTTGTACGCTCGATCAGCAAGTGGGCGATGGCCGACGTGTTCGTGGTCGCTATCTTCATCGCGTTTCTCGCCGCGGTAGCCACGGACAATCTCGATGCGTTTGCCGGCAAGGGATTTTACTATTTTGCCGCGTACTGTCTCGTATCCAATCTGGCGTTTCAGCTGTTTCACATCGATAAGCCGCAGGGATACCCGGGCAGAGCCTAACGACGCCAGGCCCGGTTCCGTCGCCCCTCAGCCATGATTCGCTCAATGTCTGCGGCCCGCTTGGGCGTGGACGCGGAGAGATTCTCGTGACCGGTCTCGGTTACCAGAATCATGTCTTCAATCATGATCGCGATGTTCCTGTCCGGGATATAAATCTTGGGTTCAACGGTGAACACCATGCCCGGCGCCAGCGGTTTGGAGTAATCGCGCGAATCCTGCACCTCGAGACCGATGTGATGTCCGAGATCACGCACGCCGCGGCCGAATGAGTTGTAGCGCACAATACCGGCGTCGCGTGTGAGATAGTGCGTCGGGCTCGGCATGATGCCCCACACCTTATCAACACCCATGGTGCGTACGTCTTCGTACTGCTCAAGCCCGTATTTGCTGAACACCCGGGCCGATGCCTTGATCACATCCACCATCATCACGCCGGGCCGCACCGCTGCGATCGCCGCTTCCTGCGCTTCGAGCACGATATCGTAATACTTGCGCTGCTCAGCTGTGAACCGACCCGAAACGGGCCACGTGCGACAGAGATCGGTGGCATACGTCATGTATTCAGCTGCTCCGTAATCCACAAAGACCATATCGCCCGTCTTCATGGTGCGGTCGACCGCATTGTAATTCTCGCGTAGCAGCGAAAAAAACGTCATGGCGTGTTCACCCGATGACACGATCGGCGGGAACGACGATCGCGGTGAGCCTTCACGTTTCCAGACGTACTCCATGAGCCCTGCCAGCTCGCGGTCGTTCATCCCTGGGCGAAGTCCTCGCATGCCCTCAATCATGCCGAGTCCGGAGATACGAGCCGCCTCGCGCAGCGCGTCGATCTCGTAGCGGTCTTTGATAAGACGCATCTGCTCAACCATCGGCGTGAGATCACGCCACGTAACCTGCGGAACGTGTGGCAGGAGGGAATGCCGGAACTGGGCCTTGAAAGAGGTGGGTACACCGAGTCCGGGGGGAGCGAAGAGTGAATCGCCGAACGGAGCGACCATGGTGCCAGCGTTACGCGCCAGCTCAGCAAACCTTTGCGCGAACTCTCCCAGTGAATACGTTGCATCAACGCCGGTCGCCGCTACCGCAGCAGGCCCTGGTGCTAATCTGCGCCGAGCCCTGTTCCAGGCCGCGCCTCTGAACAGCGGTTCGTCCATGGGATACTGGCCGCCGAGGAACTGCAGAGAGTCAGGGAGAAAAAGTGTGGTGACGTGGCCCGGGCGACCTATGGCGGGCGCCATGACAAGGATGGCGTACGGGGACTCGACACCAGTCAGATACCAGAAATCCGGGTCCTGCTTGGCCAGACCATCTCCTGGATTAATCAAATACGATCCCGCGATGACAACGACGGCATTGCCGACCTGCTGACTGAGTCTCGCGCGACGTGCGACATACGCATCTTTTGGAAATGCGACGTCGCTCTGGGCTGTTGCGTCATTTGGCAGTGCCGTCACTGACAACGCTGCAACGCACAGAATAAATGCGCGAATGGTCAGGCCGAACCGCGTGCGCGGGGTTGTAGCGCTGGACATAGGAGGCGGGGAGGGGGCTGGAAGTCTCGTTGCAGTTTGGCCTCTCGGCGGCGTGTGTGCCAGTCTGCCGTATGCCGCCGAGCCTTTGGGGCGCCAGAGGCAAAGCATGTCGGTGCCTGGTGGCTCGCGAGCACAATCGCTGCGCTCGCGGGGCAGCAGGCCAGGCGAGTAAGCGGGGATCATCGGGTGCGTCCACTCCGCGGCAACGCTATTGTTGGTACCAACCTGCCCTTCGCCACAACGTGCCACGCGACCTCCTCGACCAGCCGATTCCTGCACATGTCCGGGCGATCCTTTCGCCCATGGAACGGGTGCACTTCGAGCTGGCTCTGCGCATGAACCGCGAGCCGCTGAAGGCGTTCTGGACGTGGGGACAACGCGTGGCAGGTGCGTTAGGCGTCCGTATAGCCACGCGCAATCTGCTGCGCATCAACGGCTTCGAACACATTGAACAAGCGATCAGATCCGGGTCGGTGCTGTTCGTGGCGAATCACCGAACCTACTTCGATCTGTTCGTGGTCGCCTCGCTGATCCATCGCCGTATTCCCGCGTTCAGCCGGCTCTATTTTCCGATCATCGGTCAGTACTACTACCAGTCATTCGGCGGGCTGGCTGCCAACGCACTCGCCGGCATGTGGTCCATGTTCCCGCCGCTTTTTGCATTGCCGACGCATCGTGAGAGTGATCGATACTCGCTGGACCTGTTAACCGCGCTGTGCGCCCGAGGCCCCGGGCATGTCCTTGGCATTCATCCTGAGGGGGCACGCAACCTCGACCCCGACGAATACACGTTCCTCAAGCACAAACCTGGCGCGGGGCGCATTATCCACGCGGCGCGGCCGATCGTCATTCCCACATTCATTGCGGGCCTCAAGAACGACATCTTCGCACAGATTCAGGCGAACTGGGAAGGCGGCGAACCGATTCGTGTGTGGTTTGATCAACCATTGGAACTCGACGATCTCCTCGCCGCCCCCGCGAAAGGCAGTACCTATGTTGCCATAACCGATCGCGCGATGGAGCGCGTGCGGGCGCTGGCGGAACTCGATCGTGCTGAGCGCCTCGCTAATCCCGGCGACGTGCACCTGTAGTCGGGTACGCGGCATCGGGAGGGGGATCGCCATACGGCCAATCCTGCGCCTTTCCGGCAAAGTCGGGCCGTGGCTGCGAATTAATAAACTTGGCCACGTCAAACGCCTCTTCGTCGGTGAGTGTACCAGGCGCGGTCTGCGGCATCCACCCCTTAATAAAAGCTGCTGCCGTGCGCAAACGTGACATGCCCGCGCCGATATTGTAGGAGTCCTTCCCCCACACCGGCGGTGCCGCAGGAGTCCCTTCACCCGACAGGCCGTGACACGCGGCACACTTGTTCATGTACGTCTGCTGACCGCGTGTTGAATCGCCCTCCCGCGGTGTGATCTGCGGAAGCCCCTGTCCGTCGACCGCGGCGCCAACAGGATATCCGATCGACAGAAACGCAAAGTAGGCGATCATGTCGCGCATATCCTGCGACTCGGGCACCAACGGACGTCCATTCATCGATCGCTTGAAACAGTCATTGATGCGATCAGCCATCACCTGCACACTCCCGGCTCGGCTCCGGTACTGCGGAAAACGCGCATAGACCCCCACCCATGGCATCGCCAGCGGAATTGTGCCGTCGGCGTGATGACACGACGTACACTGCAGCTTATTCCCGACATGACGCGGCAACGAATCCCTGGTGTCGCGCAGGAGAGCTCGCCCGCGCCGAATCGATGCGAGCGTCATGGTATCACGTACTTCACTCTCCTGCGGAATGCGAAACGCTACGAGCTGCTCGGGCAGTGGCTCACGGAGCGAGGCCGCGTCGGCCGAGGTCACGACCTGATCCTGCGGTTCGCGTCGATCCAGTGTACATGCGGCCACGGAGATCGACAGGGTCGCACACAGAGCGGGAATCGGTATTCTGAGCATTCAGCTATACGGCGGTTAAAAAGGAGACAGTGTACTCCGAACGATGCACCACGTCGCGCCACGATGCAAATAGCCCGTGAACATACCGCCGCTCAATCGAGCTCATGCCGCGTGTCGCAGAGGGAGACAACAGCACGGGCAGGCCACGGGACGAACCTATCAACGCAATCTTCGCAGTTCGGCCTCCGCGGCGATAAACCCGAAGCCGGGCCAGCCCCCGGACTTTACTGTACGCTCAAATGCCGCGCGCGCCTTCGCCGTATCTCCGCGTACCATATACCAACTCCCCAGTCCGTAGTTTAGCGTCGCCTGTTGCACATCGGCGGTGTCTGCCGGCGTGAACAAGGTTTCAGGAGTGAATTCTCCACGGTAGAGTTTGAGACGTTGAGCATAGGCATAACCCGGCGGCGCAGCGATGGAATCCGGACGGGCCGCGAGCATCGCCGCTGCCTCCCCGGTACGACCAGCGCGGGCCAGCGACATCCACAGCCAATCAGTACTCCCGGCCAGTTCACCTCCGTCGGGAGCAAGAGGTTGTGCCTTTTTGAACAACGTGGCCGCTCCGGCGAAATCACCAGCGACATAACGCACGATCCCGTAATGAAAAAGCACTCCGTAATTCGTGCTGTCGATCTGGTATCCTCTCGCAAGATCGGCTCTTGCTTTATCAAATTCACGGACCGACAGGTATCGGTGACCTCGCCACCGGTAGAGCATCACGTCGTTGGGGGCGAGCGACAGACCGCGCGTGAACGTTTCGATGGCCTCGCGATATTGCCGGGCTCCACTCTGCGCGACACCGAGGTCTATAATGCGAGCGACATTACGCGGGTCCTGCGCCAGCGCTTCCCTGGCTTTGATGATCGATTCCGTCTCTGGATCCCCGCGATACTGGACCCCCTCAGGTGAACGATACTGCACCTGTTGGGCGTTCGCCGCTCCAGCCAGCACGGCACCGATCAGCGCAGTACAGCTGAACACTTTTGCACACTTCATGATGGTACGAAACATCCTTGCCCCTGCGGCCGAGGCGCTCTCACGAGTGCGGCATGAGCGCCACCTGCGAGGCTGCCGTGTCATGCATGCTACCCCGGCCCTGCGTTGCGGGGCAAGAGGGGCGACCCGCGACGCGTAGCCGCTGGTCCGCTGCCCAGCCTCTGATGCGGGAAGAACGTGGTGGGGAGACCTAACGAACGGAGCGCCGCATTTCTCCCTGAAATCGCAAACGGGATTCGTGGATTGGCGCGGAGGACGCGCGGGCCAGTGGACAGCGGATGAGACGTCTCGTCACGCATCGGACCACAGACCGAGAGAAAACGCTATTATTCGGACTGCACGTGCCCTGACGACATCCCGATAATGCGTCGGCACCCTGCCCCACCTTCTTCTTCTCGACAGGTGATCATGTTCAGAACTCTCCTTCGTCTGACCCTGCTGGCAACTCCATATGTGGCGGCCGCACAGCTTCCAGTGCTGGTGGACGCCAAGTGGCTCGATCGGCACCTTGCCGACGCGTCGGTTGTGGTGCTGCACGTGTCCAATGGGCGGGGCGAATACGACGCCGGTCATGTTCCTGGCGCGAGGTACTTGCCATTCAATCAAGTAGGTCCGGCCCTGAACGGCCTGACGCTGCAGATTCCCGACGCGGCCGCGATCGATTCGCTGCTCGAGTCGGTGGGGGTCAGCGACGGACAGCAGGTGATTCTGTACGGTCAGCCGCTGCAGGTTGCGCGCACCTTTATGACCATGGAACATGCCGGGCTGCGTGGACGCGTCGCGGTTCTGGACGGTTCAATTGACACGTGGCGCGAATCGGGACGCACAGTGTCGATGGACCCGGTAACGCCCAGGACCGGCAACTTTACGCCACGACTGACCAACAACGTGGCAAACGTGGAGTGGGTACAGGCCAACTCCGCCGCGAAGGGAATTGCACTGCTGGATGCACGTGCTCCGGAGTTTTATCTGGGATACTCCGCGGGTGCGATGCCGCGCGCGGGCCACATCCCGAATGCACGTAATATCCCGTTCAGTTCGTTAACCGGTGAACTGTCGCAGTTCCGTGAAGAGGGTAAGGTGCGGAAGCTCTTCGAGGCCGCCGGCGTCGCCAAGGGTGACACGGTCGTTACCTATTGCCACATCGGCCTGCAGGCATCGCTGCTTTACTTCACGGCGCGACGCCTGGGATACGAGGCCAAGGTGTACGATGGGTCGTTCGAGGAGTGGAGCAAGAAACCCGAACTCCCCATCGTCACGCGCGAACAGTAGTGAGCGGCTGCGATCAGTTCAGTCGGAACAAATAGGACCACTTCACGAAGAACCCGTCCTGCGTCCGTTGCAGATTATTAAACTTGAATGGTTCCGCCTCGGCCAGAGTGCTGCCATATCCGAGAAAGAATACCGTACCCGGGGTCGGCTGGTAGGAGAACAACCAGTCGGCACGGATGCGGTTGCGCTTGAACGCGGCAAGTCGGGTAAACGATCCGTTGCTGCCGCGCAGCAACAGCGGGTCATTGGTGCGCTCGTCGTCGCGTCTGTCGTCTTTCACCTGCGAATCGTACTGCCCCACCACGCGGAAGAAGATGTAGCGCCCTGCCTGATACTCCACCTTGATGCGAGGCACGTGGCGCTCCGACACAGTCGTGCGGTCTTCCCAGCGATTGAACTGCTGCAGCTGGTATTGCCCCTCGACACGGAGCTGATCGGTAGGACGATATCGCAGATTAAGTGTGAAGAAGTGGACAAGCCCTGACTGCCACTCCTCAAAATTTTCGTCTTTGCCGCCGGCATAAAACACGTCGGCGCTGAACCGGGACCATTGCGGCGTGGCCGCGGTGACCAGGAGGTCGAGATTATTGAGCCGCCGGTCGGCACCGCCGGTGAATTTCACCGTATCGCGCAGCCCGGCTCCAAGATCGCGGTCGATGTAATAATCCTGATACAGCAAACTGTCGAAACCAAACGACTCAATGAATATGGAAGCTGTAAACCGCCACCCGCCCCTCACGGCCATGTTGCTGTTGAAATGCAGTTTGCGGTCCTGCGAAGCTCTGCCGTTCATCATGGCCTGATACCGGCCGGTTTGCTGATGACGGATACCGACCCCCCACGATTCAACTCGTTTACCTGCACCCGGGAAAAACGTCAGGGTCTGCGACACGCCGTAGTCCACCACATCGTTGCGCCCGATGAAACCCGCCCGCGCCTGAAAATCCTCCGAAACGCCGAGCAGATTGGCGTTGAAGTCGTAGCGACGACCGTTGCGGTTCAACCGGGCAGAAAAGAGCGGAGAATTCCCCGATTCAACGGCCGACCGATTGTAGCTGTTGGCCACGTGACCGGTAAAACTCCAGATGTCCCGCGCGACCACCCTCGCATCAACCGCGGCAACACGATTCACGTCGTCAGCGTCGTAGCGATCCGTGTACGTAAAGCCGATCCGATTCTGCTTCCCGACATCTCTGACTGCGCGCACAATGTTCAGAAAGGGATGACCATCACTGTATGAACTGGTGCGATCGTCCAGAGCAGATAACACCGCGATGTTTGTGCCGAGTGACTTCCCGGTAAGCTTAACGGCGAGGTCTGGCTTGGTGATGGAGCGTGTATAGATCAATCCATCGGGCGCCGAGAAATTTTCGATGCCCTCAAGAAAGAATGGCCGTCGTTCGGGAAAAAACAGCGCCTGCCGGGGATCGAACTGAAAGGCAACAACGTCAGCCTCAACTTGCGAGAAGTCGGGGTTGATGGCGGCGTTCAGCGTATGGTTGTTTGTCACTCCCCATCGCACCTGTCCGCCTAACTCGGGACCAGATGGCACGTACCGCCAGCTATTGTCCGTGCGGGGACCACCGGTCTCTCGACCGACCACGGACGGATTAATGTCAACGACAACTCCTCGCTGCAGACCGTTGAGCCCTTTGAGGGTTCCGGACTGCGCAAGGAGTGATGCGGCATCGCGTGCTGCGGGAGTCCAGGTATTCTCGTGACCCAGGTACTGGACCCGCCGAATGATTTGAAGGCCCCAGTCCTGTGAAGCCGTCGATTGGTACCGCAGACTCTTGAACGGGATGCGGACCTCGACCTCGTAACCGTAGGCGGTCACACGTCCTTTCGACTCGTAGACATAATTGGCGCTCAGATCAGCCGAGCTCGCCGTGGGAGAATTCCGGCCCCCCGAAGAAATCACTGCCTCATTGATTGTACCGTCGGCCTGGACGCCTAACGCGTTGACACCGAACACAAACGCCTGCCGACCGTCGTTGAACGTGTTCAGGATGATGTCGATACCGTCGTCGGCACCAATCTTGTCGCGGTCCGAAAGATTGGCATTCACTGAACCAGCGGGCGAATAGGCACGAACCCCGAAGTAAATGGCGTCGGGGGCGTACCAAACGAGCACCTCGGTTGAGTCGCGGGCCGGTCGCCGGTCGACGGGCTGATACTGTGAGAATCCGGTCAGCACTGCCGCATCAGCCCATGCGGGTTCGTTCAGGTTACCGTCGACCTTGATCGATTGCTCGAGGCGAGGGAGCGAAACTACGGTGCGCCCGTCTCGCCCATGGTAGACGCTGTCGGGTGGTTGTGTCAGCGCGGGGTCTGCAAAGGCAATCGACAGCGCGAGATGAAGTGCGTTCAAGTACGGATCCTGATCAAGTGAGGTGCAGCGCTCAAGGAAGCTGGTTTGGGCACACGGTGGCGCAAGTGGCGCATGACCGCAGCGACAACCACAGCGGCCTGCACGATGCTGTGTCGAATACGACGAAGGGCGCCGGTATGTTCGCCGACGCCCTCGTGCACTGGAACTCTGACGTACTACCCAAAGCTACAGGCCGATCCTTGCTCCTACGGCGAAGGCCCAGTTGTGTGTACGGCGCGTTTCGAGATTGACGTTTATGGCGTCGCCCACGTTCAATTTGGCGACATAATCACGCGCACTCGCGCGAACGCCCCAGCGTTCGCCAACCGCGAAATCAACACCGCCGCCAAAATTAACGGCAAAATCGGTGGAGCTGGCAGTGACGGAGGCGACCTTCACCTCGGTGCGCATGGCACCAGCGCCACCCACGACGAATGGTCGCGTTCCTGAGCCAATACCGGTGAGTGTCGGAAGGTTGTATTGCAGCCCCGCGTCGTACAGCAGGACTTTGCTATCCGCCACCCGAAGACCACCAAGGATGGGGACGCCAACTTCGAGCTCGGTGGCCGAGTACCCGATGTTTGCCACAAACTCAAAGTCTCTGCTCATATCGATGCCCAGTTGCGCGCCGTAGACAGGTGCTCCTGCGTTGCCGACGCGTGAACCAAGCGGGCCATCCAGATACGAGCCAAACTTCATATACCCAACGTAGGGAACCACTTTGATGACACTTGGGGGTCGCCCCTGTGCGGCTGCGGGCGCCGCAAACGCGGCCGCAAGCAATGCGGCAGCGGGAAGCGCGAATCTTACGGTTCTGGATCTCATGTGAAACTCCTTAAAATGAAAGACGGACACCAGGGCGATAGTGCAGCTGCGGTGCCATGGCTCCGTGGGCAGTTAACGTACTGCCGGAAAGACACTTACGTTCCAGCCTCCGATGAACGTGTCTCACCCAGGTGACACAGGCCCGTCACTCGGAGTCGCGAGCGAGTTCGTCCCAGAAGTGAACGGCGGCCTGGATTCCCTTAATGAAGTTCTCGTCGCTCATCCATTCGTTGGGAGCGTGCGCGTTCTCGCCCGGGAGGCCAAAACCCATGAGCAGCACGGGCGCCTTCAGGACCCGCGCGAAGTCGTGCACCACCGGGATCGACCCACCCTCTCCCACGACAACAGGCTCGGCGCCAAAAGCTGCCTTGAGCGCGCGCTTCGCCGCCTCGAACAACGGGCCCTCGAGTTCGCCTCGCCAGGGGTTGCCACCGTGGAGCGCCTTGAGCTCAATGCGAACCCCCGTCGGGGCCACAGATTTCAGGTGCGCGCGGAGGAGTTCCTCAACGCGGAATGGAGTCTGATCGGGCACAAGGCGGAAGCTCAGCTTTGCCATGGCCCGAGCGGGCAGCACTGTCTTGGCGCCCTCCCCGGTGTATCCACTTAACAAACCGTTGACTTCGCACGTCGGCCGAATCCAGATCCGTTCCAGCGTCGTGAAGCCCGCCTCACCGCCTAACGCCGGCGCCCCCGTTCCGTCGCGAAACTCCTCGTCGGTCATCGGGAGCGAACGCATCTGCTTCCTCACCCGCTCCGGCCACTCAATGACGTTGTCGTAGAATCCGTCGATGGTTATGTGCCCGCTCGCGTCATGCAACGATGCAATGATTCTGGCCAGCGCAGTCGCAGGATTCACGACGGCGCCGCCGTAGCTGCCGGAGTGGAGGTCTCCTGCGGGACCATCGACCCACAGCTCGAAATACGCGAGTCCGCGCAGCGAGGTGAGAATGGATGGGAGGCCGGGCGCAAACATCGCAGAGTCGGAGATGAGCACTCCATCGCAGGCGAGACGCGCGGCGTGCTGCTCAACAAACGGTGCCAGATGTTCGCTCCCGACTTCTTCTTCGCCTTCAGCCAGCACGATCACGTTGCACGGAAGCGTGCCCCGTGTAGCCAGATGTGCTTCGATCGCCTTGATATGGAGATAAAGCTGACCTTTGTCATCGACCGAGCCGCGGGCGTAGATGTTGCCGTCACGCAACGTGGGTTCAAAGGGAGGGCTATCCCACAACTCCAACGGCTCAGCGGGCTGCACGTCGTAATGGCCGTAGACCAGAATGGTCGGGGCATCTTTCCGTGTGCTGCGCAACTCGCCGAGGACAACGGGATGACCCTCCGTGGGATGCACCGTGGTGGTGAGTCCCACACGTTCCATTTCCGCGCGCAACCACTCCGCTGCCCGGGCGACATCGGCGTCGTGCTCGGTGCGGGCCGAAACCGATGGAATACGCAGGAACTCAAAGAGCTCCGACCTGAAGCGATCGATGTTTTCGTCGACGAACTGCAGAGGCGTTGTTGGCACAGCGTGTCTGGAGGAAGAGGTTGGGGGTGATGCGTCGTCGCGTCGATCGCGATAGTGTACGTTCTTCGCCTTCACACACTACGTCAATGAATCTTCTCTTCGCCGTGGCCGCCGGCAGCGCGCTGGGTGGCGTCGCGCGCTACGTCATCACTGGAGCACTACAGAGCCCGCTATCCCAGTTCCCCTGGGGAACGTTTGTGGTGAATGTTGTGGGGTGCCTCATCCTCGGCGCAACCGCGCGCGTCGTGGGAACGGCGGGCGATCTGAGCCCCGTGGCGCGGACGTTCATCGCCGCGGGCTTCTGCGGCGCTTTCACCACTTTCTCCGCGTTCAGCTACGAAACTTTGACGATGCTTGAGAAAGGCGCGACCGCGCGCGCCCTGAGCTACGTCGCGGCTAGCGTTCTGCTGGGGTTGCTGGCGGCAATGGCGGGAGCACAACTGGCGCGGGGTATCCGATGAACCGCCTGCAACACGAAACATCGCCGTACCTGCTGCAACATGCCGCAAACCCGGTTGACTGGTACCCCTGGGGGACTGAGGCGCTCGAACGCGCGCGTGCCGAGGATAGGCCGATTCTGCTCTCGATTGGTTATGCGGCATGCCACTGGTGTCATGTGATGGAGCATGAGTCGTTCGAGAACGAAGCGACAGCTGCATTGATGAATGAACTCTTCGTGAACATCAAGGTGGATCGCGAAGAGCGCCCCGACATCGATTCCATCTATATGCAGGCCGTGCAGGCGATGACCGGACACGGCGGATGGCCGATGACGATGTTCCTGACACCATCCGGCGAACCATTTTATGGTGGCACGTACTTTCCTCCGACAGACCGACATGGCCTGCCGGCGTTCGCGCGCGTGCTGCGGGCGGTAGCCGACGCGTATCGCAGCGATGACGGAGCGGTCGCGAACACGGTTGAACGACTGCGGGAGATGTACCGTGCGGGGAGCAGCGCGAGCGGCACGGGGACACCGCTGACCCGGGAGACACTTGAACGGGCGACCGCGGGACTCGAGCGCCAATACGACCAGCGAAATCACGGGTTTGGCGGTGCACCGAAATTTCCGCCGACCATGGCGCTCGATTTTCTGCTGCGCAACTGGGCGCGTACCGGCGACGAACGATCGCTCGACATGGTGCGAGGGACATTCGACGCGATGACCCGAGGTGGTACGTACGACCAGGTAGCCGGAGGCTTGCACCGCTACAGCGTCGACGCCCAGTGGCTCGTCCCGCACTTTGAGAAGATGTTGTACGACAACGCGTTGCTCGCTCGCCTTGGGGTTCATCTGTGGCAGGCCACGCACGACGATGGCGTGCGTCGCGTAACAGAGCAGACGTTTGGCTGGTTGCTCCGCGAGATGACGTCACCTGAAGGTGGGTTCTACTCTTCTCTGGATGCCGACAGCGAAGGACACGAAGGGAAGTTCTATGTATGGAGCGATGACGAGCTCAACAGCATTCTCGGCGACGACGCTCAATTGGTTAAGCGGCTTTGGGGAGTAACGCCCGGCGGAAATTTCGAGGGCTCGAACATCCTGCATCATCCCGTTCCGCTCAGCACCGTTGCTGCTGAACTGAACATCAGCGTTCCCGACGCGCTGCAACTGCTCTCGATGGCGGCTGAGCGATTGTATGGTCACCGGTCGCGGCGCGTGTGGCCTGCGCGCGACGACAAAGTGCTCGCCGGTTGGAATGGCCTGATGCTTCGAGCACTTGCGGAAGGAGCAAGGGCGTTCGACGATGAGGTGCTGTACGCCGCGGCTGTGCGGAACGGAGAATTTCTGCGAGCGCAACTTGTTGACGACGGTCAGGTGTACCGGTCGTACAAAGACGGTAAGCGGCTTTCGGTAGGTTTTCTCGAAGATCATGCCGCAGTCGCGCTCGCGTTCCTGGAACTGTATGCCACATCGGCCGATTCCGAGTGGTTGCTGCACGCGAGACGGATCAACACGCGCGTCATTGAAAGATTTTATGACGCGGAGCGTGGGCAGTTCTTTGATACGCCGACGGACCATGAAGCGCTGATCACGCGCCCGCGCGACGTCACCGACAACGCGCTTCCAGCGGGGCATTCGCTCGCGATTGAACTGCAGCAGCGTTTAGGTGTGATCGATGACGACGCGGTACTGCGCGACATTGCCAGCCGACAACTGGAAAAGCTGCATGACGCGATGGCGATCCATCCAACTGCGTTCGGACATCTGCTGGGTGTCGCCGATATGGTGGTGTTTGGCGAGGTCGAGCTGGCGGTGATCGGCCGTACTGCGGATGATGCCCGGCGCCTGCTGAATGAAGTATCGTCGGTGTATGCCCCATCTCTCGTGGTTGTGAGCACTACCATCGAGCCCATCCACGAGACGGCATTAACGCGCGGCCGCGATGCAGGAGCCGGGAGCGCACGCGGATACGTCTGCAGGCGCTATGTTTGTGAGTCACCCAGTGACGACGCGCAGGTGCTGACTGAGCAGCTTCTTCGAGCCGGTAAGGGCTCGACGAGCTGACTTACTCACGCTGGCGCGGGTCGCGGGTTTCCGCGATTCGAGTCAGGTCGTCTTGTTGTTGCCTCCGGCGTCGTCCGATTTGAGGGGCGAGCCCGGGACGCGTGTCGTGATGATGGATCCTCTTTAGTCTTCCGAACTAGTCAATTACATCTATGTCTATATTTGCCAGTGGGTTACGTAGGTCAATCGATCGCCGATACGGGCCTCTGGCCATGCTCCTGGCGGTCGTGGCGTTTGCGACGGCCTGCACCAAGGATGCCGCACCGATTGCGGTGGCCCAGCTGGTCTTCGGCAAGGTGACCGACTCGGTCCTCGTGGCCAGGACCTATCAGCTTGCCGTTACGGCGCTGGACGCCTCGGGCAACGTGGTGAACAGAAAACCCAAATATTCGACGACGACGCCGCTGCTTGCAGAGGTGGACGCGAACGGTCTGGTGACGCCGAAATTGGCGGGCGACGCGCAGTTTCGGGCCGAACTCGACGGTAAGGTGGCCAGCTTTCTTCTGAGGATTGCAACTCCTGCGGCGAACGTGGTGGTCACGCCGGTGAATTCGGACATACCGGTTGGCCAGGTGCGGAGCATGACCGTGAGTGTGACCTCATCGACCGGGTCGACGGTGGCCGGCCGCGTGATTGAATGGCGCACGAGCAATCCCGCGGTTGCGACTGTGAATTCGCAGGGCGTCGTCTCGGCGGTGGCCATTGGTTCAGCTGTAATCACCGCAGAGACCACCTTTGATCAGGTGCGTGGCAACGCAACCGTGAACGTGATTCCACTTTCCGTGGCGTCGGTACAGATGACCCCGTCGACGAACCAGTTGGTTCGCATTTCCGGGACGCTGCAGGTAAACGCGACGGCGCGCGATGCGGGAGGCAGCATTATCGCCGGGCGCCCCGTGAACTGGTCGTCCTCTAACGCTACTGTGGCCAGCGTGACGTCGGCGGGATTAGTCACCGGTATCAGTGTTGGAACAGCTGTGATTCAGGCCGAGGTCGATGGGCGGACAGGGACGGTCAACGTGATCGTTACGGAAGTACCGGCGAAGACTGTGACGTTAGCCCCCACGACCCTGGCGTTGAACAGCGGACAGATTCAGCAACTCATCCCGACCGTCATTGATTCACTCAATCGGCAGGTGTCTTCGTTGGCCAACCGATCCGTGGTTTGGGCATCGAGCAATGTGGTTGTCGCTGGCGTCGCGCAGACGGGCGTCATTACAGGCGTCTCGGGGGGCACGGCCAACATTTCGGTTACGGTCGACGGCATCCGATCAAACGATGTCGTCGTGACCGTGACGGACCTGGTTGCTTCGGTACAGCTCTCGCCCTCAGTTGCGCAGCTGCTGCGGATCGGAACGAGTGTTCAGCTGACGGCAACGCCGAGGAACTCATTGGGACAACCGCTTAGCGGCCGCACGATAAACTGGAGCTCAACAAACCCTACGATCGCCAGCGTATCACAAAGCGGTCTGGTCAATGGCATCTCGGCCGGCTCCGTCCTGATCACTGCTGAATCGGAGGGACGTACCGCGTCCGTCAACGTGTCTGTCACACCAATCCCGATTGCTTCGGTGACGCTGCCGGTAGCCGACACTCTGGTTGTATTCGACGTCAAGCAGTTTGTACCGGTTGTTGTTGACACGGCGGGCAACACGGTGACGTCGTTTCTGAACCGGAGCGTTCTCTGGGAGAGCCAGAACCAGCCGATTGCCACGGTGAACAATTCCGGC
Organism: Gemmatimonadaceae bacterium; assembly: GCA_041749115.1. Lineage (GTDB taxonomy): Bacteria > Gemmatimonadota > Gemmatimonadetes > Gemmatimonadales > Gemmatimonadaceae > JBGTBX01. Next base: position 15,231 of record JBGTBX010000269.1, read on the forward strand.
ATTGTGAACACTTCGGCCGAGGGAACGGCGCCGATCCGTGTGATTATCGACGGCGTATCGAGCAATTTCATGCAGCTCAGGGCGTCCTTTATCGATAGGATGACGGTAGCCCCCGATCCCATGACGCTTAGTGTTAATCAGTCGCAGGCATTCATCGTCACGTACCTGGATGTAATCGGCAACGTGCTGAAATCGACGCGTAAGCCGACATTTGAATCCCTGAACAATCCGATCGCTACAGTTTCGGCGGGTGGTTTGGTATCGGCGCGGGCTCCAGGCCAGGCAGACATTCGAGTGACGTTGACGGGGCTGCCTCCCCTGATTGCAAAGGTCACCGTTCAGCCGTGATCTCGCCGTCCTTCACTCGTGGACTGTTCTCCGGAGCAGTCCACGACGACCTGCTATTTCCGTACCCAACGACGCTCGACAAACAGCGGCCCGATGAGGCTGCGCTGGTACGGCGCCTCGTGCGCGAACTCCGTGCTCTCGTTGGCGACGTCATAGATTCAGCAGCAATCGACGAGGCGGAAACAATTGCGGAGCCTGTCATTGAGGCGTTCGCACAGATCGGACTCCTCGGGCTGACCATTCCACAGGAATACGGTGGCCTGGGCTTATCCGCGACCGCTTACGCACGCGTGTTCGGTGAGATCTCCCGCGTCGACCCCTCGCTTGCGGTGCTGGTCGGCGTGCATTGCGGACTCGGCTCCAAAGCCATTGTACTGTTCGGCAATGATGAGCAGAAGCAGCGCTACCTGCCGATGCTTGCGCGCGGTGAAACGCTGGCTGCGTACGCGCTCACCGAACCCGACATCGGCTCTGATGCACAGAACATCAAGACCACAGCTGAACTCAACGCAGACGGCAGCGCCTACATTCTGAACGGACGCAAGATCTGGATCGGCAATGCTCATCGTGCCGGGGTAATCGCCACGTTCGCTCAGACCGTGGTGGAGCGTAAAGGGGCGCGCGTTCAGCGCCCCACAGCGTTCATTATTCGTCCGGACATGCCGGGTTTCACGGTCGTCGGCACAGTGCGCAAGATGGGAATTCGTGGCTCAACGCAGGCCGAGTTGAGTTACGAAGGTCTCACGGTTCCGGCTGATCACGTGTTGGGTACCGTCGGCAAAGGTTTCGGCGTCGCGGTTCATGTATTGAACGGCGGTCGGCTGACACTTGCTGCGGGCTGCACCGCCGGGGCCAAGAAGGTACTTGGCGACATGACGGAGTATGCCACGCAACGGGTGCAGTTCGGCAAACCGCTGATCGACTTTGAGATCACGCAGCGCAAGCTCGCGACGCTCGCCTCCGAGTGTTATGCCGCAGACGCGATGCTGGGCACGTTGGCGTCTCTCGCAGACCGCGGCGAGGACCACTCCCTCGAAGCGGCATCGGCC
>JBGTBX010000270.1:0-4192 GCA_041749115.1 Gemmatimonadaceae bacterium
GTTGATCATCATGTGCGGACCCACCCGGATCCCGGCGTTCACCGCCGCCTCGCGGTTGTCTCCGATCGCATAGGCGTTGCGCCCGTGCACCGTGCGCGTCATGACGAACCACAGCGCCAGCGTCACGGCCAGCAGGAACCACGTCGCCGTGTGCAAGCCCAGGAACTGCGCCTCGGTAAAATCCACGAGGGTCCAGTTGAGATGGCTGGTGGGGTTCTCGCCGTTGAACATGAACACGATGCCGCGATAGCCCAACATCGACCCCAGCGTGACGATGAACGCATCGACGCCCGTCTTCCAAACGATCAGTCCGTTGAGCGCGCCCAGCAGCGCGCCCACGGCCAGCGCGAGCAGCCACGCCACCGGGATCACCCAGTCGCCCAGTCCCCCAAAGATGGGCCAGGTCATGCTGTCGAGCAGCACGATCCCGCAGATGGCGAACGTGGCCCCGACGCTGAGGTCGATGTTGCCATTGATCGACTTTCGCCGCGATACTTTGGAGATCCGGATCAACGTCGGCGCCGTGCCGAGGCTTGTTGACCCAGCCGGTGCGAAAACCGGGCAGAGGATCGAAGCTTCGGATTCGACCACATTGGTCCTGAGCGTCCCGATAGACCCGCGGCGTGCGGGCATAGAGAACAAGCTTCTTATCGAGAGTCCCGGCGATCCGAGTACTACGCCGAACCGAGGGCTCGTTCGGCTGCTTGGCCAGGCTCAGCGCTTCCAGGACCTGGCGTTGCGCGGAGACGGTCGATCCATCGCCGCGCTCGCCGCCGAGGTCGGAGTTGTCCCGTCCTACTTCACGCGTATCCTCAGGCTCAGTTTCCTCGCGCCTGGCATGGCGAAATTGATCCTTGACGGTCGCCACCCGTCGCGGCTCACCGCGAAGGCGCTGACCGGGCAGTCTCCGAAGCTCCCAAATGACTGGATCAAGCAAGCGGCGATGCTCGATTTGGCCTGAGCACCGCCGCGCTTTCAGCTACACACCCGTCAGTTTCGTTCGCGGAATTAAGCGCGACTTTCTGCGCGCCCGCCTTCCACAACGCTACCACCAAACGTGCCGTAGGAGACTTGGGGCGAGTTGGCCGCGTGTAGCGTGGACCTATCTGCTCCCGGATTGGCGGGTTCACGCCCGCCAGGCGCCGCAAGCCTCTCACGACTCGCGATAATTGCACATCCAATGATGGGAGTTGAAAGGCATTTTAAAACACCCGGTTAGAGGTGAGGATTTGAAGAACCCCGCTGAACATTGGCATTTCAACCAGTGGTTCACCAATTGGGAAGGCCCGTCGGGCGATGCCTTAGGCCGCTTCTGACCCGCCAGAGGCGTCGGAGAATAGCTCCCACACCGTCCCGAGCCGCTGCCGGGCTGGCGCGGAGGTCGACGAAGCAGGTGGCGTCAGACCTTGCCCCTCCACCCGGTCGAAAAATCCAGGGCGCGCAAGAGCGCGATGCTGTCAATCCACTGAGCGTGGAGCGAGTCGCAGACATCGGGTACGTGGCGGTTAGCCCGCTGCCGTTTCGGCTTCGAGACTTCCGTCGTGACGACCGTTCGGTTGGCAGCATCGACCAAAGCGTAGGCGATCAGAAAAGGATCGTTGCCGACCTTTACGATCTCAGCGTCATCCAAATCGGATGCATAGCCCGCTGCGATACAATGCTGGAGCAACCCTATGTCCACCGATTCATCAAGGCAGAGTGCTGCCTTGCGTTCGTGGTCGCCGAGCCAGTCAGCCAGATTGACGCTTCCTTTGGTAATCTCTTCAAGGTTCTCCAGCGGCATCTTGAGGTACCCGGACGCGCCCATGTGCAAGATCCAGTCCCAGAACTCCGGCACCCGGTCCAGGGCCATGTAGGTGTTGTTGGCAGTGATCATCACATTGGCGTCGAGCAGGTAGAGCAACGAACTGTCCCTAAGCCGCTCGGCCAGCGTCGGCACTGCCAGTCAACAGCGGATAGACGCTGCTTGGCCGAACCGACAAGATCCTTGCTGCCTTGGACGGGGCCAGCGCACCGTCAGCTACCATCCGTCGGGAGAGGTCCAACAAGCGCCCGCCGAGCCGGTGGCGCCGCACCGTGTAGTAGTTCGGGCCGCCTTCGTTCTCGCGGCTTCGCTCTCGGGCCGCAACGCGGTTCTGCAACCAGTGTTGGCGATAGACCGCACTCAGTTGCGCCCACCTCTCACGCTCGATTATCCCAAGCCGAAAAAGCTTGTAGGCCACCATCGCGCCGCTGACGTTTCGCGCGTCAGCAAATGCCGCTATGAATTGAGCTGCCGCCTCGAATTCCATTGCAGCGACGCCCTGCGCTGCGGCGATTTCGGACTCGGGCAATAGGAAGCGGCCCGCCACGTCGTTGCAGAACTGTTCAACATTCGATGCCGGGTTAGCTCCGCTGATCCCGGTCGCGCCGAGCCAGATGTGCGCCAGTTCGTGCATGAGCGTGAAAGCCCAAGCCCGTTCACTATCTTGATCGTTGATGACAATGAAGGGTGCCACGGGATCCGCCAACGCGAAGCCCCGAAAAAGCTCGACATCCAGAGCGCTGTGATGGCTACCGAGATTGCCGATCAACAGCACGAAGATGCCTGCACTTTCTGCCCGTTCACGTATATAAGCGAAACCCTTAAGCGCGAAACGGTCGCCCTTCACCCCGTAGCGGTACTGGCGGAGGTCGAGCCCAAGCGTCCGCACGATCGAGTCGAGAACGCGGTCGGAACCATCCCGAATGGCCATGGAGCCAACGAAGTCCCGGCGCACTGCCTCGTCTTCGGCTTCGAGCAGCGCTCGCACCATCTCTTGTCGGGCTCGAATGTCCCGTATCAGACTGTCCACGAGCGCGTCGTCGCGCCGCGAATGGTCAGGTGGCAAAGTGCGGAAGTCCCTGCCGCGCTCGCTCGCCCTTGGCTTTTCAGGCAGGTAGAATGTAAGGAGCGGGCGCCGATAGTGCTGAACCATCTTGAGCAGCAAGGGGCGGCTTGGTTCAACTACGCCACTCTCGATTGCCGCCAACCGGTCCACCGCGCTCACGCCGCGCGCGTCGCCAATCCCGAGCTTCTGGACCGCTTCCTCTGGCTCGAGTCCGGCTGTTTCGCGAGCCCAACGCAGTATATCTGGGTTCACCCTCGGCATCCGGAATGCGCTCTCCCAAGTCCGGCTATCCCTACGTGCCGACTGCCTTCCGAGGCTAACGCGCCAAGGAATTCATGTGAGCAGCAGGGCACTACAAAATTTGCGATCCGTCAATGTCGCGGTCAGCGGGCAGATGAATCCCCGGCCGGTGTGGCCTGATCACCCAAGCGGTTAACGCGTCAAGCCACCAAACAGGCCGTGGCCGGACCCCGGCTATGCATTCACCCAAGAGCACGAGCGCATCGGCATTGCCATTCTTATCGCCGCGCCTCGATTGCTGCTTGCTTGGCCGCGCTGCCCGACGAGCTGCCGACCCAGTACGCGACGCCAGAGGCGGTCATGCCGAGGAGGCTGCCGAGGAGAAGGTCGGCGATGGGCTGGTTGTTCACCGGAACTTCGAGGAGGAAGATAGAGGCCCTGGCGCAGAACCCGCGGCACGAGCCAGGTCATCCAATGCCCGCTGTTGCGCACCCGAGCGTCCTGGACGTCCAGGAGGGGCGCCTCAGCCAGGTCGACCTCGAGGCTCGCGAGCTTGACAGCAGCCTCCCGGTCTGATGGTCGCCAGCCATCTCGGCTTACCGCGAAAGCGCTGACGGAGCAGTCTCCGAAGCTTCCCAACGACTGGGTCGAGCAATCGACCATGCTCGGATTCGCCTGAGCGCCGTCGCGCGCTTCAGCTGCCCGGAAACCCCTCTGTCGGCTCGAGCACATCTGCCCGGATTGCGCGCGCCCGCCCTCCGCAACCGTAGCACTGAAAGCGCCCTAGGAGACTTCTGGCGAGTTGGCCGCGCGTAACGTGGACCTGTCTGCTCCCAGTTTGGCGGGTTCACGCCCGGGAGGCGCCGCAAGCCTCGGACAACTCGCGATAATTGCACATCCAACGATGAGAGCTGAACTGCGTTTTAAAACAGACAGTTAAGGGTGGCTGGCCAACGCGATCTGGGATCCAACCTTCTCTGGGCCGTAAGCCATTGATTTTGCTTGATCGGCAAAAAGGAGGGCTGTTCCGGCGAGTGTCAAGACGTTTGCGAAGCAGCTCTCTGGCGCGATCCTTCAAGCTC
>JBGTBX010000271.1:0-5124 GCA_041749115.1 Gemmatimonadaceae bacterium
ACCATCTGGCCTTCCTCGACGGCGAGACGGGTGATCTTGCCCGAGATGTCGGCCGACAGGTCCACCTTCATTTGCGGCTGCACCTGCCCGCTCGCGGTCACCGACGAAACGAGGTCGCGCTTTTCCACGGCCTCGATGCGCACGTCAGTCGCCTTGTTGCTGCTCTTCTTCGCGCCAACGACGACCACCAGCAGGACGACCGCGCCGACGACACCAGCAACCGACCACTTCACCTTTTTGGTCATTTCTCAAGTTCCTCGGTCTAGCGGAGGGGACGCCCCACCGCGCGCTCGAGCGCGGCGAAGGAACTGTGATAATCATATATCGCGGTCAGGCGATCGACCTGTGCCTGCTCGAAATCGCCGCGGCTCGTGGTGACCTCCAGGAACGTCGCCGCCCCAACCCGATACCGCTCCTCGGCAAACGTGAGCTGTTCGCGTGCCGCGATGGCGTTGGTTTCCTGGAGCGCTACCGTGCGAATCGCGGTCTGGAGGTTCAGATATGCCTGCGTTACGTCCGCGCGGAGCCGCAGCTCGGTGGCTCTGACGCTAAACCTCGCGTTGTCACGCTGGATCATGGACTCCTGCACTCGCTGCTCGCGATTCAGGTTGTCGAAGAGCGGCAGCGAGAGAAACGCGTTGAAGGACAGTGGGGCTTTGTCGAACCGACTCGGAAAGTTCGCGGTGCTTGCGCGCAGGGCGTCTTCATCCGCCTGGGTAAACGGCGGGAAGGTTGCCGCGCAATTCAGGCCGGGCAGTCCAGCACCCGTGCGAAGCGAATCCATCGTCGAGCACTGCGCGAATCCCAGCTGCCGGCTCTGTCGCGCGCCAAGCACCGCAAACTCGTCATTCGTGAACACCGAGGAATTGCCGCCCCAACCCGTCTGGAGCGTGAGGGTGGGAGCGTACCGGCCCTGTTCGGCGCGAACGCCTAATTCCGCGGCGCGCTCTCGCGAACGGACCGCGATCAATCCCGGATTCCGGGCCTGTGCCAGCGCGAGCAGACTGTCCTGATGGAACGTCACCGGCGCGATGGGAAATCGCGTCGTCAGCTGAACGTTCGCCGGCTGCGCCACTCCCATCTGCTCGAAGAGCCGAAGCATCTCCACTTCGGCGGTGTTGTGTGCCTGCAGCACGGCAACTTCGGAGCGGCCAAGGGCGACCTCGGCCGTTCGGACCTCGAGAATCGTGGCCGCGCCGACGGAATGGCGGGCTCTCACGAGGTCGAGTTGTCCGCGCGTGGTCAGCAGCAAGGTGTCCTGGAGCGCGGCGCGTTCCCTGGCCTGGATTACCGTGAGGTACTGCTGGGTGACACCGGCTCGCAGTGATTCGGCGGAACCGGACACCTCAGCGATCGCGGCGTCGCGGTTGGCGCTCACAAGCCGGGGCGCAAAGAGCACGGCGCTGTTGATCGAGTAACTGGCGCCGACGAAATACGACGATTGCATCACATCAGACGGACTCTGGAGCTGGATGCCCTGAACGAACTGCTCACCCGCCCTCTGGTATCGGCCAGACATACTCGCATTGACCGATGGCAACAGCGATGCATACGCCGTCCGCACCTGCAGGTCCGCGGATCGCCGGGCGTTCGCGGTCTGGAGGTATGTCGGGTTGTTGCGGCGAGCCAGGGAGATCGCTTCATCGAGCGTGAGAGTGGCGTCCGACTGTGCCTGCGCGGTGTGTGCCAGAAGGGCAAAGGCTACAGCGAGGAGAGCAAAACGAATCATGGAAGAGTCCACAGGAAGGTCCAAAAGGTCCTACGCGCCAGCGCCAGGAGTGTTTCAAAAGTAAGTGGGCCACCTCAGCGCAGGTTCCGTATTGCGCAGGAAGGCCAAGCACTTTGGGACGCCGACCGGCCCCTTCGAGATCGGTTGCACCCAAGCGCACAGAGCAGAACGGCGCGACCTCCTGCGGCAAGCGGAGTTTCGGGCACAAAGGCGCTCGCCCAATACACCAGGAAATGGGCGCATCGTCTAGCAAGAACTAAAGGTCTCCGCCGTTCAGGCAGCCATGCGGGTCAGCTGCGAATCGGACAACCGTCGCCTGCCGAGGCCAAACGGCTGCGATTTCACCAGGTCAGTGGCAGTACATTCCCGGTACCACCGACACGGGGTGCTCACCGAACGCCGTGTGGTTGGTCTGATCAGTAGCAGTAACCCTAATGACGAACGAATAGCCGTCGTTGTAATGCTGCAGCAGACTTGAGCCGTCGCCAACCGGCTGGTCGTTGATTGTCCAGGCGTAGCTATATGGGGGCGTGCCGCCTGCGGTGGCGGCGTACCACTCGCACCAGGCTCCTGCCGCTATTCCTGACGTGCCGGTTACGGACACGTTGAACGTCGTGTTGGGTGGGCTATATGGAGCGGGGCCCGGACCAGGATTAGGACCGCTGTATTCGAAGTGATCGCTCATCAAGTGTTCGAAGTACGCGGATGCCCCACCAACGCCAGGTGGTGCGTCCCACCAGCCATTGAATCTTTGCTCCGTGAAGAACATCTCGCAGCGAGAGGGACGGACAAAGGCCAGCACAGGATACGTGCATCCCAGCAAGTCCGCGAACCGACTGCCTGCGTTGCGATTTGGCAGGACATTGAGGCGAAAAGACGCACCGAATCGCGGTCCAGAATCATTGGCGAGGAAGACGTATAAGAGACAGGTGTCGATTGTAACGCCCTGATTGTTGCACGAATTCTGGGTAGGATAATTCGCATGCTTGCCACTGGATACCCACACCCGGGGGTGGCCCTGAGGACGATCTGGGAACTCTACTCCGGAGTAGCTTGTCCATCGCGAGAAGTCTACTCCGATTCCGAGAAGGGTGGCCTTCCAGTGCGCCGACGTCCACATGTTCCAAAGCTGCCAATGATTCGAGGATGGGTTATAAACGATATCAACTGTTATGAACTCGGAATCGCCGTAATGGTATCCTACATCGCAGTCGTAATGCCAAGCCGGCATGTAAGCGAGGCGAACAAAGTCTGCGTGCGGAAAGTACTTCGCCGCCCAGTACGGTTGCCCCTCAGGGCAGGATTCCATTGCGGACATTTGGAGCAGCGGTCGGAATGCCATGGCGAGTTGGTATTCGCAGTTGTCATCGAGCCAGTCGTGATCGGCGTCCGTGATGTTAGGATTTAGATTGTTAAAGCAGGTTTCGGGACTAATCCCCGACAAAAAATACCCTGATCCACTTGGGTTGAGGTCAACGTGTCGGACGCTTGCGCGCCCACTTACAGGGACGCTCCCGACTTCGAACGGTGAGTCAGAGCACGCCAGAAGAACGCAGACTCCAGCTGCTGCCAACAGTCTAAGATGCGGCATTAGGACCTCCGAGCGTGAAAGAAAAACAGTACGCAGCGATCAGTGCCGCATTCGTTTCGAAGATGGAGACCTTCACGGCCGCGCGCCAGATCCCGGTCATCACCTTTCGGAAGGCCAGCGGCGGTCGTGGACCTAAGTCCGTGGCGGATCGTCCCGGAGAGCAACCAGCCCCCTGTCCGGGATAGACACCTTGAGGAGGCGACCGGCGGCGTCGAGCCAGACTTCGCGGACGTCGCCCCCGGGCCCCAGGAGCGCGAATCGCCGACCGGTGATCCTGCGACCGGCGATCTCCACCGCCTGAGTGCCCCGTGGCTCGAAATGGAATTTCTCCGGCTGCGGGTTTCCCGGCGTGACCACGACGAACTCCGCATGCTCGCCGGCGATTGCCACGAAGTACAGCTGATGAAACACGTCGTCGTCGAGCAGCAGCGCGCCATTGGTCAGCACGAATTCGCGGGCCGCCTCACCGCTGCGGGTCTGCACGAGCACGCTGAACCGGCCGGGGCGTCCACGCCCCTTGGTCTGCTCCGTGATGGCCCCGCGCTCGCGCAGCATCGACTCGTATGTGACCGGCACGCCCGCCGAGTCCGTTCCCAGGGCCGTGGTCAGCGTGCGATCTCCGATCGCGCTCGTGCCTTTCGCCAGGAAGACCTGTCCGCCGGGCGCTGGCGACCGAACGATGCTGAAGGCCTCGCGCCCGATGGGACTGCCGTTGCGGCTTACCTGGAAGGTGCCCTCATCCACGAGGGCGCTGGCCTGCGCCAGCGCGACGCCCGGCGCCAGCGAAAGCGCGGCCACGAGGCAGCGAACGGACCGACGAACGCACCAGCCGGGGAGGGGGGGGAGGAAGGGCATGCCGTACAAGATTACACCGGTGCAGCGCACAGGTTGCTGCCGCCTACGATTCCACGGGGACACTGAGGAAGATCCGCTCCCGCACGCGAGTGTGGATGCGCTCATAGAGCATCTTTCCCTTTTCGCGGGTCGCCAACGTGGGCCGGCCAATCGATCCGGGACTCGACTGTGGGATCTTCAGCCACCCCCGCCGGTAACGTCGCACCTCCTCTCGCGACATCATATAATCCACCGCGAGGTCTGGCTGGACGAGTTCGGGGGCGAGGTGCAGCAGCAGCGAAGTATCCATTTCGTCGCCGTGCATGGGATCCGTCTGGCCCTCCAGCAGGTCGCTGAAGTTCATGGCGAAGATATCCACCACGCGGAGCCGCGCGCCGGAGGTGATGACGGTGGCGAGCGCTTCCAGATGCGGGTCGTGCTCGTGCGCGGTCAGGAGAATGAATTCCCGGATGCCGGTCGCTTCCCAGGTATCGAGCAGGTCGTTGAGCATGCGGTGTAGCGTCTTGCGTCGCATGGAAGCGTTGCCGGGCCAGTCGCGCTCGCTCTCCACGTTCACGCCGTACTCGACCGTGGGGGCGCGCAGCACGCCAAACTCCGCGGAGAGGTCGTCCGCGAGCCGCTCCACGATGATCGTGTCGCATCCCAGCGGCATGTGCGGCCCGTGTTGCTCGCACGCGCCTACGGGCACGATGAGGCGTGGGTCGGCATTAATGGTTGCCGCGATGTCTCCCGGCCGCATTTCCTTGATGCGCCGCGGGCGCGGGTCAGGTCCAGGCTGAGTCATTTGTCCGCGGGAAACGGCGTGCCGCCGCGTGTCGCGCCCGGATGGCGCGGTGCGGGGTGGATCGTCGCGTTGTCCATCGCGCTGCTGGCCACGAGCCGGTGGCTCGGCGCCACGTCGGTAGAGTATCTCGTCCTGGGCGCGACCGCCACGGCCATCGGTGGCGCG
>JBGTBX010000272.1:0-2663 GCA_041749115.1 Gemmatimonadaceae bacterium
CGTTCGCGAACATGATTTGATGCGCCAACGTCGTCTTCCCGCAACCCGGCGCGCCCGCAATGATGTTGAACGAATATTCGGGAAGCCCTCCCCCGAGAATTTCGTCCAGGCCCGGCACGCCAGTCGGCAGCAGTCGGATAGGCACGCGACCGTTCCCACCGTTTTCAGAATTTGGCTTTCCGCTGCTCATGCTTCGTCCTCAGTTCTTGACTGGTAAGTGTCCAGCGAGATATCGGGCCACGCGTTGCGTATCAGCCTGATCGTAAACGGCAGTCCGATGAAGGTGTCCAGCAACTCCAGCACATGTGATGCAATCGCGATTGCGGCATCATCGGCAGCACCTTCAGTTTGCGGCAACGACTCGGCAATCCCGCGCAGCCGGCCGTCTTCCCCCACTTTCACCGTTTTGAGACCAGGTACCTCTGTGCTCGCGAGCACGAGTGCACGGCGCAACAGCGACGCGAAGCTGTCGGCACCGGCAAATTTTGTCAGCGCCAGACGTAGGCGATCCGTAACTTTTATCACAACATGAGCCTGCGCCTCCCGGGCTTCCGCCTGCGTCGCCGCGATCAGTTGGCGGGCGAGGGCTCGTGTCGATGACGAAGGCGATTCCGGGGGCATTGGTAATATTACCGCCCCGGACGCTGAGGAGCGAGATTGTGCCGCTTGGGCGAACTGGAGCGCCTTTCCACACACTGTGGCCAAATGGTACACGCGCCAAAAACCGATGACGGACTCGATGCAAAAGCTCTTCAACGGACTCCACCACTTCTCGCGCAATATTTTCTCCACGCAGCGCGAACTGTTCGAGCGTCTGACCGGTGGCCAGTCGCCCGACGCGATGTTCATCACCTAGGTCCCGGAGGACGATCGCGCGTTCGCGACCCGCCTCGCACGTAGCTGGTCTGAAACGCCCCTGGGTGACGCGTGACGAGTCGCGCCGAGTCTGCGAGGTAGAGCGACGCGGCTATGTCGGCAAGCAGAGTGGGTCGTGCCGAGAAATTCGCGTAACGAGTTCACCGCACAATCAACGGCACCCGCGCCAACAACCGCCCGGCGCCCCCACCGCGCACTTCCATCCGCAGCATTCCAGGGTGTTGCGACGTGAGCTCAAAGTCGTACGTCTCACCCATGCTGATAAGCTGCCGCGCCGTCACCATTCGTCGGGCTGCAATCGGCAGTTCGGCGCCATCTTTCGCGACCATCAGCAGCGGCACGGCCATGCTGTCGGCGCGCAGCAGCAGCGCGCTGTCGGGACGGCTGGTGATGGAAACGGTTGCGCCCGGATTCACAACCGTCAGCGCGATGAACCTGAGACGCGTGGGGCGCCCGGCGCGCAGGACGACTGTGTCAGGATTGGATTGTCCGTTCACATCGATGGGGTGAAATCCTGGCTGACGCGCGGCCTTGAGGAAGAAAACGGCCTCATCGTTAGGCGCGGAGCTGCTGCCCTCTCTCACGATCATGGCGCCGAGCATTCCCGCTCGGTGCGTGCGCGGTTCGTCCACGTGTGAGTGGTAGATAAATGTTCCGGCGCGGGGCGGTGTAAATCGGGCCTCGAATGAGTCCTTTGGTGCGATCATTGGCGCCAGCCGTGCCGCGGTGCCTGACACACCTGCAACTCCGTCGAAATAACTATCGAGCTCCATGCCGTGCCAATGCACAGCTGTTGCGCGTGCGGTCTGATTGACGACATTGATCGCTACGGGTTGGCCTTTCTGAAGATTGAGCGGTGGGCTGAAACCGGGTCCCGCGTCGGTCCGTCGACCGTTCTCTTCGATGATGTAGCGCATTGACGGCGCGGAGTCGGGGAAGCCTGGATCCTGGACGGCGAGGAGTCGCAACTTGCGAGGTGTCTCGCGCGCTTCGCTGACCGTGCGTGCCCCGCGACGTTCCGCGACAGCAATTGCCATGACAAGTCCGGACATTCCAGTCATCGCGTGATTGGTGTGATCCATCATTGAGCTGCCTTTGGGGCTTGGCGACGCCGCAATGTTCGGTGGAAGCTCGAGAGGATCCCGTGGAGTGAGGTGTAGCTGAAAATGACAGTGAAAGAGCCAGTTGCCCGGGCGCTCCGGAAGCCATGACATGGACAGCGTCGAAAATGCTGGCATTGCCTGAGTCACCGCCATGCGTCCATCCATGTCTGGATCCGGAATCGGAGCGGGTACACGGAACTCGTCGACACGGAAGTAGAAGCCGTGCAGGTGCATTGGATGGGGGTCCTGCGACGCATTGAGCACTCGCCAACGTGTCGAGTCGCCAACGATTGCCGACAGTCGCTCTGTGTGCGGCCACGACAGCCCATTGATTGCGAAGACTATGTTTCCAAGCGGCACACCGGTGGCCGAGACGGTATCGGTGGACAGGGTGAGCACCATGACCCGATCCGCGGGCCGTTTGGTTGTCGAATCGACGACGATGGCACCGGTGAGTTGACCGGTCATCTGCAGCACGCGGCTGATCGAGTCACTATGCAAGGCGCGATAGATGAAATTTCCCGGCGTTGTCGCGTGAATTCGAAGTTCACCGCTGGCCCCGGGTGGAATTACCACTGAGTCCACCGGCGCTGTCCTCGCTGCCCCGCGAATGGTGGCTGGCATGCAGAACACCAGGGTGTCGCGCAGCGAGTTGAGAATGCTTGCGCGAATCACGGTGCCCTT
>JBGTBX010000273.1:0-4571 GCA_041749115.1 Gemmatimonadaceae bacterium
ACAACCGCGCGCTGAGCGCCGCCGAGATGGAGCAACTGCGCGTGCTCGGGTATGCGGATTAGCGGAAGGCGCAAGACGGAATGCGGGAGCGTGTCTAATAATGGTGACAATCATACCTGCGTAAAGTGGCGTGCGGTCCGACCCAGGGCTGGTCTGATTCTCGGCGCTGATTTTCTGCTTGCGCAACGGATCACGACCGCGGTAGACGAACATTGACGCAATCAATGCAGAAGGCGGCCGCGTGACGCGATTCGTGGTCAGAGGCAATGAAATCAAGGGATTCTTGCGGGAGGCCTCCTGCAGTAGAGTCGTACTTGGAAGTGGAACGCGACACTGAGCGCGCTCTACAACCGCTCACTAAACTCCGCTCGCGCGCTCGTGCCGGGCGGCTTTTGCTTGATAGGGGGAACCATGCGTAAGGGAATTGCAGCGGCATTGGCGTTTGTTGGGCTGGTCGCGTTGGGGCCGGGGGCGGTTCGGGCCGATGTGATCGGGAAAACGACGGCGGCGACGAGCGCTAGCGGGGTGGCGTTCAACACGAACCCGGCAATCTCGGTCACAATCGAGAAGGGGAAGAAGAAGCGCATGCTTCTCGTCACCGGCATCGCGAGTGCGCCCTCAACAACCGCTACAGTGGTTCTCTGGGCTAGGGTCAACGGTATTGAGATGGAACCGCAAGATGGCGTCGACAGCGCTATCGGGGTGAAATGCGACGGCGCCTGTACGCTCACGGGTAGCTGGTGGCTTGATATTGATGCGGCTGAAGCCGCCAATCCCGGTGTCTTCGTCAGTGTGCCTTTGATCGTTGAGATCGAGGCGCTTTCTAGCGGTACCATGACGGGCAAATTTTCGGTGACAGCCTCGATGGTTAAGAAGTAGCTGCACGCATCGCGGACGGGAAAGAAAGGCGGGGGGCACTCCCCGGTCTGTCGTCGCCCTGCATCCTGAACGGCGGCGCGATTTGGGCGGCTCGCGCGTCCGACGAGAGTACCAACGTAACGGTTTACGCCTTTCGGATCGCCTCGACCGCCTCTTCGGGATTCCAGACTGGGATATCGGGCTGTCGAAAGTGCTTCTTGTTGCGAGTCACGATCGCATCCACTTTCGATTCCTCAGCCGCTGCGAACTGCAGAGCATCCTCGAAATCAGGCAGATCGCTTTCGTAGGCTGCTTCGATCGCGACGCGATCGAGCGCGGCGATGCGAAAGCCGCTCAGCATCCCTCGAACGGTCTACAAGGATTGCCGTCACTCCGTCGCGAACCGATCGCCCAGCGCCTCGCGAACTGCCGTCTTTTCGGCACCGAGGCTGAGTGGAGGATCGACACCGACCAGGCGAAAAAGTGTCGGATCTATCGCCAAATCCGGGGAGCGCTGCTCGAACGCCTTCTTCGCTGCTCTGGGATTGGGGCGAAGCGGAACCTTGGGCCGCCCGCGCCGCTGCCCTCCACGACGGCCGTTGTCCGCCTGCTTCTCACCTCTGGACTTCATGGTTCGATCGATCGCCTCCGGCCAAAAGTGTACCGCAACACTGCGGTGGCCGCGAGCGATTCGTCAATTCTCTTCAGCGTTGAGGATCACGCCATTTCGTCGCTGTTCAGCCTGGAAGACGACGCGCGACCTCCTTTACCTTGAAGCCTCAGTGAGGCCGGGATAACGTGGCGTCGTGAGCATCGAGCTACCCGCCAGCGTGGAGGAACAGCTCCGAACCCTGGCAAAGACCCAGGGGCGTGACGTGCGCGCGCTCGTGGAGGAAGCCATACGGCAGTACCTCGAAACCGCCGCCATCACAGATGTTGATGCGAACGACGTCGCCGAGGTGCAAGCCGCATTGCTGAGTGAGCTGCCGCCCATGCCTGATTGGAAAGCCGGCGACGCGTGAAGCGTGGCGAAGTGTGGTGGGCGGAACTGCCTCCACCCGTCGGTACCCGACCCGTCGTCATTCTGACCCGGGATGCAGTCGTCAACACCATTGGCGCTGTCGTGGTCGCGCTGGTGACCCGGACGATTCGGCAACTCCCGACGGAAGTGGTCCTTGGCCGCCGGCAGGGACTGCCCGTGCGTTGTGTCGCGAACCTCGACAACGTGCTCACGGTTCCGCGCCAACGATTGAAGCGGCTGATGGGTGCCTGCGACGCCGACAAGGTCGCGGAGTTGAACCAAGCCATCAAGGCAGCGTTCGACGTGCCGTAACCGTCAAGAAGCCTTCGGGCATGGCAATTGTCGCGTCTCAGGCTGACAGGCGACGGTGGGGCGCTAATCGCCCTTCTGCTTCGTCTTCTTGACGACTGTCAGATCGGCCATCGAGGTCGGCGGTGCGTTGCCGGGATCGGCAAGGAAGGCGCTGCAGATGATTCCCTTGGATTCCGTCGCCAGGATGCGGGCGGATCCCTTGCTGACGAGTCCTGGGCCCAGGGAACTGTCGATGCTGAACGACACTGTGGCAGTCGTGCCGAAAAGCCGGGTCCCACCAGGGGCAATGTCGAGCGACGTCGCGCTGGGATCGTTAAATGCCCCGCCGCCCGCCGCACCAAAGATTTCGACCCCTACACGAATGTTGGCACTGGTTGTGTTGGTGCATGCGAAGAAGGTTCCGACCACCCCGATGTTCGTCACGCCCGGCACGGAATAGATGTGCGACGACGGCTGGCCCATGAGCGTCGGCGGTGGGCTGTTGATCTGGGCGCGCGCGGCGTCCGCGACGCTCAGTGCGGACCAACCCGCAAAAACCACAAGAGCGCGAATTGCTGACTTCATCTTCCCCCCCTGATCGTGAACCTCTTCATGTCTTCGACCCCTGCCTCCGGTCAGTTGGCCGCCTTCTGCTTCGTCTTCGCGATGATTCTGAGCGGCCAACCAGACGTTGGCGGTGAGTTCAGCGGATCCATTACGAATGCGTCGCAAGCAATCTTCTTGGATGTCGCTAGTATTCGCGCGGAGCTATGGCCGCACAACGAGGACAGCAGCGAATCGACGGCCATGTTCGGTGATGCGCCCGTCCCGAACACCGCTGTTCCCCCGGGCGCGACGCTGAGGGAGTCCGCGACGACATCGTTGCATGGCCCCCCACCCAAAGAGCCGAAGTGCTCTACGCCGATGGTTACGGATACTGAGTCGAGATTCGTGCAAGAAAAGAAATGGCGAAGGTTACCGATTGACGCGAGCCCTGGTACGGTGAACACGTGTTTGGTGAAGGGTGCCGGCAGTGGGCTGTCGACGACGCCCGCCGAAGCTGCGCTGGTCAGGCACAGAAGGCCTAGCGCGGCCATGACACTGCGACGGTGTTGCATCGGAATCCTCCTTGGAGCGCCGCAGCGGACGACACTCGGCGCCTAAGTGTTCTAGGCGCGTGCGAGTGCGCGCGGTGTGTTCACGGAACGCGCTCGCAGTCGCGTCCCACCCCCAAGTGCGACTCCTTCGCAGAAGGCCACCCATCGGAAGCGCTTGATTTCGTCGGATCTGACCACCGATTGCGTCATGGGGCCGCCTTCTGCACCGATTGCGACACAAACCGTCTATCGCAGTCGCAATCCTTTGTGCAAGTAGAAAAGCAGCGGCGCCCGACTCGTGCCGCGCCGTCTGCCGCTGCCGTGCGCAACATGCGGCAGGCGGTCGCCCTCATGCACTCAGGCGAGACCTGCGAGGCGCTTGATCGTGGCACGCGCCCTGCTCTCGGCTGCGACATGCCTTACCGATATCGGCGCGAGCCGCTCACCCAGAGTGAAGCGAGCAATCTCGCCAACGCCTGCGAGACCCATGACGAACGCATCGTGGTGTGGACGCTGCTCGACACCGGATTGCGGGTCTCGGAGCTGACCGGCTTGCGGCGGCAGCACTTCGACTGGCAGCAGCACCGGCTGATCATCTACGGCAAGGGCGGGCCGTGGGGCACCCGCTCCAAGCGACGCATTTTGCCACTGTCGGGGCGCGTGCGTGCGCTGCTCGAGCCGCACTTCTCCCTGCACGATGGCTTGGGCATGTGCCCGCGCACGGTGCAGCGGCTGGTCAAGCGAGTCGCCAACCGCGCCGCCATCGCCCGCCCCGTCACCCCCCACGTGCTGCGTCACACTTTCGCCGTGACCGCGGTGCAGAAGGGAATCAGCCTGCCGACTCTGCAGCGGTTGCTCGGGCACGACTACTTGGGCACGACGCAGATTTACCTGAACCTCTCTCCCGAGGACGTGATCAGCGAGTTTCAGCGGAAGTGGTGACAGATGCGCCCGGTCGTGTTGCTTACCTTGCTTACTCAAGACCCTGGCGATCGGCACGCTGAGCGTGACAGGAGCTGCTCGAGCTTGTGGCACGATTTGCTTTTTGGTCGCGCGCAGGGCGAGGCGTCGGAGGTCGGCAGGCCGAGTGCTGTTCCGGTTCCACCCCAGCCCCCGCCCGTGCCCGTGCCCCTGCCCGTCCGAGATCGTGGCAGGGCCAGGGGCTCGGGCTCGGGCTCGGGCATGGGCACGGGCACGGGCAGCAGCACGATTGCTTCTTCCCCGGCCGTCATTCAGGTCGCGTAGATGGACATCGTCACGCAGGGAGCGCTGGGCGCGCTGCTGGCGCAGGCGGCGGCGCCGCC
>JBGTBX010000274.1:0-14149 GCA_041749115.1 Gemmatimonadaceae bacterium
CGAGGCCGTCGATACCCAGCGCTGAACCACGTCCGCCACCGTCGTCGCCCCCGTCCAGTCGAGCGGCTGCGCAGACGAGCCGTCATTCGCCTCCGCTTCAACCACCGCCATGTCAAGCAGGTACTTCATGCCTGGATGAACGGCCCCAACCACCGTGCGCATAACACGCATTACACCAATCGGTACATGAGTACGACGCGCTGTTTTGCCGAGCGCCTGCTCGACGATGGCAAGTACATCAAGCCGTGTCAGGTTGTCCGGACCTCCAATCGTGTCAATGCGGTTACGTGGGGCTTCGACCGCAATGCGCGCCACGTACTCCGCGACATCCTCCGCGGAGACCCAGTTCAGCGAGGTCGATCCGGGTCCGAAGAAGACAACCGATCCTTTAGCTCGAAGCGGCTCAGCGATGAGAATGACTCCATGCGTTTCGATGAAAACGGTCGGCCGGACCGCGGTATATCCGACGCCGCTGTTTCTCAAATACGCTTCGACACCGTGCTTGGCCGTGGCAAAAAGGGTTGGCTGCCCGGCAACTGGTGCGACGGAAACGAATACAACGTGCTCGACCCCGGCCTTTTGCGCTGCGTCAATAATTCGGCGATTGCCGAGGTCATCGACCTCGCCGGGATGATTATGGCGCGTCGGCGGCACCAGGCCATGCGAGCTCAGAATGAGCACGCGAACGCCTTCGAGCGCTGCCGGCATCCACTCCGATGATCTGAGATTTCCGAGGACCGGGCTTACACCGAGTCCGCGTAGTGTCTCCAGCTTACCGACGTCGCGTGAGACGCCCCGAACATTGACTCCTCGAGCCAGCAGACGGCGCGCGATGCGAGTGCCTAACGTGCCGGACGCTCCTACGATCAGATGCATCTGGGCCTCCTGGGATTGGACACGGGCTGGACGCGCAATAATATGCGGCCGCGCGACGCCCGCTTCAAGAGAACTGGCTGAGGTTCGTGCTCGTGGCCGCGCAATGGCCATCTGACGAACTTGCCCCCGCTCCAGGGCGCGAGCAGATTTTGGCTCCCCCTCTGGAGCGAGGCATGATCGGTTCCGAACGTGTCGCGGTCGTCGCATCCCCGGCGTTGGTGTACTCGGCGTGCGCCCAGTCGAAGGACGCTGCAGTTGATTCAGCGGCGGCCGCAGATGCGGCCGCGACGGTCACCGCGCTGGCCGAGGCGCCGGATCAATCGTTCACGCGCGGCGACGTCGTGATCAACTATCGGGTGATCGGCGCTGGCGCGTCGCAGATGAGGAGTTGAGATGTTGTTCAACTATACCAGAGAGGCCCTGTACCACCCGGAACGATTTCGTCCATTTCGGGTGAACGGTGAACTGCCAATCTGTGACTTAACGACCGTTGACGTCACCGCCGCCGAAGCATGGCACCTGTGCAACTTCGCTCACAGCGCCTACCTGGATAGCGAGTCGTTGGCCGACGTTCTCAAAAGTGTTGGAGTCGAATTGCTCAAAACCGTGGACCGGGGAGGGACGCAAGGGTTTGTCGCCCGGGGCGCGGACTACGTCGTGGTGTCGTTCAGAGGGACCCAACCCGACGAACACGCAGATATCAAAGCGGACGTAAACCTTCCTCTTGTAGATTTTCCGGCCGGGGGGCGGGTGCATCGTGGATTCGAGGCCGCTCTCAAGATCGTTTGGGCCGACATTGAGGGGGTCTTGAAGGGTTTGAGCGACTTGCCGGTGTGGTTCACTGGTCACAGTCTTGGCGCCGCTTTGGCGACGGTCGCGGTGGCTCAACGAACCGGCATGAAGTCAGATCGACTCGTTACCTTCGGGTCGCCTCGCGTAGGGAATCAGGCATTTGTTGATCTGCTTGCGAATGTGCCGACCTTTCGATACGTGGACGGCGCTGACCTCGTGACGATGCTTCCGCCGGAGGTTCTGTATCGCCACACCGGTACGATGGTATTCGTCAGTGAAACAGAGCCGGCCGTCGTCAATCCCTCGGCCCCGTTCGTGCGAAAATACCGTTTCAAATCGATCGTGAGGTACTGGCTGCGTTTCCCGATATTTCGACGGGGAGAGGTCAAAATGCGATCTCTCGTAGATCATGCGGTCGTGAACTACACGGCGGCGATAGGGAAGGACTTGTGATTGCTCGCCCCTCCCGGAGTGGATCGGTACGTCGGCCTTCGCTGCGCTGCGGCCGACTTTATTTAGTTGCGGCGCAGCTGAACTCATACGTTATGCCCACCAAACATGATCAGTGGGCGCATCATTTCACCGATGCGTTCCACGGGAAGCGACTATGTCGTTCGCCCTATCGCAATGACAAATTCGCCCGGAATGGCGTAGGCGTCGCCGGTGCGGTGCGGCGCAATGGACTCCAGATACTCTTCGCGCACCTCAGTGCGCAACTGCTCGTCGAATCGCGAGTAGGCCATCGCCACCGGCCCGCCGAGGAATGCCGCTCCGCAGGCATCGTCGCCGGAGGCATGGTGCAAGACGGTGGAGATCCGTGACAGTTCAACGGTGACAAATCCGGCCGACTCGAACGCATGCTCGAGCGCTCCTGAGCCTCCCAGCTGAAAGAACATCGGACACACTTCCGATGCGACACGATGGTCAACGATCGGGAAGATCTCCGCCCAACCGCACCGGTCACGTTGGCCCCACACCGCCACAACGCACCGGCCATCCGGCCGGAGCACGCGACGCATTTCCCGCAGCGCCTGCACCGGATGAGGAACGTACATCAGTCCAAGTGCGCACAGGGCGACATCAAATGTGCCAATGTCGGATGGAAGTGATTCGGCGTCGGCACGCCTGGTCGTGACATTAAGCAGTCCAGCTCCGTTAGCCGCAGCCTGCGTTGCCTCCACCATGGCACTCGACAAGTCGGTGCCAAGCACCTGCCCTGTCGGACCAACGGCACGCGCGGCATCAAGCGTGACCAGCCCCGTGCCGCAGGCAACGTCGAGTACGCGCTCTCCCGGCTGCAACGCCGCATAGTCCAACAGCGCGCGCTGCGCAGGCGCCAATGCCGCTTTCCAGTATTCCTCGTAGTACGCCGAAGCCTTATCCCATCCGTAGCGTTGCACACGGCGTTGGAAGTCCGCGTGCGTCGCCATTATTGCGCGCTCGGAATAATGCGCAGCGAGCGCACCAGCGACTGCCCCCTGCTGAACACATCGCGATACGGGCTGTGCGCATCGGCATCATCGACCATGCGTCGAATGTCTTCGTCGGGCGCATCGCTGGTAATGGTGACCGCATAGCGCACCTCCGAATACCCGGCCGGCATGTCCTGAACACCAAACAGCGCGCCGTCGTCATAGTCGGCCTCTACCACGACCTCAACGCCGGAAACGTTCACTCCGCATTTAGCCGCGTGAAGCACATAGCCGATCGCCAGACAGCTACCCAGCGCGGCCCGACCAAAGACACCTGGCGTTGGTCCCGAAGCCGTTCCGCCCACCTGAACCGGCATATCAGCGGTGAGTTTCCACGGACCTTCCTGAATTTCGCACGCAAGGCCATTCGTAATGCGCGCGGTACTGGTCGCGGTGCTGCGCCCGAGCGAAGGGCGTTTGGTAAGTGCCAGCACAGTGCGCTTGAAGGTCTCACCGAGTGCGGCAAGATCGATCATGGGGCCTCGCGGGTTTGAGTGAATTCATGGTCGTGTGCAACGATCGGCATGCCAATCACGAATCGCCAACACGATCTGACCTTCCCCTGAATACGGCGTTGGCAGCGCTTTCGCAACTCGCGCTGGGCCGGACGGTCGAGCGTGCACTGAAAGTTGAGGTCGAGTAAGCAAGACGACGCGCATGTCGCGCTCGCCGATGGAATGTTGGAGCGCGCAGGAATGCCTGCGATTCCGCTGTCGCCAATGCTAAACGACGCGATGACTTTCCCGAAGTTCATTCACTTTTGCTGCTGAAGACGCATACATTACCGGAACACAATTGTTCAGGACACGCCAACGTCGTTGGAGGGACTTCACGGGTCACGATCTCAAGGCGCTGTACGTCCGGGACTCTTTATGAAACCCGTTGCGCACCAGCGGCACCCGATCTCGCGTCTTGTGCTGATCTCCGTGTGGGCTGGTTTCATACTGCTCATCATCGTGGGGATCGGCGCTGCCGTTCTACGCGCGAGCTTTGTGGCGGACCTCGCCGTGCGACTCGAGCCGCTGCGGTCGAGCGTGCTGGGGGTGTTCGGTCTCACGGAGCCGAACCCCGTCCTTCGTGCAACGGAAGCCGCGCGGGTCGACCGTCGATTCGCTGCGTACCCTTGGACGACGTTGCACCATGCGCCGAGTGGATGATTCGAACCGTCGCGGCCGCCGTCGGAATCTCCAGCGTGCGCCTGGTTATTCTGCCCATCGACATTGCCCTCACGCCGGCGGGTGTCGGCATTCAATCGGTGTTTCTGATCTCAATCTGGGTCGGCTGGGGTTTGACGCTGACGGCGGCTGAATGGTGGATCCGCCGCACGAGACCAATCGTGCCCGGTTACTTGGCGAGTCCGACGGTACGCATCATGGCCGTGTAGCGCGGCGATGATCCAAGGGCGCGTTTGACGCTCGGGAACTGCAGTGCCGACGGCCCGTAGCGAAGGCGAATGGCCGATTCGAATTCAGCCAACGCGAGGTCGACCTCGCCGATGGCGGCGTAGAGCCATCCCTTGCGAGCAGCATCCAGGCCGACGTTTGGCGACTTTATCGCACCGATAGCTTGAATAACCGATAGTCGCGACGCCGATGACGTACTCATGACCGTTAAGGCTCGCCCGATCTCGGAGAGCGCCGGCACCGATCCGAGTTCGCGGCCCATTGTGCCAAAGTCACCCTTCATCGCGGCAATCTCGCCGAGCCAAATGCGCGAGAATATGTAAGTGGGATTGAGTGTAAGTGCGACGCGTTCACTGGCAATCGCATCGTCGAGACGACCACCCATCGCGAGGGCGGATGCATAGTTGTGTCTCACGCTGGGCGACGCCGGTTCGAGTTGCACCGCGCGCTCGGCCTCGGCAACGGCCTCTTCGTGGCGAGACAACGCTGACATCAGCGCGCTGCGGCGGACCCGTGCCAGTGCATTATCGGGATCCAGTCGGAGCGCGATATCGTACTCCCGCTCGGCGTCTGCCCAGCGCCAGTTGCCATCGGACAACACGGATCCCAGCGAGACATGGGCCTCGCTCAGCGTGCTATCCAATGCGATAGCGCGGGCGGCAGCCTCAGCGGCCTTGGCGAACGCAACTGAGCGGGACAACCTCGCCTGCGGAAAGTACGGCATGCTCGCGTAGGCGTCAGACAATCCGGCCCAGGCGCGAGCGTAGGCGGAATCCGCAGTGACCGCCCGCGTAAAGTGGGTGACGGCGTCGTTCAGCCCCTGTTCCGAGGCCTTCGCCAGGCTGAATCGCCCTTGCAGGTACGCGTTGTGGGCTTCACGATCGATCGTTTCCACACGCTGCACCGCCTGCCTCTCGCCAGAGAGGAGCGTCAGGTTAAGTGCACCGGCCACCTGCTCTGCGATTTGCGCCTGCACCTTGAACAACTCACCCGGTGCCAACCCGGCGGTCATACGATCGGTCCAAAGCGGTGTGGCGGCATCAGCCTTCATCAGTTCTGGCGTGACGCGGACCTGTCCGGTGCCATCGGGCATGCGCTCGGTACGTACCGTGCCTTCAAGCAGGTACGCTACACCCAGCTCCTTCGCGATCTCGCGTAGTGGCTTAGTAGAGCCCTTATAGCTGAGCGCTGTAGAGCGAGAGATAATGCCAATGGACGAAATCGTTGAAAGGCGCGACGTAATCTCTTCAGTGAGGCCGTCGGCGAAATATTCGTCTTCCGGCGCACCGATGTTGCGGAACGGCAATACGGCAATGAGCGGGCGCGAAGTGACCGGCGACGAAGACGGGCGCTTGATATAGATGCCGATGGCGGCGATGACGAGCGCCAGGACCGCAAACCACGCGATCCCGCTTGAGTTGCGCAAGCTGCGTTTCGCCGAGGCAGATAATACATGCGACGACTTCTCGTCCGACGTCGCACCGCGGAGCGCATCGGTGAATAGCGTTGGTGTTTGAAACCGATCAGCTGGCGACTTGGCCATCGCGCGCGAGAGTGCCTGCGAGACGTGCGGCGATACGAGCGGCCTCAGCTGTCTCACCTCCGGTGGTGGGGTGACCAAATGCTGCCGCAACAGGCTTTCGTGGCTCGGACCCGAGAACGGTGGTTGTCCGGCGAGCATTTCGTAGAGGACGCACCCGAGGGCGTATCCATCGCTCCTCCCGTCGAGTTCGCGATCGCCGGCGGCTTGCTCGGGGCTCATGTATGCGGGCGACCCGACGACAGTACCGGTGCCGGTGAGCGTGTTGCCACCTTCTTCTGTCAGCGCCCGCGCAATGCCAAAGTCGGCCACGCGTGCCTGATTGCCAGATAGCAAAATGTTGTCGGGCTTGATGTCGCGATGCACGATGCCCCGCGCATGCGCGTAGGTGAGCGCGTCACCCACCGCCTGCGCTATGCTGAGCGCGTCGTCGACCGGAAGTTGACGTTCGCGCGACAGTCGGGCGCGCAGCGATTCACCGCGCACGAACGGCATCACGTAAAACAGGATGCCGTCGGCGTTACCAGAGTCGAGAAGTGGAAGTATACCGGGATGGTCGAGCTTGGCCGTAACCGAGATCTCGCGCAGGAACCGATCGGCACCAAGCGCTCCTGCCACCTCGGCACGCAGCACCTTGATGGCGACTTCTCGGCCATGGCGCAATTCTTCGGCCAGGTAAACGGTTGCCATGCCGCCTGCGCCGATCTCACGAATGACGCGGTAGCGGTCTGCCAGCGCAGCGGTCACCCGATTGAGCGTCTCTCCCATGACAAGAAACTAACTCCGCGCTCGGCGTCGCGATTGTGGTTGGCTCGGCTGTCCTGCTACTCGTAGAAGCACTGCGTCTGGTGCTGTTCGGACCAATCATCCTCGCTCATGGCGTCGGGCTGATACTTCACTCGATAGGGCGCGCCGGCCATCAGCGCCGTGATCGACGACTAGCGATCGTGCCAGTGCCCGTAAGCTTTCGGACCAGACGCGTCCGCCGTCGCTGGCAGGCCGACGTTGGGGGCTGGCACGACTCGCCGCGCAACGCGATACTCGCTCTTGTCGCCCCTGCTGTTGACTGCCGCAAGCTTGCGACGCGCCCAGCTGCGAGGTGTCCCGGGAGGAGAAGTCAGAAATGGCGGATGATCAACGGATCTATAGCGACGAAGAATTCGCGCTCATTCTCCGCAAGGCGGTGGAACTGCCGAGCCGGGCGGAGGCACCGGTTACATCATCCGGAATGTCGAAGCGATCGGCGAAACACTCACTCAAAGGAAGGCGCCGTAATGCGCCCCGGGGTGTGCCGGTGTGATGCGAGCGGAGCCGCTCGTCCAGCCAGAGCTTCAAACTCCCGTTGCTCGCAGGTCATCTACTCTCAGTGCGTTCCTACTACCAATTCTGCAACCATCCATGCCCAAGCGCGCCGCGTTCACCTTTCCGTTCCTTTCGGCTTTGGCCTGCGGTCTTCTGGCAACTCCGGTTGCGCGCGCGCAGTCGTCAGTGGATAGCGCTGCGACACCGAGCGACGGCGATTGGGATGTTACTAAGCCGCGAGGACGCACCAGGCAGATCGACTTCACCGCCACCGAAGGAACCTGGACCAGCGTCGATATCTCTCGCGACGGTTCATTCATCGTCTTTGATCTGCTAAGTCACGTGTATCGGATGCCGGCAACCGGCGGCACTGCGACGAGTCTCACTCAGGCGAGTGGAATCGCGTCGAACTTTCATCCTCGCATCTCGCCGGATGGCAAGTCAATCGCGTTTGTGTCAGATCGAGCAGGCGGTGACTTTAATCTGTGGGTCATGGACGCGGACGGCGCGAATCCCCGCCAGGTCGCAGACGCGCCGCGTAGTCGCATGTTGTTTCCGCAATGGACGGCTGACAATCAATACATCGTGGTCGTGCAGGAGGATGCCGAGACCGACGGGCTGGTCATGTACCATCGCGATGGCGGCGCCGGTGTAACGGTTGTGCAGGGTAAGGAAGGTCGTCACCCGTCTCGTCCCTCAATCTCTTTCGATGGCCGCTACCTCTATTACGATGTCTACGCCAGCTCATCATCCGACTACGTCGGGCGAACCAACGCACTCGGCGGGGACGTTCAGCTGCAGCGGTTCGACTTGCAGACAGGCGACGTGCGAGAGATCACACGTGGCAGGGAAGGGCAGCAGATTCGCGGCTCAAGCGGTGGCGCCTTCGGCGCAGAGCCAAGTCCTGATGGACGCTGGCTTGCATTCATCCGTAAGGTGCCGGGTGGAACGCTGGAGTACAAAGGTCAACGCTTCGGTCCGCGGAGCGCACTCTGGATTCGAGACCTCAGGTTGGGTACTGAACGATTGCTGATGGATCCCGTAGAGATGGATCTCTCCGAAGCCGGCTATACAGTGGATGGATCGTATCCCATGTATCGGTGGGCAGCTGACGGGCAGAGCATCGTGCTCCACCAGGGAGGCAAGATCCGCCGTGTGCAGGTTACCGACGGCACCGTAACCACGATTCCTTTCTCGGCACCTGTTCAACGAACCATCTCCGAACAGGCGAGCGCGACGCGCCGTATCAGTGACGGTCCTCTCAGCGTTAGCTACCTGCGATGGGCCTCAACGTCACCCGACGGTCGCCAGCTAACTTTTCAGGCGCTGGGGCGCATCTGGGTCCAGTCGCTGCCAGGCGGAACACCTCGGCGGCTCACCTCGGCGCGATTCACTCCGTTCGAGTTTCAGCCTGCCTGGTCACCCGATGGCCGCAGCATAGCGTTCACCACGGTTGACTCGGTTAATCGGGGAGCGCTTTGGCGCGCGGACGTCACCAATGCAGACGGTGGCATGCCACAGCGACTCACGACTGAGTTTGGTGAGTACATGAATCCAACGTGGACACCCGATGGCCGCGAGATCGTGGTGGCCCGCGGTGGCGGTGCGTCGGCGCGTGGCTCGACTGTTCAACGGAGTGGTTGGTTCGATGTTGTTCGTGTCGCCGCGGTCCTCTCCAGCGCGGGTGAAGCCGGCGCCGAAGTCGATGTCGCGCAAACCACCCGCCGTGGGACCCGCGGCGTGGAATTGCGACCGACCGTCGGGACCGACGGGCGAGTGTACTGGGCCGTGAGCAACACTTTCGGCACGGGCGAAGCGTTCGGGACAGCGCCGCGCGGCATTGAACTGGCATCTACGCGCCTTGATGGTACGGATCGCAGGGTGCACGCCAGCATCAAGGATGCCGACGACGCGGCGGTGTCGCCAAACGGGCGGTGGGTTGCGTTCATGCAGGGGGGGAACGTGTATCTCTCGCCGTTGCCGTTAAACCGCGTCGGGACCACGGTGCCAAAGATCGCCAGACGTGACGGTGAGCTGCCAGCCACGGCTCTCAGTGTCACCGGTGGTCTTTACCCCACGTGGCGATCGGATAGCGTGGTGGATTTTGTGAGCGGCACTCGCGTGGTGTCGTACAACGTGTTCGCGAAGCGCGCCGATACGGTGCATGTACAATTGACGGCGCCGCGTGCCGTGGCGGTTGGCACCATCGTGCTGGTCAACGCGCGCATCGTGACTCTTGATCAGCAACGCGTTATCCAGAAAGGGACGATCGTGGTGACCAACGGCCGGATCTCCTGCGTAGATAAGTGCAGTACCGCGGGTGCGAGTCGCGTTATTGATCTATCAGGCAAGACGGTTATTCCTGGATGGATTGATGCGCACGCACATCATCACTTCGAGTTCATAGGGATGATGCCACGCCAGAATTTTGAATCGGCGATCTACCTTGCCTACGGCGTTACGACCACCGGCGATCCGGCTTCGACGTCCAATTCAGTGTTTCCCACCGCCGATCTTATTGAGGCCGGCGAGATGGTGGGTCCGCGTGTCTTCTCAACCGCCGAGGCGATGTACGCCGGCGACGCCGGGCTTACCAACGGCGTAGGGTCCCGCGAGGACGCAGTCGTCGAGATTGAGCGACGTATGTCGTGGGGCGCTACGATGATTAAACAGTACATGCAACCCACGCGCGAGCAGCGCCAATGGATCGCCGACGCGGCGCGAGCGCGAGGCGTGCGCGTCACAGCCGAGGCGAGCGATGATCTGAACTACCGACTTGGCATGGTGATGGACGGTTACACCGGCGGCGAGCATACACAGGCGCAGTCGCCTTTGTACTCCGATGTCATCACGTTCATGGCGCAAGCAAATTATGTGTACTCGAACACACCGCTCCTGAGCGGTTTTAGCGCCTGGAACGAAGAGTGGTTCTGGCAGGAGAGCCCGGTGTGGTTGGATGCCAAGCAGCAACAATGGCTGCCGTGGCGCATGCTCATACCGCATACGCGTCGCGTGGTACAACGCCCTGAGACCGACTACTCCAAGGATATCATGGCGCAGTCGATCGCTGACCTTGTGGCCGCTGGTGGCACCACCGCAGTTGGGGCTCACGGACAGCAGCATGGACTGGGCTCACACTGGAACGTTTGGCTGCTCGCCAAGGCCACGGGGAACATGACGGCGCTTGAGATCGCATCTCAGCACGGTGCCAGATTTCTCGGGATCGATAGCGACGTTGGTTCCATCACAACGGGTAAGCTGGCCGACCTGATGGTGCTCAACACGAACCCGTTGGACAACATACGTAATACAGTCGACATCCGGTTCGTCATGAAGGGCGGGGTGTTGTACGATGGGAACTCGTTGAATGAACTGTGGCCCACGCAACGGCCGTACGGTGACACGCCGTGGTATCGACCGGAGATGTTCAAGATCGATACGAAGAAAGTGGGGACATTCGACAGACGGTGAGCGGGGATAGTGAACGCCGCTTCGGCTTTCGCTGCGGTGCGCCGATTGTATTCAATGCGTCTCAGCTGAACTCGTAAGCTACGCTGCGCAACCCTTCCTTTGTTTGACTTGTCAATTGGACGTTGTTCGTGCGTTGCCTTCGTACCCGCGTCCCCTGGCTCGTCCACAGATGAACCTTTCCTCTTGCCGTCAAGTCGGCCGCAGCGTGACCATAACGTTGCTTGCGGTTGGCTGCGCTGCCGGTTCCAGGCCCACGCCGGTACCGGTCGGTCGTGAGGCTCAAACGAGTGCGGAGGCTCTTGCATATCTGCACGTCGCCCTCGATTCAATCGAACAGACCGTCCTGCGCGGCACTCGCGTTGCGTGGCCCGTGGTGCGAGACAGCGCGGTGCTCCTTGTGCGCGGCGCGCAGCGGCCGTACGACACGTATCCTGCGATTGATTGGGCGCTGCGGCGTGTTAACAAACATTCCTTTCTTCAGGTCTCTACCCCCGGCGCAGTCTCCAGGATGATCGCCGGAGGCATCGGGTACATCCACGTGCCGCAGCGTGGCGGCAGCGGCATCGCGCTTGCGGACTCGTTACACGGGGCGGTGGGGACGTTGCAGGCAGCGGGCGCCTGCGCCTGGATTGTGGATGTGCGAGCGAACGGAGGAGGGAATATGTGGCCCATGCTCGCGGGGATTGGACCACTACTCGGCGACACTATCGTAGGGAGCTTTGGTGGTCAACCGTTGTCAGAGCGCTGGTACTACCGCGATGGAGTGGCAGGCATTCTCTCGGTTTCCGGTAAGCTCGATACGATAAGCCGCGTGACTGTATCACCGGTGCAGCCGCTCAATCCAGGTGTTCCGATCGCGGTCCTGTTCGACGGCGGTACCGGCAGCTCGGGCGAGGCAGTGGTGATCGCATTTGCGGGCAGGCCGAACTCAAAGACTTTCGGAAGTCGCTCGGCAGGTTTTGCGACCGTCAATCGTGGGTTGCGGTTGGCGGACGGCGCCAACATGGTAGTCACGACCGGTCACAATGCAGATCGTCGGGGGCAGTCGTATGGTGACCAGCTTAACCCGGACATCACGGTTGCGCTTCCGAGCGGTTGGCCGTCGCCGACGGACCGCGTTTCCGCCGCCGCCGAAGAATGGCTTACGACGCAAGGATCGTGTTTGTCTCGCCGGTGATGGACTGCCGAGGCTCCACAACAGATTAATGGGAGCGTTCGCAGAAGAAGCAGACGTTACTTACGAAGTTGGTTGAACTGTAGATCGAATCGTGCTCGATGCTGAGCAACAGGGCCAGACGGCGCCTTCCGCTACGGCAAATCTCGGGAATTTCGGGATAGGAGTGGCGATCGATCGCTCGAGGATCCGTCGCGATTACCGACCTCGCGTGCGCCGACAATTGGGGGCGGGGCGGGAGGTGGGGATCAGCCCGATCTTTCTAGACGCTGCGCAGTAATATCCAGGAAAATAACGCTGGCGCTTGTCGCCAGATATTGCCGCAATCCGGGTTGGTGCTGAGCAGTGGCGTGACGTGCCCGAGGAACGCTGCATGGAGTGCAGTGATATTTGGCAGCGCGTGGATGGGTGCGGGTTGCGGAAGCCGATGGGCCGTGGCGTTTTGCGACGTTTCCCTTTCGCGAATCATTGCTATTAATACCGAACGGAATGCAGCCTATCGCTGGTGGGGATGGGCTCGTCGGTGGGTTGGCTCGGTATGGACTGCCTTGTTCTGATAGAAATCAACGGGTAGGCTTACGCAGTGTTCGGAGCTGGTGAGGTCAGCACCGATGCAACCCAATAGAAAGTTAAGCGGCCAGTTCGAGAATCAGTCAGGGAGGACCAAAGTGACTCTACCTGAGCAACACGCCGAATCGGTTCGGAGTGCGTTGGATCCGGCTCTGCTCGCGTGCTTCTGGAACGAGGTTGCACGCGTCGGAGTGGATCTGGACGAATTTGCCGCGGGATTGCGCGCGCTCGGGTCCTCGCACGGAAGTGGTGCGACGGACGCCACGGACGCCACCTCCCGGTCAATCGGCATGGATGTGACCCACCTCATCAACCACCTGCAGCGGCTCCCCGACGGGGCCGGAACACCTGCGCTCCTCGCACTCTTGCGCGCCGGTTTCGCTTGACGCCTCCTTGCCGCTTAACTGGCGTTGCAGCTGCCGCCGCGTAATCTTTTGAGAGCCCTCCGCTGCGCTCCGGGCTTTTTTCAAGCGCGGCGCAGCTGAACTCAAACGTTAGCTGGCCGGGTGACTGATTGGCCCAGGTAAGGAGCCCGCGCCGACCGACAGCGCCCTAAGGGCACCCGCCTGCGGCGAGGGGACTGCGACTAAGGGCCATCGTAGCGGGCCGCCTCGCCTGCCGGGACACGGGCTGCGGGGTTAGTTTGAGCGGGTACCCTCACCCCCGATCGGGACACAATGGGCCAGACAGTGGAGCTGATGGACCGGATCACCGTCAATCCCGACCAGTGCGGTGGACGCCCCTGCGTGCGTGGCCTCCGGATTCGCGTCATCGATGTGCTGGACCTGCTGGCTTCGGGGCTCTCTGCCGCGCAGGTGGTGGAGGAGTTGCCCGACTTGGAACTCGCTGACGTCACGTCGTGCTTGCGGTTTGCGAGCCGGCGACTCGATCACCCGGTGTTGGCCGCGTAAGGCGTCGCGCGCAGTGCAGCTCTGGACGGACGCCCAGTTCTCGCCGCAGATCGCAGCGTGGATGCGCACGACCCATGGTGTGCAGGCGACGGCCGTCCGCGACTTGGGGCTCGCGGGCGCGGAGGACGCCATCATTTTTGCACAAGCGCGCGCCGCCGACGCGATCGTCATGACGAAGGACCGTGCCTTGTGGAGTTGCTGACGCGTCACGGACCGCCGCCCCGCGTGCTTTGGCTCACGTGTGGGAACACCAGCAACGCAGCGCTCCGGCGCATTCTGCTGCGAGACTGGGCCCGGGTCGTGACGCTGCTCGAGGGGGGCGAGGCATTGGTCGAGATTAGCGATCGCGCCAGCTAACAGCACGTTGCACATGCCGGGCCGTCGTGGCTGGCCAACCCGCCCGGCCCGTGATACACTACAGGAGGGTTGGCCCGGGCGGGTCGGCTTTATTAAATGGACCCGCACGTGAACGTTGGTCGTTATGCCGTCCCGAAAGAGATTGGCCGCATCGTAGAGACTATGAGACGTCTCGCCGCCGCCCTCAATACTTGCTGGCCGGGTGTCGGGACGGGCGCCCGGCTGCCATCCGCGGCGATGCGGACCCGCTACTGCTGAACGGCCCAGCGCCGATGCGGAAC
>JBGTBX010000275.1:0-21280 GCA_041749115.1 Gemmatimonadaceae bacterium
GAGGGCGACGGTGCCGAGGAGGGTATTGCGGGCCAGGTCCTGCCAGCTCACCGGGGGCACCGTGCTGAGGGCCACGACGATTCCCGGGATGGCGAAGACGTTCTTGAACCAGTGATCGGGGCGCGCGATGGCGAGGTAGGGACGCCAGTGAATTGCCGTCATCGAGTCACAACCCCGCGCAGCTGACGACGCAAGACAAGCAGCTGTCGAAAGTTGGCGAGGATGGTTCGCCAATTGTTCACTTTTGAGGCACCGTGCGCCCGCGGACGGATTCCTGTCGGCACACTTTCTGTTGACGCACCCGATTGGTGCAGCTTAAGAAGCAGTTCCATCACAATTGCCCATCCACGACCTTGGGACAAGAGAGGCGTTGCGTGAAGCAGGTCCCGTTTGAGCATCATGATTCCCTGGAACCGGGGCATCGGACCGAGGAGCGAGCGATAAGCTGCGCGCTCAATCGCCGAAAGCAAAGCACCGGCGCCTCCGGTGCGATTGGGGAGATACCCGAGGACGGCGTCGACGCGCGACATACGTGGGAGGAAGTCCTCAATGATGGTTGCCGGGAACTGCCCATCGGCGGGGAAGAACGTTAGATACTGCCCCAGCGCCTCCTGAAATCCGGTTCGATAAACACCGCCGAGCCCGCGGTTCGATTCGTGACGGATCACGCGCACCGTGGGGTGATCCTTCGCCCATGCATCTGCGATGGCTCCCGTTCCATCGGTGCTTCCGTCATCGATGATCACCAACTCATGCACCACTCCAACTCGACGCAGGGAATCCAGAAGTTCTCCGCACGTCGTCCGGAGGGAGAGTGCTTCGTTGTAGGCCATTACCATCACCGACAACTGTGGCTGGGTCATGACGATCGATCGCGCCTCAGGCCCGCAAGGAATTGGTCATGAGGCCGGGCGAAATTCCCCGTCACGTGGGCATCTGCCTCCACGTCTCTGGTGACGACGCTCCCCAAGCTTATCTGCGCTCGGTCACCGACAGTGACTCCATCTCTCAGCGTGGCGTTGGGTCCCACCCATACCTCATCGCCTAGCTGAACACTCCCGGTGAGTAAAGCACCTGCTCCAATGCGGCAGCCGCGACCCAGCACGACGTGGTGTGCCACGTAAACAAGTTTGTCGAGCGTGGTGGCGTCTCCGATTCGGGTGGCCCCTCCGAAGAGGGCGCGGTCAATGCAGCAACCGCTCTGTATCTCGACGTCGGCTCCGATAACTACGCTGCCAGCGTGCGTGAGGCGGCGCGCGCGGCCCCGATACACGCTCACCTGAAAGCCTTCCGATCCTACGATCACCCCAGCACGAATCACCGAGCCCTCTCCGATGTCGGCACCTTCAAGAATCGTCGCGTTAGGTTCGATGCGCACTCCGGCGGCGATGCGCACGCCACTCAGGGCCACAAACGCCCTCTCGTGAATCTGGGCGCTCGTGGCAATTGTGGTCGGCTCGACGCGGCCATAAAAGTCTGTACTGCTCGCCAGGTGTTCATGCAGATCACAAAACGCCTGCCTGGGAGAGTCAGCCACAGCCACCCCCAAGTGCCGCGGTACTCGATCTTCGAGCGCCGCGGGACACAGGACGCAGCTTATTCCAGTGCTTACAACGAGGCGTTCAAGAGCCGCCTCCGTTTCCACAAAGGACAGCCGATCCGGCCAATTGTGCTGCAGAAAACCAAGCGTTGCAAAACTTGCATCCCGAGTCACTCGAGCTGCTATCACGGGCGCCACCGCTCCCAGGGTCAGCATAATGTGGGACCCCCTTCGGTTGGCCGTACCACCTGAACAAGCGTTGAATAAGCTGCGGCCTGGGCTTCGACCGCAGCCAGATCCCCGCCGACCCTGGATGCCCGTACACCGAGCTCGCCGACCTTCAGGCCACCGGCGTGCAGCGTGATCACCGGCGCTACGCCGAGTGCACTGAATGTCCTCACCATTCGTCGCGCGCCAACCGGAGCACTCGGCCAATGCCGCAGTCCTGCAGCGTCGATTGCTACGGGGTCGATGCGCCCGGCAAACTGCACCACCGTCGCCGTTGGAGCGACCGCGGCGAGCATTTCAGGATCCACGAGCCCTTCGGGTCCAACAACCATTTCGTCCGTCGCATAGTCGCAGACCAGTACCACGTCGGCATCCTGCAATAGAGGCTGCGTGTCCGCGGTGTCGCCGGTGATCGAGGCCTGCACCAAGGCACCCGCGCGCTCAAGCCAGCGGGCAATCGTTCCACTGAATGCATCTTGGCCGACGATCGCGACCCTCAGATCGAGCAACTCGAAACCGGCATCGAACAGCACCAGGCCCGCCAGCGGTCCGCTGAATCGAAAGGTGTTGCATTGCGGGTCGTGCTCATTGGTTGCGAGCACGGGAATGTTCCGCGCGTGGCACGCGGCAAGGTCCACGTCGCCAGGTCGCCACTCCCACGCTTCACACATGAGGGACACGGCAGAATCAGGCGCCACAAGTCGTACCGCGTATTCATCTATCGGTCGCACGAAGCCGAGATTGGTCACGAGCTGAGCTCCGCTGAATGCATGCTCGCGATTTTCAGTCACCTCGACGCCCGAAGTTCCCGCGAGGCGGCACATGGTTGCGACGGTATCGCGAACGACCTCGAGAGTCCCCCAGGACGACGTGCGTGACAGAGCGCGGACTTCGCGCGCGCCGGCCATGGCGGCCAGTACCGGCGTCAGCGCGAAAGCACCACTACCCGCCTCGGTCACCACGGTCATGCCAGATAAATTAAGCTGGAGAACCTCGATCGCCTTGCGCATGAGTGCCACGGCACGCGCCGGATTCGAAATACCGTTGATCATTGCACCGGCGGGCGTCACAGCGCGGAGCGCAATGCCACGACGACGCGCTCCACATCGGCTTCCCTGAGCCGCGCGTGCATCGGGAGGGCAAGGGCCCGCTCGGCGATGGACTCACCGACGGGATGATCGCCCGCTGAGAATCCGTAGCGGTTCCGGTAATACGTAAGGAGGGGTATGTGGTAGGTGCCAATAGTGGTCTCCACGCCACTGTCCCGCATGAGATCGATCACTTTCTTGCGGTTTGTTCCTTCTGGAAGCAGAACCACGTAACTCTGAAATATGTGTGACGATGGTGAGAGCGCGTCGGGCGTTGCGACGGGCACGGATGTGAGGTGCTGCTGGTAGACCGCGGCAAGCGCGCGACGGACGGTCAGCAGAGATTTCAGTCGCGTCAGCTGAATCTCCCCCATCGCGGCTTGCATTTCCGACAGCCGGTAATTGAACCCAGGCACAATGAAGTCGACGCTCATCGCGTCAGGATCAATACCGTGGTTGCGCAGGGCCCTCACCGCGGACAGATGCCCCGGTTCGGCCAGAACCACGGCGCCCCCCTCGCCAGTTGTAACCGCCTTCCTCGGATGGAAGCTGAAGCAGCCAGCGGCGCCCCAGAGGCCTGCTGGAATGCCGTCCAGCTCTGCGCCCAACGCACAAGCCGCATCTTCAACAACTGGAATTCCATGACGTGCGGCTATCTCGGTAATCTGCCGGATTTGTGCCATGCCGCCAAAGGCATGGACCGGCATAACTGCGCGCAGATCGCCGTGCAGATTAATCGCCTCAACCAGACGACCGGGATCCATTCCAAACGTGGTTTCCTCGATGTCCACAAAGATGGGTGTCGCACCTATCAGCTCCACCACGTTTGCCGTCGCCGGCCAGGAGAACGTAGGCACTGCGACCTTGTCCCCGCGGCCAATGCCCAATGCCATCAGGGCCACATGGAGGGCCGCAGTACCACTGCTGACCGCGGCCACGTGCGGAGCGGCGAGCCGGGCGGCGAGAGCGGCCTCGAACCTTGCAACACGAGGCCCCTGAACAAGGTGCCCCGAACGCAGGACCTCGGCGACTTCCGCCTCCTCGGCTTCGCCGAGTTCCGGCCGGGCGAGCCGGATCAAGTCGCGCGATTGCGCCGATACCATTCGATGGTCCTCAGCAGCCCCTCTTCGAGATCAACCTGCGGCTCGAAGCCAAGCAACTTGCGAGCTTTGGCGATGTCGGGTATTCGCAGTTCAACGTCCTGCTCGTTCCACTCCTTGTGAACGATTCGGGACCCGGAGCTGCTCAATCGAGCGACCTGATGCGCAAGATTGTGGATGGTCACGACGCTCCGGGGATTGCCGATATTGATCGCATGGCCGACGGCCTCCGGCCGCTCCATACTCTGCAGAATGCCCTCGACCATATCGTCGATGTAGCACCACGCCCGGATTTGACTACCATCGTTATGCACCGTAATGTCTTCACCCTTCAGGGCCTGTACAATGAAGCGGTGGATTGCCCCCTCACCTACCTGCCCGGGTCCGTAGATGTTGAATGGTCGAATGGAGACCGTGGGGAGACCGAATTGACGGTGGTAGTTGTGCGCCAGATGTTCCGTGGCGAGCTTCGAGACCGCGTAGGTCCATCGGGCCTCGCCCACGGCCCCTAACGAAGTGATGTCCCCCTCACGCACTTTGTAGGCGTACACGCCAAAAACTTCGCTCGTGGAAAAGTCGATAAACCGCTTCACCTGCCCGTGCTCCCGCGCCGCCTCCAACGCGTTATACGTACCCAATATGTTCACCTGCATGGTGGTCACCGGCATACGCAGCACGGTGTCCACTCCGGCGATCGCCGCCAGATGAACCACGTAGTCCGCGCCCTCTGCTGCGACCTTGAGAGCCTGGAGGTCGAGCACGTCTCCTCGTATGATCGTGAGATTTTCGTGGCGCGCGACTTTGGTGTTGCTGAGGGAGTCACGATGTCCGTTGTCAAAAACAACGACGGCGTTATCGTCGAGGAGCCGCTCGGCGAGTCGACTTCCAATGAATCCCGAGCCTCCTGTGAGCAGAATACGTTGATTTTGCAGCATGACTCGAAGGTGACGGGGAAAGCTTTGCCGCATGCGACAAAGAACGGGGTCGAACCGTCGCACGAAGGCTCGCCGCAAGCGCCAAATGTGCGGATTGCGAGCGTTTATCGCCAGCGGCAGCTCTATGCCCTGTCTCTTCACCTCTTAGCACATTTCGGGCCGTGACCTCCGAGGTAGGCCAGACTCCGCATCCGGCGCCCTCCCGGCAGGAACTCCTGCTGGTCATGATGGCGACGCTTGTATTCGGCTGTGCGTTGTACCGCCCGTGGGTTTCCGCTCCCTTCGATATTCTCGATTTCTCGGAATTCATTCCAAGACTGGCGACCGCTCAGTCGCCGGCCGACGGATTCGGTCGATTGTTCGAGTATTACCTGGGTCATGGCCGAGTGAACCCTGTGGTCTACTTCGCGACTGTTGTGAAATGGGCCGTGTTCGAGGACTGGACCCCCGGGTGGCAGGGCGTCCGGGTGCTGCTCTTCATGTTCGTTGTTCGGGAGGCCTACCTCCTTTACCGGAAACTGGGGGCCACATGGCGGGGGGCGGCCCTTGCATCGGCAGTGTTCTTCGTGGCACCCACCGCGAGCCCTGGCTGGGTGCGTCTCTCCGTGGCGGAGCCGCTGGGTGTTCTTTTTGTGCTTCGGGCCTCGAACCTGGCCATTGATGCGCGGGGTGGCACAGCCTCACGCTCTGCGAGCCTGCAGATGGCGGCGCTGGTGCTCCTGCTCGGCTTAACAAAGGAAATGATGCTTGCGTGCCTGATCATCCCCGCTGCGTTGTACTGGTGGCCGGTTCCCGCGGCGGAGCGTCGATCTATGGCCCAGCGACTACGCGTTCTCATGCCCGCCGTGGTCACCGCGTCGGTGACGTCGGCGATTGTGATTTGGGGATATCTACAAAGAGACTCGACCGCGTACGCTTCCGAGTACGGTACCACAGGGTCGGCGCCGTGGGAGATCATTCCGCCGTGGCTTTTCAGCTTTTTTCCCTATGATCCGTTCATTGGCAGCGCTGGAGTTTTGTTCACGGTTCTTACCATTGGCTACGTCTGTGTACTGGCCGTCGGGTGGCACCTTCATTTCAGAATGTCGGGTGCTGAGAGGAGTCGAGAGTCGAAGGCATGGCTCATCCTCGCTTTGCTCTTCCCGGCACTCATCGCACTCGAATATTTGCCGTGGCCAGACTTCAATCGGTTCTACTATCTCCCGGCATTGATCACACTTGGTGGTTTAATTGCCATCGCGGCCTCTGGGCTTGATCGCGCGGGAGGGCGGGCGCGATGGAGCACCGCTGCTGTCCTGATCGCGTGCTTCGCGGCGGGCGCAGCTCAGACGCGTGCGGCATCGGATCGGGCGATAGTGTTCCGAAGCGTCAACGCAGTGTTGATGCGCTATCTGGGTTCCGTCTCAGGAGTCGACACCTTTTATGTTGGGGCGTCCGCCCCCGGATGGAAGGGGCTGGCCGAAACCCTCCGCCGCTACGGCCCGGTCGTCGGTGTTCAGCTACCGCCGTTCGCTGCGTCAGAGTGTGAGGAAGGCGAAGCAGCCGCACTCGACCCGTCGCGAGCGGTAGGGTACATCGGTTTCGCATCGCTGTGCACAATTCCCGCCAGCGCGACACGCACGCTGAGCAAGTCGTACCCCCGATTCGACCTCGCGTCGCTGCGGCTCGTTCCCGACTCGTTCCGTGTCGACGTGATCGTGCGACCGAGTGTGCTCACGAAGTGAATCTCACATCACCACCCACTGAATCAACCCAGCGGGCGTCAACTTCGCGCGTGCATCTGGTGAGGTTGGGTGTCGCATGCGTGATCGGAATTCTCGCAGCGTTGTACGTGAGGGCACACGCTCAGGCGCAGCCCTCATTCACGAGCGACTTCGATCAGCTGTGGGCTGCGGCACGCGCCTGGCTGGACGGGCGAAACCCGTATGCCGAAATAGGCCCAGGCGCGGCCTTCGCCTGGAAATGGCCTCTCTACTATCCGCTCCCGGCCCTCATCGTTGCCGCCCCGCTTGCGCCCCTCCCTGTTGTGTGGGCCCGCATGCTGTTCGCTGGACTCTCTGCAGGGATTTTCACCTTTGCGATCTCACGTCACGGCTGGTCGCGCTGGCCCATCCTGCTCAGCATAACGTTCTTCGTCAGCATCGACCTTGTGCAATGGTCGCTCCTGCTTACCGCGTCGTTCTTCCTTCCCGCGATCGGCATCATAGCCGCTTGCAAACCAAACTTCGGATTGCCTGTGATTCTTGGAAGGTCGCGGTCTCGAGATGCGGTTCGAGTGCTGGTGGGCATCGCTCTGCTCCTAGGCGTCTCTATCCTGTTGCGACCCAGCTGGATTGGCGAATGGATGGCCAACGTGCGTTCGGCGCCCCACTTTCAGGCGCCGATTATGAGACCGTTTGGCTGGTTGCTTCTTGCGGCGATCGCGAAGTACCGCCGCCCCGAGGCTCGCTGGCTCCTCGCTCTCGCCCTGATACCGCAGGCACCTTCGTTCTACGATCAGCTGTTGCTCGTGGCGGTCACGGCAACTTGGCTCGAGACGGCGCTCCTCGCTGCCGGTACCTGGGCGCTGTTCTTCTTCGTGGGCGCCGCAGGACCTCAGCCCGACTACGCAGCGTGGGGCACCTTGGTGGCCAACGCCACCGTATGGAGCTGCTACCTACCCTGCCTTGTCATCGTTCTGCGAAGGCCTAACCAAGGTGAGTTTCCGGACCTCTTCGCGAGGTGGCGGCGTCCCGCAGAGAGCGCTCCCAGGCCGTCATGACTCGGCGCTGGCGCCAGCACCGGCTGACACAGCGCGTCGTTCCTGCGTGTGCTTTCGCATTTGTCGCGCTGCTGTACGCCAGCGCCCGCGCTCTGCATGAACCAACGTGGCCGACCGATTTCGACCAACTCTGGCATGCCGCACGCGCCCTCGTCGGCGGCAACAACCCCTACAGCGTCGTCGGGCCCGACCGCCCGTTTCAGTGGGACTGGCCACTTTACTATCCGCTGCCCGCCGTGCTGCTGGCGATCCCGTTCGCCTGGCTGCCGGTCGCTGTTGCCCGAGTGGCGTTCGCCAGCCTGAGTGGCGGTGTACTCGGCTGGGCCATGGGCAATCGAGCGGTCGCGCTCTGGCCGCTCGCATTCTCTGCCTCGTATCTCATAGCGGTGTCGCGAACACAGTGGTCTCCGCTGTTGCTGGCAGCGGCCTGGTTGCCCGCGCTCGCCTTTGTGGTGACCGCCAAGCCCACCATTGGCCTGGCCTCGCTGGTGGTCCACAGGGACCGTCGCTCGCTGATCGTGGCTGCGCTGGCGGTCGCGCTGGCAATCGTGGCGAGCTTCGCGGCAATGCCCGATTGGTTCTCCGCGTGGCGCGCCGCAATCGAGAACGCGCCCCACATTGCAGCGCCAATCACGCGTCCATTCGGCTTTATTCTCGCACTCGCCGTTCTCAAGTGGCGAAGGCCTGAAGCCCGCCTGTTGCTCGTGATGGCCTGCGTCCCGCACACGGCCAGCCTCTACGACCTGCTCCCGCTGTTCTTTCTCTGTCGCTCGCTGCGGGAGGCGTTGATTCTCGCCCTTCTGACACACGCCGCGTTCTGGGCGAATATTCTGTTCGGCACTGGTACGTCGTTCGAGACCTACGCCGAGTGGCTGGGACGCGCCATTGTATGGATCGTCTACCTGCCAGCGCTGGCGGCCGTTCTTGCGCGCCCAAACAAGGCCGAAGAACCGATACCGGTCGATTCGCGCGTGACGTGGCGCGACGCGTTGCCTCTCTCTCACGTGGATATGACCCTGGCTGCCGTATTGCTTACTGCCGGTTTCTTTCTGGTCTGGCTTCCGCTCGTCACTACCCGCTGACACAAGGTGAAAGTTTTCTTCGACAAGATGCGCCGGAGCGAGCGCCCACCTCTGGGACTGGTGGACCGGGTCTTGACCGCTCTGCTCCTGGGCGGCTGGGGCGCGTTTATCACGTACTTCTCGATGAAGACGCACCCGGCGCACCTGGCCAAGGACCTCTCGTATCCATGGCGCGCCGCCCGCGCCCTGCTCGACGGCTTGAACCCGTATGAAGTGATCCAGGCCGTCGGCGCGTACCCATTTAACGCACCGCTGTTTTATCCCCTGCCGGCCGCGCTGGTCGTGATGCCCGTGGCTCGCCTGAGCCCGGAGGTAGCCGGCGCAATCTTTATTGGCGTTTCATCGGCGCTGCTGGCCTTTGCCATGCTTCGTGAGTGCCCTCACCGACTCTGGGTATTCGCCAGTGCCCCGTTTGTGCACGCTGCCATTCTGGGGCAGTGGTCGCCGCTGCTTACCGCCGCAGCGCTCATGCCCGCGCTGCAATTCGCAGCCGCCGCTAAACCAACCATTGGACTCGTGGCCTGGCTTTACCGTCCGTCGTGGAAGGGGCTCATCGGCGGCGCGATTCTCTGCGGCGTGGCGCTGATCATTTTACCGACCTGGCCGAGGGACTGGCTCGCAGCCGCTGCGACCACCGGCAAATACCGTGGTCCGGCCATGACCATCGCAGGCGCCTTTCTGCTGATCGGCCTCGTGCGCTGGCGCTGGCGCGAAGCGCGTCTGCTCGTGTCGCTGGCACTCGTTCCGCAGTTGCCGGTGTTCTACGACACGTTGCCGC
Organism: Gemmatimonadaceae bacterium; assembly: GCA_041749115.1. Classification (GTDB taxonomy): domain Bacteria; phylum Gemmatimonadota; class Gemmatimonadetes; order Gemmatimonadales; family Gemmatimonadaceae; genus JBGTBX01. The sequence continues at coordinate 9,513 of JBGTBX010000275.1, forward strand.
TCTGGCTCATCCCCTCAACCTGGGTGCGTTCGTTCCTGTTCAGCGCCAGCAGTTGGGTAGGCTACCTGCTGTGGTATCCCTCGCACGCCTCTCCCGACCAGAACGAGGTCGCGATTCCGTTGACCCTTGCCACTATCTGGGCTCCCGCGCTTCTCATGGTCTTGATGCTTCCGTCCCGTGAGCCCGCCGCCACGGCGGCGCCTGACGAGCCACCTGACGAACCTGCCGGCGAGCCGTCGGTTGCTGCCTAACGTGGCCTAACGAACAACCTGGCGAATCTGACGAAGCCGGCCAAGCCTGACGATCCGCACGAAGTCTGACGCAGCTGACGAAGCCGTTGAAGCATGACGATCCCGTCGAAGCCGACGAGATCAACAAAGCCTAACGACGCGCCGGGATTGATCTGAGCAGGGCGACAAACCCCGGGTCGCGGCGCAGCGGCTGAAACGCGGGGTCCGCAAGGCCAGTGGCCAATTCGCGGCCAATCGGGCGAGCGCGGCTTAATGCCCCCATCGCGTCGCGCGTAGAACCCAGCGCGACGAACGCCTTGGCGAGGCCGAGGGCATCGTCGACCCGGAGAGTACCCGCTCTGGACAGATAACGGCTCGCATAGTCGCGGCCCATGCCACGAGCGAGGTCCAGATTGGACGCACTCACTTCAACCAGCAGTCGAATCGCCCTCGTAAACGGCGAATCCATCAGCACAATTGCCGTCTCGGCGTCGGAAAATGCCTCACGCGTTTGTGCGAGCCGAAGTCGCGCGGTCGCGCGGGTTGTATAACCGCGTGGATTAAAGGGATCGGCACCGATTGCCGCGTTCGTGAGTGCACACGCCAGCGCCGCATTGCCTTGCTCCACGGAAATGGTCGCAAGCGTGATCATGGTGGATGCGCGACCCGGATCGAGCGCCAGGGCCCGACGGAGATGTGCGGCAGCCTCCGCACTGCGCCCCAGCACCAACAGTGTGCGAGCGTATTCGTCTTCGGCATCGGCCGACCGCGGGTCCAGGCGTATCGCACGACGGTGCGCCTCCTCGGCGCCGGCGAGCTGCTCGGGGTCTCCAATACGCGCCGCCATCGCTCGAAGCGTCCATGCGTCGGCGTTTCCACTGTCGCGGTTTAATGCATAGGCGACCAGAGCGTCGGCGCGGCGCCGCGCGGCGGCCGTGGCGTTCGCATCCTGTACCGTTCCTCTCTCGAACGCAGCCACGCCCGATCGCGCGAGCGCGATCGCGATCCGGGAGCTCGTGTCTGTTCGAAACGCGAGTTCGAGGAGCTGCCTGGCCGAGTCGGCCGCCGCGAACGAATGCTCCGACATGAGGTACTCTGCGACTGCCACGTAGTCGTCCACTTCCCGGCGTACGGGCGCCGGTTCTGACGTTGGGCGTGCAAGCTTGAGCACCTTGCGAATCTCATCGACCACGTTGCGCTCAATGTCCTGTACGGAGGAGCGCGAGAGCAGATAGTTTGCCTGCCAGACGGCCTTTCCATCGTCAGCGGACGCCAATCGTACGCTCACTCTTGTGTCGAGTCCAGCCGGATCAAGGCTCCCACTGAGCGCCAGCTTAGCGCCGATGAGGCGAATGGTGGAGTCCGTATTACCGCGAGTTTCGAAAGTCACGCGAGCCACGACTCCGGCCGAGGCAACGGACACGCCCGGAGTGGCCGACAGGCGACGTATGATACGCTCGCCGAGGACTTGCGACACATGCGTTGAGCGTCGCTCGATGACGGTCTGAATGAATGGTAGCACGACGATGCTGGGCCCGCGCGTCGCCGGCAGCTGAACGTCAGTGAGCCTGTCGCGAAAGCCTGCGGGAACGCGGCAGGGCGGAGGTGGCGCAATGCGGGGGACCTGAGCACCAGCCACCCGGGGTCCACCGATTACCGAACCCATCATACACAGCAACCACAATGGCGCGTGCGCCCGGCGAGCCCCGAGCGAAAATCTGGCGCGCAGGAGTAACACCTACTTAACGAGAACCAGCTTCAGCAGCGTAGTACTCCCTCCGCCTGCACCACCCGATGCCTGAATCGGCTTGAACTCACCCACGATCTCTGCCTTGGAGTAGGCGGGGTTCGGACCTCCGGGACCACTCGGGTACGCCTTTTTGACCGTAAACGATCCCAACAACTTCACCCCGTATTTTGAACTGCCGTTACACGAGTTACCGCAGCTGAAGAACGCGGCCTTCACGTCGACACCGACGGTGCCGTTTGCGTTGTAACAGTCGCCAATATTGGTACCGCTTCCAACAAGGTGGGTGCATACGGCTGGTGTGTTGCACGCCTGAAACGCTGCAATGTTGCCGTTCTTGCACATCCCGTTGATCGTCGGGCCCACCATGTTTCCCTGTTCCGATTGCAGTGAATCTCCTACCGCCAGCCCGTGGCACGTGGTACCGGAGATGTGACCCTCATACGCGTTCGCGCCTCCGTTTTGCGGTCCTGGATTGGCAATTGACTGCGTGGCATAGTCCCAGTACTTGCCCAGTTGAACCGCCTGGTAGGCGCCGGACGTCGGGTTGTATGCGCCGGACGGGGTGTTGGAGCCGATCTTCAGGCTGAACGTCCTCTGAGCGGCAGTCATGTTCTGCAGTGCCGCTATATCATTCACCTGGTCAAACGCCCGCGTCATGTTCGGCGTTGAGTTGGCCGGAGTGATACCCCGGTACAGATTGATCCTGTACATCATCTCTTCGTAGGGAACGGCCCACGGTTTCATGCACGACGGTGTCGCCGCCACTGGCGCTGACGTCCAGGCGACTGCCCGTGCTTTCATTCGCGGTATGGTCGCGCCGACCGAGCGCATCCACATCCGCGACGGGAGATAGCTCGTGACCACGTTGACCGCGTTGGTGGGAGCTCCGCCGGCGGTGAACACCCTCGTGGCACCGTTGTAGTTGCCCTTCTCCACGGAATCCACACGCATGGTGTCCGTGAGGGTTCGGTTGACCCGGGCGTACGCCGTTGCTGAATCAACGACGCGCAGCGAGTCACGTGGAGGCTGCAGTTGCATCGCACCGGCCAGCGCAGCGGCATCGGCGCCCGTCTGCAGTTCGTTGCGGATGGTCCACAGCCTGCTGAAATCCACGGCCACACCCATGCACACGACCAGTGCGAAGAAAACGAGTGCAGTCATGACGGCGATAGCGCCGCGACGCGGTTTGAGTCTGAGTCTTTGCATAAAAACCTCCTGGCTCTGAAGAGCCTCGTGCTACACCTTGCCGAACTCCTTAATGACCGTCGCGACCGCCGGCCCCATGATTACAGTAAACAATGCCGGCAGAATAAAGAATAACAGCGGAAACGTCATTTTCAGTGGTGCCTGCTTGGCCTTCTTCTCGGCAGCCTGGCGACGTTTGCGGCGCAGCGTCTCGGCTGCAACGCGCAGCACTGTGGCTATCGACGTCCCCCATTTCTCACTCTGGATCAAGCTTGACACTAAAGCGCGAATATCCTCAACGCCAGTCCGCTGCCAGAGCCCGCGCAGCGCCTGCTCCCTGGTCACTCCGGCATTTGTTAATCGGTTCACCACCGCCAGCTCGTGGGCAAGGTCCACGTGGACCAATCGCAGCTCCCGGGCCACCCGAAGGATCGCCGCATCGAGGGACACGCCTGCCTCCACGCACACCACCAGAAGGTCGAGCGCGTCCGGCACGGAGCGTCGAATCCGCTCCTGGCGCAGGCGCACCGTTCGGTCGAGCATGGCCACCGGCAGAAGTATCCCGACTATTGAGGCAGTTACAAATGCCAGGACAAAAAGTCTGAAATTCTCCCGCGGCATGAGGAGCACGGCCATCAGCGGGAAGAGGACCAACGCCGACACGCGCATAATGAAATAGGCGGCCGCGGCGGTGGCGTGATCGTAGCCGGCTTGAGTCAATTTGGCCGAAAGCGCCGCGTCAACTTTGCGCGAATCGGAGAGGCGCTCGATGACGGCGTCAAACCGATTGGTTCCCTGGCCTTCGGGGTGGAGCAGTATGGCGCCACCCACCGGAGCACCCCCGCTGGCTGCGCGCGACATGACCCGCCGCCGGCGGATAATTTCGACGCTCGCCACCCCTGCCACGACAATCGCGGCAAAAGCAATAAGCAGGGCGAGAACGATAGGGAGAGTCATCGTGAGGTCAAATGTCGATGGAGGCGATCTTCATCATCCACCAATAGCCCAAACACACAGACACGACGGCGGCCATCAGGAAGTACGGTCCAATCTCTGATTCGAGCATGGGTTGCAGAAACCCTGGGTTGATCGCGCTCACCATGAGGAACACCACCAACGGCAAGGCGCTAAGGATACGCGCGGAGAGTTTGGATTCAGCTGTCAGCGTCTCGATTTCTCCTTTCAGCGCCACGCGCTGGCGCATGAGGAATGAGATCTTTTCCAGCACCTCACTCAGGTTTCCACCCGTCTCGCGCTGGATCAGGATTGCGGTTACCAGCATCTTGAGATCCATGCTGGGCACACGCGCCTGCAGCGCGAGGAGCGCCGTCCGCACCTCCATGCCGAGGCGTTGCTCTTCATAAAAGCGGAAGAACTCGGGGCCCAACGGAGTGGGGACTTCCTCACCGATAAATCGCATCGCGGCCTGAAACGAATAACCCGCCTTCATTGAGCTGACCAGCATGTCAATTGCATCGGGCAGTTGCTCCTGAAACTCGCTCACACGTTTGGCACGCTTCATTCTCAGAAGAACCAGTGGAGTGAGCGATGCCAACAATGCCGCAAACACTCCAACCGACGCCAGCCCGGTGTACTGATCGAGGAGGATGAACCCGAGCACGGCCGCGATCAGACTGCGCAGCAGAAAAGCGCCCGCGGTCATGGTGCTTCCGGCCAGTACTGCCTCGGCAGCCAACCATGAAGCAAATCCTTTCCCGGCGAGCACTCGGTCAAAGGCTGGCAGCTCACTCGCCTTTGCGTTCCGAATTATCGACCGAATGCTGATGGCAGAATACGCCCTGTCTTCAGCGTCTCGCAGGCGGTCGAGGGCAGCGTCTGACAGCTCGAGCGAACGCCGATTTACGAACACGTAGGCGCCGACGAGGATGCTCGCCGTGCCCAGGAAAACGAGAGCGAGAAGAAGGAGCTGGTTCATTCAAACAGTCCCGCGGGAAGCGTAATACCTGAGACCAGCAGTTTTTCCGCGAACAGCGGCCGTACGCCGGTGGCCTCGAATTGCCCGATAATCTTTCCTTCGGGGGTCGTTCCTTTGCGTCGATAACGAAAGATCTCCTGCGTCGTGACCACCTCGCCCTCCATCCCGGTTACTTCAACCACGCTGGTCACGCGCCTGGTACCGTCTGACATGCGCTGCACCTGAATAACCACGTCCAGCGCCGATGCGATCTGCTCCCGCATAGCGCGGTTCGGCAGATTGGTTCCGGCCATCAAAATCATGGTCTCGAGGCGCGACAACGCATCGCGCGGAGTATTGGCGTGCACGGTACTGAGCGACCCCTCGTGACCGGTGTTCATGGCCTGCAGCATGTCCAGGGCTTCGGGGCCGCGCACCTCACCAATCACAATTCGGTCGGGCCGCATACGCAACGCATTCTTTACCAGATCACGTGCGACAACTTCGCCCTTTCCCTCGGCGTTAGGCGGACGTGTCTCCAGCCGCACCACATGTTCCTGCTGCAGGCGCAGTTCTGCCGCGTCTTCGATGGTGACCACGCGCTCGTCAAACGGGATGAACGAGGACAATCCATTAAGCAGGGTGGTCTTGCCGGATCCTGTACCACCGGAGATGAGCATGTTGAGCCGAGCCTTCACACATCCCGAAAGCAACTGCACCATCTCCGGCGTCATGCTACCGTATTCCACCTGCTGCTGAATCGTGATTTCCTTGCCGAAGCGCCGAATGGACAACACGGGTCCGTCCAACGAGAGCGGCGGAATGATCGCGTTCACGCGCGAGCCGTCGGGGAGCCGGGCATCAACCATTGGCGACGACTCGTCCACGCGACGCCCCACCCGACTGACGATACGATCGATAATCGCCATCAGGTGAGCATCGTTGCGGAACTGGGCGTTCACCCGGGTGAGCTTGCCCCTCCGTTCAATGAAAATGTCCTTGGCGTTGTTGACCAGGATGTCGGTAATGGAATAATCGCGGAACAGGGGCTCGATGGGGCCGAGCCCGGTGATCTCCCACACAATGCTCTCCACGATCTCATCGCGCTCGGACTGACTCAGCGGCGTCGACTCGCCCCGCAAAAAGTCCGAGACCGCCAACCGAATCTGCGCGACGATCTCCTTCTCGTCGCGAATCTTCTCCAACGCCTCGAGATCGAGTCGCGAGACGAGCTTGTGGTGGATGTCAACTTTAAGTTGGTCAATAGCGCTGAGCGCTTCCTCGCCACCAGTCACCCTGACAAACGTTCCGGCATCTGAATTCGAGCCGTCGTCGGTCGGGACTTCCACCGTCTCCGCCTCTGCTGTGCTCAGCGTTGACGCGGGCGTAAGGGACGTCTCCCGCATTTTGCTGGGGACGCTGCCGGGGCGTCGCCCGGCCAACCGGTCAAGTAGCGACATTCGATCCCTTCTTGCGAGAGAAAAATCCTTTGAAGCGTGACTCCCCCTTTCCGTTCTTCTCTGCGTCATGCCGCAGCGTGTCGCCACGAACGGCACGGGCGAGCTCTCCGAACGCCGCGGCGATTCGCGAGGAGGCATCTATCTCGGCCGCCGGCACACCGCGCGACGCCGCTTCGGCCATGACCTTATAGTCGTTAGGCAGCTTGAAGAACACCTTGGCCTTGAGCACGTCGGTGGCGTCGGCAACCGAAATGAGCTCGCCTGACTGAAAGCGATTCACCACAACGCTCAGTTTCTCTTCGGGGTAGCCGAGGCGTCGAAAGATGCTGAGCGAGCGCTGGGTCGCGCGCAATGCTGACACGTTGAGCTGGGTCACCAGCAGGATGCGTTCAGCTGCATCGAGCACCGTCAGCGTGCGATCGTTCAACTGCCGGTCACAGTCGACAACTGTCGCATGGAAGCCCGATCGCAGCTGCTGCAGAATGGCGTTGGTCACGTTGGCATCGAGCAACTCATCGACGTCCGGATCATCCGATGACGCCAGCAGCCATAACCCGCCTTTTACCGGTGCCAGCACGGAGTTGAGGAGTTCCTGATCCACGCGCTCCGAACGGGTGGCGACGTCGCGCAGGCCGTAGGCCGGATTTACGTTGAACTGGAGGCGCTGTTCGCCGTTTGGTACGACAAAATCGGCGATCGCCACACGTCGCTTTTTAGCGTCAGCCAATCCGAAGGCGAGGTTGGCCGCGACCGAACTCACGCCCACCCCGCCCTTGGCGCCGTAGCAGGCAATAATCTGGCCTGACAGTGTCGTCGTATGGCGTTGGCTCACGCGAGCAAGGGCACCGGCGAGATCGGTCGGCGTAAGTGGCCGGACCAGAAATTCCTGGATCCCGGCCCGCATCGTCTTGAGCATGACCTCGGGATCGGTGCCCGGTGCAGTACCGATCACCTCGGTGTTCCTGCTCATGCGGACGGCACGATCGAGCTGGGCAAGCGCCGCTTCACCCAGCTCATCGACCGCAACAAACACCACGTCAATGTGACCGAGTGTCATGAGGTCCAGTGCCGTGTTCAAGTCCGCTGCATGCTTCAAGCGCTCGATGCCGAACTGAACCAGCGTCTCAGTGAGCTGCTCCTCCGGACCAACCGCACTCCCAATGACCAGCGCCTTCAACGGCATAACTCCGGGCTCCTCTTATTGCTTGGGGAGGCGCTTCTTCAGGGCCTCAAGTGCGGGGCGCAGCGTGTCCGTCGGAAACTCAAGTAAGTCCCTTGCGCGTGGATTCATGGGATCGATGATGGCCGCGGTGACGACCACCACCAGTTCGCTTTCGTTTTGCTGGAAGCGGGAACTTGAAAACAACGCGCCGAGGATGGGGATGTCTTTCAGCAATGGCAGCCCCGTCTTAACCCGCTCTTCCTCGCCCGCAAACAGACCCGAAACAATCAGGCTCTGGTCCCGCCGCAGGTCGAGGGTGGTACTGATGCGGCGCGTGCGCAACGCCGGGATACGAATCCCCTGCAACAGAACGGCGTTCGCGTAATCCAGACTGGACACCTCCGGCACGAGCGAGAGCTTAATGAGGGAGTCGCTGACGATCTCTCCTCTGAACCCGAGTCGAATACCAAACTCCCGGTACTGAATCGTAATCTGACTCCCTCCGGCTCCTCCGCCGGGCTGCACGATGGGAATCGGCAGTTCGCCGCCGGCAAGGAATGAAGCGGTGTCCTTGTTGCCGGCGATCAGCGTGGGTTCGGCCAGGAGTCTGGCGTTGCCGCGCTGCTCCTCCGCCTGCAGAAATGCGATTACGCGGTCGGTGCCCAGATTAGTGAGTACGGTGCCGTAATTTGTCGTGGTCGGTAGACTAATCTTACCCGTCTCCGGATCGATGGCATTGTCGTTGTTGAAAATGCCGGATCCCACCCGAGAGTTTTGGTCCTTCCAGAGCCCGGAGACACCCAGTTGTCGCAGGGCATCACGACGGACTTCAGCGAACTTGATGGAGATCGCGATCTGCAGCCTGTCAGACGGGGAGTGCACGGAGATGCGGTAGTGAATACGCGAGCCATCGGCCAGCCACACGATCGCGTCGGTCTCTCCAAGCTTAATGGAGTTGATCACCAGCTCTGTTTCCGAGATGACAAGGACGTCCGCAACCTCAGGCGACGCGATGGATACGCGAGTCACCGGCACGGTTGTTTGAATGGGCAACGACCGGCCGACCGGCAGGTCGACAGGGGTCACTGGCGTCGGAACGGGCAGCTGAGCAGTCGCGGGGAGCGCGGCAACCAGTCCCCACAGGACGAGGAGGCGTGTCGCAGTCCGGAAGGAGACTTTCAAGGGGGACTCCGTAAGAGTAGGTAGAGCGGGGCGCACGTTGATTATCCACGCGCAGGTTCGGGCGACTTAAGCAGGACTGAAGGTCAGGGAATCGTGTCGGGTTTCACGGAATCTTTTGCGAAGCGCTTCTCTTCCGGCGCGGCTCGCCCTCTGATAATTCGCACCAAAAATGAATCAGGTTTAGCTGGAGCCTGAACTGCAGGTGTTGCGACCTTCGGCGCAGGCTCGGTAGCTGCGGGACTGGCCGCTGGTGCGGGGCGGGACTGTTGGGGGGCCGGTCTGGACCGTGCGGGCGCGGGGGGCGAGCCGGCACCCCTGAACGCGTTGGCGACGTCGGTCGAGCTTGCGCCTGACGTCTCCACTGAATCAGGGTCACCGTACCCACGCAGCACCAGCTGAATCTGGCCCTGACTCTGCGCGATCAGGAGTTGTTCCGCTTCAGAGGGAGTCACTTCGAGCGTGGCGACGGTGGTTTGAATTGGCCGTCCGTCGTCACCTCGCTGCACCTGCGCACCCATGGCCAGAACCCGCATGTTCGACATGAAAAGTTTAGCCGTTCGACGGTCAATCTCATCGCTCTGGTTGACCGTGAGCATGATGTCGACGCGACTATTAGGCTGAATCATTCCGGAGATCGTGGACACGTCGTTTACTCTGACGCCCATAGCACGTTTACCTGGAGTGATTTTCACCTCAAGCCCCGGGCCGGTTCCCACCGGCGCCAGACGACCCGGCACGATAGGCTCGCCGCTGAATATTGCTACGCGCGCGACGCGCCCCACGACTGAGTCAATCGACGAAAACGTTCCGGGAGGGACGGTTGGAACGGGCCACTGCGCCACAGTGAGCGCGAGGCGATCGACCACCAGGCCTTCGGTGATGTCGCGTGCAGCGACCACCACACCGGTTGTCGCAATGCGCGAGTTTGCCTTGCCTGCCTCAATCGTACGAAAGACGGCATAGCTGGCAACTCCCGCCACGATAACGGCGCCCGCGAAGACTACGCTGTACCTATTAACGGCCATGTTGGATTCCTGTGCTTCTCGAGGCGGTGATCATGGGGCCCACTCGTGTCGAAAGACAACTGCTCGAGTGACAGTTAACGCCTGCATGTTCCCAAGCGTACCGAGGCCTGCAAACAGCGGATAGTTCGTGACGCTCACCGTGACTTCGGCGTATGGAGGGACAAAGACGATGCTTACCTGACTGGTGTCGATGGGAAATCCGAATGCACTGGAGAAACTGGCCATTCTGATTCTGGCAGTCGTCTGGTGCGATAACGAATCGGCATATTGATCGGCCGCCAGGGCTCTGGCGCCCTCGCGCAAGGTTGAGTGCAACGCGTTGAGTCGTGTGTACGCCCGGCTGAACGTGATGACTCCCATGACCAATACGACGAACAACGGTACAACGAGGGCAAATTCTACAATCGCCGCTGCACGCTTATTCCCGATAAACCGTCTTAAGAGTCTCATGGTTATCCCAGTTGGCAAACGACTGCGGGAAAACTCAGTGCAAGGATTGCGCCCAGGCCGAGCGCTACCCCATATGGAAGTTGACGCTTGGCCTCAGCTTCCGTCAGATTATTCACGTCCAAATCCTCAGTTCCCAGCGAGCGGGTCAAGGGAACCAGCAGCAGCCGTCGAAAAAACAAGGTGAACTCCGACCGGCCCACCAGAGCGACAGTTGCGAGTACGCCACCCAGGACTGCGGCGATCACAGCCGCCCTCCACGACAAAGACGGTCCCAACCAACTGGACGCGGCGGCAAAAAACTTCACATCTCCGGCTCCCAACAGGCCGGCAGCGTAAAACGCGATCCAGATACCAAATCCCACCAGCAGGCCCAGCAAAGAGCTTCGCAGGCCAAGTAAAGGCGGCTGCAGAACTACCGAAAACACAACGCCCCCAACGAGCAGCAATAAGCTGAGCCCATTGGGAATCCGTCGAGTACGTACATCCCACATCATGGCGGCGAATACCATGAGCACGAACGCCGCCCACAAAACCTTTCCGAAAACGGGTACGCCCGCCCAGCCAGCCTGTAGCGCCGCGCCGCACGCCATTACGCGTTCCCGTACCGGTCCACCGTCATATCGGTGGCCCGGCTCTGGTTCATACGGTCGTGATACTTCCCGTCTTGGTGGCGAACCATGAGGCCAGTCCGGAGCCCATCACAAGAACAACAGCGATGATCAGCAGAGCGAGGAACGCCACCAGCATGCCGTACTCGGTGATGGAGAGCGCGCTTTCCCGGGTAAGGAAGAGTCGACACCTTATTAACAGTTGTCTAAGCATGTCTGTACCCGGAAAGAAATTCTGTTAAATCGGCCCCCGCGCCAACTCTGGACGAGTTGACGCGGGTCGCCGCCACGATCTCCACCCGCTTTCGAACTAGACCGTCGTGATCTGCGAGGTCTTTGCGGTAAACCAGGTCGCGATGTTCTGCCCGAAGAGCAGGACCACAGCAATCAGTGCCACGGCGATAAGAGCGATGAGCAGACCATACTCGGTTACGGCGATAGCGCTGTCATTCTTGAGGAACTTGCGGATTGCTTTCATGGAACGGGTCTCCGGGAGATGGTGCACGAACGCGGTGGAGAGGACCCCAATCGGGCCCTCGGGGAATGCACGTTAGCCGTCACTGTGATACCTCACAAGAGTCAGCTCACTGTGCAACTGTGCGGCGGATCACAAGCAAAAGGCGTGCTCACATGGTCGGTGCGCTCAAAAAGATCTGACCTAACATGGGACAAATCTAACCGGATTGAGAGCTAAGCCTTGGTGTGACATGGAGTTCGCTTCGGTCTTACGATCGATCCCCTTGAGTGGGGCCGGCCATTGTGGCTTCCTCCGAAGATGGGGATTGGTTCCTTTCGCGAACC
>JBGTBX010000276.1:0-5725 GCA_041749115.1 Gemmatimonadaceae bacterium
GATGGCGAGATTTGCTGTCTCGATGCTGACGGACGAAGCAACTTCAACAACCTGCTGTTCCGCCGCGAGTGGCCCCACTTCTACGCCTTCGACATCCTCGCGCTGGAAGGCAAGGACTTGACCGGCCTACCGCTGCTGGAACGCAAACGGTTTCTCGTGGACGTGCTGCCGACGATCGACTCTCGACTGCCGTATCTCGATCACTTGGTGGAGCGTGGCCGCGATCTCTATCGCGTGGCGTGCGGAGCGAGACCTTGAGGGCATCGTTGCGAAGTGGGCGCACGGCTTGTACCAGACCGACGGCCGCGGCACGTCTTGGTTAAAGATCAAGAATCCTCGGTACACGCAGATCACGGATCGCCAGGAACTGTTCCAGAGGGGACGCAGCGCACGCCGGGAGGTCGATCGTTTCGTCGAGCTCAGGCTCGCATAGCCCCACCCGTAGACCAGATCCACCCCGCGGCGCGGGCTCGGTGACCCCTCGGACGGTCGCCGCGACCGCGCCGCCACTGACCGTCTCTACTTCCGGATCGGGAAACGGAGCGGTGTTCGGGTTTGTTCAGGAGGGCCCGATGATCAATCGTGCCGTGGTCTTGGATGTTTGCGAATGGAATCGGGCAGCCGGCAACAAAGTCTGGTGCCTGAGCATGCACGGCCCTGTCTTGAGGGGGAATCGCGCAGAAGCCGAGCACGACAGCCGATAGTCCTATAGCTCGGATGAGCTCCATCGGTGACTTCGGCGAGAGCTCCGCTTCAAGCGCCTCGCGCAACTGCTGCGCGGTTCTCACTTCCTAATTTCTGCCTTGAACGAGTATTTGAACGTGAGGGGTCGCCCGCCGACCGACGGCAGAACACTGCGGACGTCCGCCGTATAGCCAGGCAGGATGACCGGTCCGGGACGAGTTTCGCCGCATGAACCTGCGATTGCGTTAACACATTCGTAAAGAGTGGAACTTGTTATCCGCACCGTTTGAGTTTTGGAGTTGTTTCGAATCCGCAGAATTTTGCCACCGCCGATCCCCGACTCATCGACCCAATCCGTCAGATTCAACGCCTCGTCTGTCGAGGTTTGTCCTTTCACATGCGGTGTCAAAAACGCGACGATACGTGCCGCAGCAGCAGTGCCTTCCTGCTCGGATGGGACCTGGATGTCGATGACGCTGTGTTTCTTGTTCCGCTCCGACTCCGTGGTCGCGTCCTCTACAAACGATTCGCCGCTCGTATCAACTCCGCGCCTCGACCACTCGATTGCCCCTAGCTGAGCACGAATATACACACGAAAAATCCCGGGGCCTTGCACAAACTCCACACCGGCCGGCAGGAGGTTCAATGCGGCCAACGGGACCACATCGACAAATGTCTGACGCTTCCAACTCACGCGTGTCGCGCTGCTATGTTGTTGTTGCTCAACGCGTAGTCGGCCATTGCTGATCGACATCTGCACAGCGTTACTGGTGATGTTTTCTTCCAAGTTGAAGGAAAAGTTCAGGCTGAGAGTCGTCGGCTGCGATTGCGCAGGGCTCGCGCCCCCTAGCAGCAGGACCCAAGCGCAGATTACCGGCAACAACACGCGGAATAGACTACGGCCTTTTGGCATGAGCTCTCCTTTGGATCGCAAGACAGAGTGCATTCGAGCGGACTGCTGTCAATCTCGAAGTACAGAAAGTGGGGCGCGGTCGCCAAGGGCGCACCGGTCATCGCTTGAGATGAACGGCAGAGCGTCAGTGCTTTACCCAGCCTCTCGCCTCAAGGGAGGCGCGCCATTCGCCCAAAACCCGAATCAGATTCTCCTGTGTGGCCACGACCTGCGTGCGCGACAGGTCGTCGCCGGTAATCGTCAGACGCAGCTCGAAACCGAACTGGTTCGACCAGACCTAGCAGTCCGCGATCTTCGCGCCCTTTCTCAGCGTCCATGCAGGGGACAACAGCTCCGGGCCGTTGAAATGCTCCCGCTGCGGGATGAGTGTCCAGGGCTTCGTCATGGATGCTGCCAGCAGTAAGCGCTTCCGGCCGCCGCCATTCGCGAACACCGCGTGCCCTTTTTTGTCGTCGCGGCGCACTGCTGCCTGGCGGTGTTCTGGATACCGGGAGCTTTCGTCGTTGTCGGCGCCGGCATCACCGTCTGGACCGGGGGCGGCGCCGCTGGCGCTGTGACAGCGGACAGGGGCGCGGAGGGCGGCACGGGTGACTCCTGGGCGGTGCTGGTCGACGCACACGGCGGCACGGCTTCCTTCCCGATGATGCAGAGGCAGTGCGGTTGGAAGTACCGCTTCTTCGCTTCCTCTGGGGAGAATCCGCGAATGGTGGTGTTCTTGACCCATGCGCAGTCCTTGTGATGAAAGAGCCCGCTCGTGTTTTCGCCGGTGTCGATGTACACGAACTCGACTGGAGCGGCGGGAGTGCTACCAGGCCGCACCTGTTGAACGGAGCTGCTCAGGCTCGGGCTCGCCAGCAACACGCTGACGGCCAGCAATAGAGACTTGACGATTGGCTTCATTGGCGTCCCCCCCTACGACCCCCCGCCGCCGCGAAGTTTCGCGAGCGCCTTCAGTTGCTGTTCCTCGCAATAGACGCTCATGACGAAGTCGTCGGGCCAGTCTTTTGCACACTTCGCGCGAATGACCGCGAGTGGCTCCACGGTGTTGATGCCTTCGGTTTTCTTGTGATAGGCCGCAAACCCGGAGCGCATTACTTCGTGATCGACATCGGCATCCCAGGCCGTGGCTGTGAACCGCCGACTGAAACTGAGATCGAGATATTTAAGGCCGCTTCTGGGGTCGGTCTTCGCCGTGACAGTCTCGGCCTTGATGACTGCGGTGTTTTTGTACGCGGCGGTTCGTTCGTAGTCGATGTCGGTGGCACGCAGCCGGATCGTTGCGGCGGACGCCAGCGTGAGCGTCACCATTCCGTCTACGGGATGCGGGAGCGGGTACGTCGTCGCCGTCTTGAGCGCAACGTACGTTGGTACGACCTGCGCCGTGGCGCCCGACAAACCTAGCGCTACGAGTGCGACGGGCAAAAATGCACGCTTCATCTTCAAGTCGCCTCCTGTTTTCGTTCCGTCCGCGCGACTTCAAAGTCGCCCGCTAGTCACTGACCCCGGTACGGCTGGTAGGGCGGGTACCGGCGCTCGGCCTCGGCGCGTTTGGCCTGTCCGTGGGCTTGCCATCGCTGCACGGCGACGGCGACGATCGCCAGGAACACGGCGATCCGTGCGACGTTGTGCCCCGGAATTTCGAACACGATGAACAGGGCGACGACTCCGGCGACGAGCGCGAGCGAGCCCAACACCATCAACACGGTATTTCGCAGGTCATGCGGGCCGCGGACGCGGCGGCCATTGGCGTCCCTCAGCACGGGTGGCGCGTGGCGCCGCTGCCGGTCTTGGTCCTGACGCAACAGGCCGCCCAGCGTCAGACCCCACAGCGCGAGCACGCCAATCCCGACAGCGACGAGGGCGACGACTTGCAGCCACAGCGGGAGGGTGTCAAACATGGGGCCTAGTCTACGCCCGCTGTCAATGCGTGATGGTCGGCGGAGCGCTCGGGTCGGCCGCGTTGCCGGTGCCGACATCCTCGAGCGTTTGTAGCGTGCCGTGCGCGGCCTGCTGGCCGGCCTGATACGCGCCTTCGACGGTCGCGGCCCACGCGTCCCGGAGCTGCTGCGCGTGCGCTTCGTTCGAGGTTTCGAGTTGTGCCCACAACTGCAGGGCGATTCGCCTTGAGCTCGACGGGAACCAAACTCAAAGGTCTACGCCCCTGAGGGCGACCGTGACGAGGGAAAAAAGATTGCCGCTTTCGGCATCCCCCGTGGGCGCACGCGAGGTTGTTGCGCTTCTAGGCTCCGCAGCGCTCCGCAGCGGCCTCATATTTCGCGGGCGACGGCCAAACTGCTGGAGGATCCCAGGTCGCTGTCGCTAGTGGTAGGTCAGGGGCATATCGGCGGGGGCGGGTGAGAATCCGAGGGCGACGGACAAATCCTCGCTGCCGTGGACGAGGCCGGTCCTGTAGGCCCGCTGGACCGTGTGGTGCCACTCGGTGGCGTTCTCTCGGACCGCTTCACCGTCCACGCGCTCAATCTCCAATACACACGCGAGCGCGGCGGGCTGCTGATCGGCCGGCACCAGCACCAGGAGGTCGTGCAGGTACTTGGCGCGGCGGGCTCGATGTTCGGCCCACAGCTCCCCTCGGCGCACCTTGTCCTCGTGGGGGATGTCGAAATCGGGGCGGGGCTTGGACTCGCTCATGGCTGCGTCTATTATGAGGCATTGACACCGACTTGTAAATGCTATACGATTCTCGAAGTGACTGCGTATCTCACCATCGGGGAAGCATCCGAAGCGCTCGGACTGACGCCACGCAAGTTGCGACACCTGGGCATCGGTGCCGTCATCTCGTGTGACGGCTCGCGGCTCTACGACGCGGAAGGGTTGACGCTCGTCTGGCTGTGGGCGGACGTCGCGCGACGATTCGCGGAGGATTTTCCGGCATGGAAGGCCCGCGCGGGCGTGCGGTATTGCGAGCCGGAGATTCGCGCGGCGCTGGCGCGTCGGTCCTCAGCGGTGGTCATGCTGGATCCCTGGCGCGGGTTGGTGCGTGTCTCGACGTCGGCACCAGCCGGCGCGCACACGATTGCGTTGCGCCCGTTGCTGGCGCGGATGCGCGAACTGATCGACCAGACGCGGGCCGCGAAGCCGGAAGTCTGGACGGGGCGAGAGTTCACGGAAACACCGGAGCTGCTGGCGGTCTAAGACCGCGCGATCTGGTTCGGACAATTTCATACGGGAGCAGACTGTGGCCGCAGTCTTGGTTTGAACTGTGGCTACGTGTGTGCTCCCGTTTTTTGTTCTGTACGCACCGTTCGTGCGGCGTGCTGATGCAGATGACGGACGCGAAAGGATAGAGACATGGGTCAAAGCAGTTGGGGAAGTATGGGTGCGGCGGGTGGAGGCGCGGACGCGCTGCAGGAGATCCTGCGGACGCGGTACGAGCAAGCCTTTAGGAACCGCGAACAGAAGATGCGCGCGGAGCGGGACACGCGCGATGCGGAGCATCAGCGGTTCGCGCGCGAACAGGCGTTGGAGAACTCCAAGTACCTGAACGAGCAGCGACAGTCGGCCACGGAGGCGCGCGAAGCGACAGCGGCACGTCAGCGCGAACGTGACGGCTACCTGGATGGCATCGTGAAGGACCCTACGGCGTTCAACGCGATGACCCCGGCGCAGCGTGTCGTGGCGCTCGGCAAATATGGGATCGGCAACGTGGGTGTTCACGACCTCGAGCAACCTGACGAGCACAACGCGCACGCCACGGGCGAGCGGGACGAAAAGTTCGACGCGTGGAGGCGCCAGTACGATTATCAGAACGCCAATCCTCGTCCGGTTCGCCTGCGTGGCGCCCGTGTCGCTGGGGCGGACGATCCGACCTTGCCGCGGGGCTCGCAGGCGTATGCCGTTCAGATTGCCTCCAAGCACGGCAGCGACTACAACGCGGCGCTGGCTGAGGCGCAGCAGTACATCAGCGGGCAGCAGGATCACCCGAACCTCTCGCCACAGAAGTTCCTCGGCGCCATCAAGGCGGCGATGGCGCGGCCTGCCGGCGCCGGTCGTTCGCCGGATGACGATCTGGTGGCGCAAGTGCTCGGTGGGGGCTCGGCTACGTCCACGTCCAACACTGGGCAGCAGCAACCGAAGGGCGCGGATCCCGGTCGCGAACGGCAACTCCGC
>JBGTBX010000277.1:0-3852 GCA_041749115.1 Gemmatimonadaceae bacterium
TTTCAGGACGCGTTCACTGTTCGGCGTGGGCACCGACTGGCCGTTAAGCTATGACGATCTCGACCCGTATTATCAGGAAGCCGAGGAGCGTATGGGGATTGCGGGAGAACAGGGCCCCGCAGATCTCGATCCCCGCGGCAAGCCGTTTCCTCTCCCGGCGATTCCACTCAGCTACAACCTCGAGAAGTTGAAGGCATGGGCGACATCGGCCGGCATTCCGACATGGAGTCAGCCGTCAGCAAAGTTGACCGTCGCACGAGGCGATCGCGCTGCGTGTTGCCGGAACGACACCTGTTTCCCGATCTGCCCCGTTGGCGCAAAATATTCACCCGACATGACGTGGCGTCCGCTTCGCAAAAGTGGACGCGTTGATCTGCATCCCATGACGCTCGTGCGTCGACTGGTTCCCGATGCGCAGGGAAGCCGCATCGCATCTGCGCACGCGGTGAGACGGCCGAGTGGTGAAGAAGTGGAATTCCGGGCACGAACGTTTGTCATTGCGTCCGGTTATGTCTGGAGCTCACATCTGCTCCTGCTTTCGGCGTCTTCCCGCTATCCCAACGGGCTTGCGAATTCCTCCGGACTCGTCGGCAAGTACATCACGGGACACCGCAACGTGCAGGCCTTTGTTTCGCTGCCGATCAAACTGTATCCGGGCATCAACGAACAGCATTCATTGGTCAGCAAACACTTCATGCGTGCGCCGCGTACAGATAAATACGTCCGCAACGACCTGCGACTCTGGGAATCATCTGTGGATCGCGGTGCCCGACTTAAGGACAACTCCGGACAACTGATGCTCGGCGATCAGGTGCTCAACGATTGGCGGGAGCGCACCAGGGAATCGACGGCACGCGTTCGATCGTACTACGATGTAATCCCCGATCGCGACAGCAGCATCACGTTGGATGCGTCCCGCAAGAGTCCGTTCGGAGATCCTCTGCCGAACATTTCGCTGCGTGACGACCCTGTCTCGCGCGACCTCCGTGGCTTTACCGAGGACACGCTGCGATCGAATTTTGCGGAGCTGGTGCGCGCCGGCGACGGCAAAATTCTGCGCAGCTCTGTCGACGAGTTTCAGGATCACCCCGGAGGAGGATGCCGCATGGCGAGCGATCCGGCGCAGGGCGTCGTTGATTCGACCGGACGCACACATGACCACGAGAACCTGTACGTTGTGGGAGCGCCGACGATGGTTTCATCAAGCTGTGCTAACGGCACGTTGACGTTTTGTGCCTTGGCGCTGCGATCGGCGGCCGAGATCTCCAGAGACCTTCCGGCGTAGTTCAGCTTTACTCTTCGCGGTTGCGCATGTGATCCGCGAGTGCGTGCAGCCGCTCACGCAGCTGTGCGCGTAACTCGGTTGGCATTTCGTGTTCGTCGAGTGCCTGGTCCATGCACCACAGCCATTCGTCGCGTTCCTTGCCACCGATTGAAAATGGCAAGTGACGCGCGCGGAGCCGCGGATGCCCGTATTGCTCGACATATATTTGCGGTCCACCGGTCCAGCCGGTCAGGTACATGAAGAGCTTCTGACGCGACGACTTGAGACTATCAGCGTGCAATGCACGAACGGTCGCGGCCTCGGGCGACTGATCCATGAGGTCGTAGAAGCGATCAACGAGCTTCCGGATTCCGGATTCGCCGCCGAGTTGTTCGTAGGGGGTGACCTGCAGTGAATCAGTCATGAAGAGGAACGGCTTTGGACTGCGAGTGGCTGTGCGGTGCACGCGTAAGGTAATCGCAGACCCCCTCGCCCTCGCAGCAGTCGTGCGGCATGTTGTCGATTGACCCCCTTTCAGACACAGACCACATGCGATATCGCCTTGCATCCCCCGCCGCGTTTCTCCTTTGCCTGCTCCCCGCTGCGGCGCTGCTGGTGTCCTGCACGCCGCCACTCCCCGAGCTCGACGGGCAGGACGTGGCCATCACTGCCCAGCGTCTGTTCGACGGCAGCGGAGGATGGCAGAGCAACACCAGTGTGGTGGTCCGTGGCAATCGGATCCTCAGCATCGGCCAACTCCCCGCGACCTTCATCGGCCGACACTACCAGCTCGGCGATGCCACAATCCTTCCGGGGTTGATTGACGTACATGCGCACATCGCCTGGTATATCAACAGCAAGGACCGGCTGCATTCATCCGACGACGGTGATACGCCGGTTCAGTCGATGCTGGCGATCGCCGGCAACGCGTTTACGACGCTCCAGGCTGGCGTAACAACCGTGCAGAGCCCCGGATCGCCCGAAGACAAGGATTTGCGCGATGCGATCGCACGCGGTGTGATCCCGGGCCCGCGGGTACTCACGTCGTTAGGCTCACTCAATGAGCGTTCGGGTATACCGGACCAGATCCGTGAACGTGTGCGGGAGTTCAAGGAACGTGGAGCCGATGTGATTAAATTGTTTGCGTCGCAGAGCATTCGCGACGGTGGGGCGCCCACCATGTCGTTCGAGCAGGTAGAGGCCGCGTGCACAGCGGCGCATGCGCTGGGACTGCGCGTGCTCGTACATGCGCATGCTGCGGCGGCAATGAACATCGCCTCGCGCGCCAAATGTGATCAGATAGAACATGGTATGCTGGGCGATCTGGAGGCACTTCAAATGGCGGCCGACAACAACGTATACATGTCGCCGCAATGCAGTCTGGTGATCGACAATTATCTGCAGAATCGCGCCAAGTTCGAGGGAATCGGCAATTACAACGAAGAGGGCTTCGCAGCGATGAAAAGCAGCGAGGGCATTCGGATCGAGAACATCCAGCGCGCCGTAAAACTCAAGGGCCTCAAGGTGGTGTTCGGTACCGACGCCGTCGCTGGCGCGCACGGGCGCAATGCAGAGGAGTTGACCTGCCGAGTGCAACGCGGTGGTCAGAGTGTGACCGACGCGCTGATCTCGGCAACCTCGTTAGGCGCGGAGTCCATCAGGATGTCCGATTCTCTGGGGACGCTCAAGCCGGGTATGCTCGCCGACATTATCGCAGCACCGGGAGATCTGCAGAACGACATCACGAGGCTGGAGCACGTGACCTTTGTCATGAAGAATGGCGTGGTCTATCGATACGACGCCGCGGGCGTGGGTGGGGGTAGCCGCTGATGCGCACGCTGGCTCGTCATCGATTCCGAGCACGGTCGCACGTGAACGACATTCTCTCTGGCGGTGCGACCAAGGCCTTCACTGTGGCGCTGGTGCTGGCTGCAGCTGGCGCATGCACCCCAAGTCCGTTGGTTGAATGGCCCGTGTACGGTGCAGATGCGGGCGGCTCCAAGTACTCGCCGGCAAATCAGATCACACGGGAAAACGTTGACCAGCTGGTAAGCGCGTGGACCTGGGACACCAAGGACCCCGCCAATCCGCCGGCCGACTCGGGAGCCCCCGCCAGACCCGGGAATTTTCAGGCGACTCCTTTAATGATCAAGGATACGCTATACCTCCCGACCCCACTGAATCAAGTTGTCGCACTTGACGCGTCGACCGGTCAGGAGTTCTGGCGATTCGACCCCGGTGCGTACCGCTACGGTCAGCCGTCCAATGGTACCGGGTTGGTTCATCGCGGAGTTGCCGCGTGGACCGACGGTACGGAGCGCCGGATCTTCATCAATTCGCGCTTCAAGTTGTTTGCGCTGAACGCGACGACCGGTCTACCTATCACCTCATTCGGCAATGGTGGCTGGATTGATCTGACCGAGGGACTGTCACGACAGGCCAATCGGATCCACTACACCAACACGTCGCCTCCGGTGGTGTGGGGTGATCTCGTTATTCTCGGGAATGGCGTCGGAGACAGATTAATGTACCGCGGCGACCCTCCGGGCGACGTACAGGCGATCGACGTGCGTACGGGTAAACGCGTC
>JBGTBX010000278.1:0-19020 GCA_041749115.1 Gemmatimonadaceae bacterium
GGGATCATATCCACACGAACTGAAGTAGTTCGCGCATTCGCGGGGCTGGGACAGGTCGACGAGTCTGCCGATGAGGTCCCAGAGGCCGGAGACGGTTCGCTCGGCGGCCTTTTCGGAGCATGGCCTTGAGCCGGGCAAAGGCCTTCTCGATCGGGTTGAAGTCGGGGCTGTAGGGCGGGAGGAAGCGCAGGCTCGCCCCGGCGTGCTCGATCAGGTCGCAAACCGATGCCCGCTTGTGGCTCGACAGGTTGTCCATGATGACAACGTCGCCTGGCCGCAGTTCCGGCACGAGAACCTGGCGGACGTAGGCTTCGAACCAGTTGCCATTGATCGGCCCGTCGAGCACCATGGGCGCGACCATCCCGGACGTTCGCAGTCCTGCCACCAGTGTGGTGGTCTTGCGATGGCCGTGCGCGAAGCCCATCGACAAGGGCCATGGCTGCGGGTCATGTTGGTGGCCGTCCAGGTCTCGTCGATGAAGACGAGCCGCTCGGGCTCGAGGTCGAGCTGGCCCTCGAACCACTCCTCACGCCGCTTCAGGACGTCAGGGCGATCCTGCTCGATCGCGTGGCCGGTCTTTTTTACGCGTGATGCCGTGACGATCGAAGAACCGCCAGACCGTGCCGATCCCGACCAGTGTGCCGCGTTCGGCGAGCTTCCCCTGGATCTCGGCCAGTGTGATGTCGCCCTGCTCCTCGACCAGCGCGAGGATGAAGCCGGCATGCGCTTCGATCCGGCTCAAGAGCCGGTCGCCGCCCTGCTGCTTGGCAACCGCCCGGCCGTGGCGAAGCGCCAATTGCCGTCAGCGGATCGCTGACGAAACGCCAACCTCAAACCGCGCCGCCGCAGCCCGGCAACTCAGCCCGCCCCCAATCGCCGAAACGACCCAGTCCCGCAAATCCTGCGACAGTGCTCGTGCCATCCATGCTGGCCTCCACCTCCCAGCCAGCGGGATGAATCACAAACTTACGCCAAAGGGAATCCCTACCGAGTCAGTCGGCCCGGAAAACGCTCTAAGACTTTCGGCCACAGGCAACCCAGAACGGGACGCTCTCGCTGAAGCGTATATCGCGGAGCCCAGAGCGCCGCATCATGGCTTCTATCGCGTCCTTGGAGAACCGCTGCTCCAGCCGAGTTCCGAACCTGTCTAGGGCGTCGGTACGCATCGTGTAGAAGCTCTTGTCTCGATAGGCGCTCAGGGGAAAATGAGCCACTGACATTCCGCCCTTTTCTAGCAGACTGGCTGAACGAGCGAGCGGCAAATAAATGCCCGCAGCTATCGCTGAACACGCTAGCCTTTTCGCTCCGAAGGGGAAGCGAGAAATTAAAGTTCGACCCAAGTCACTAAGCCTCCATAGAACGCGAAACCAGGCCGGGCGGTTGTCGAAGTTATAGTACAGGTACACGAGGAAGGGTGCGCCCGGCTTGAGTTTGTTGACGCAACTCTTCACCGCAGCCTCGGTGTTCGGGACGTGGTGCAGCACGCCCAACGAATAACCGAAATCTTGACTGCCATCCTCCAACGGGATTTCGTCAACGCCGGCTAGATGGAGACTGATGTTGTCAAACTGCGACAGCCGGCGCCGACACACTTCCAGCGCCTTCTCTGCCGGGTCGATGCAGTGAAGCCTCCCTACTTGGGGAGCGAGCAGGGCCGCCCACCGGCCTGATCCACACCCTAGATCAAACCCGGTTGCGTTCCTCAGTTCTTCCAGTGGGAAGATCGAGAAGTACGCGCGAAAAAGCTCTTCGTGCTCGTCCGCGGGTAGCTCAGTCTGGTCGAAGCGGTCCCACTCTTCACCAAAGCCTTCTACGGTTCTCTCGTCGATATTGCTCATTCTCTCCACCATGTCTCGTGAAGGGGGCCTGGTCCCAGGCGCCCGGCTCCCATTGGTGCGCTATGGACTCGCGGAGACCACTTTCAGCGCATGCTGCTCAAGCTTGCGGGCCTGAAATTCGAAATGTTGTAATCCCCATTTGCGGTCCGCTCTGAACAGCGGAACAGAATTCATCACGGAGAGGCAGCCAAGGAGGTTCTGCTGCGCCGCGCCCATTTCCCGCGCGAATGCCCCGCGGTAGGTGTTTGCAACCAACGCATCAACGGCTTCGATCCCGACCAATTGTGTTGCGCTTCCGCTTGAGCCGGAAGACGCGGCCGAGCCAAGCATGTAGACGGCGCCCAACGGAACTGCGCCGGTCGGGCCTGCCGAAGGTGCCGGCACATCGTACTTGTCCACGCCGTCGAACGACTGTTCGAAATCTGCTGCGGATCGTCCGCTCGCAGCCAAGGCGTCGCGGCAGAGACGAAGCCGAGGCAGCCCTCCCTGTATGATCGGGCGACCTGTTTCTGAAAAAGTTATCGCGCAAACGTCGTCGGAGATCATGCGATAGCCTCGATCGTGGAACCACGCCGCCAAAGTCGACTTACCGGCGCCGGACTTGCCAGAGAAGGCAACGGCCTTTCCTTCGATCTCGATGGCATTTGCATGCAACGGCAGAACACGGCGCTGATGGAGAAGAGCGCCGAATGCAGAACCGAGCAGGTACAGGCGCAAGTCGCGATTGGACACGCCTTCGGCTGGATCGATCACTATTTCACGTCCGTCGTTGATCCAGTAGCGCCCCACATCTGCGATATTCAATAACGCCGCCGAGCCGCGGACGGTGAGGCCTGGTCGCTCCTCAGCAGCCAACGGTGGGATATCTCCGATACGGATAGTCACATCGGCGGACTCAACGCTTCCGGGTGCCCGGTATAGGTCCGGAAGATCGACTTCGGAGGCGATGAGCAGGCCGAAGGCGGTATAGAGCCGGCCAATCGCGCGTTGCTGCGACTGTTGCCGGAGATCAGGATACAAAGGAGAGCCTTTCGGAGTTTTGAACCAGTTTGCCGTGGGAGAATTCGACAACCCGGTCACAGAACGCCAGGCTGGATTCGCGATGTGCTACAATCACAATTGTCGGTCGGGGGTCCAGCTGCGCCAGGTGCTCGAGAATCGAGCTCTCGCTCTGAAGGTCCACTGCATTTGTGGCTTCATCGAGCAATAGCAGTACTGGCTTTCTTATAAGCGCGCGCGCGAGCGCAATGCGCTGCCGCTCCCCTCCTGACAACAAGCAGCCACGCTCTCCCACGATGGAGTCGAGCCCTTCAGGAAGCCGCTTCAGCAAGTCGACAGCGTCGGCAATCTCTGCGGCGCGCCACATGTCTGCCTCAGTTGCCTCGGCTCGTGCCCAAAGCAGATTTTCACGGATAGTTGCGTGGTACAAAAAAGGATCCTGAGAGACATAACTGATGCTCTCCCGCCAAGCCCGAAGATGCGGGCCTTCGAGGGTCTTCGGGCCCACACAAACCACTCCTGACTGGGGAGGGAATAGGCCTACCAGGAGGTCCGAAAATGTGGTCTTGCCTGCTCCGGAGGGACCCTTTACCCCTAGGAAAATGCCGGGCGGAAGTTGCAGCGAGACATCACGCAGCCCGGCCCCTCCGTCGGGCCGTCGAGGCCCGTGGTCGAAGCTGACGCTCCTGAACTCAATGGGTTGGGGCACAATGATCCTGTCTTCCGGCAGCAACGTATCGGACCAATCTGCACCCCCACTAAGCTCCGCCTCCAGCTGCTTAAGGTGTGCGAACGCCGGCAATGTATGGAATATCTGCTGCGTGCCTTGCTGAATCTGCATCGCAGGACCAGCCATGCGCGCCATCACAAGGATCAGCGCAATCAACGCGGGTGTGGGACTGCGCAGCCAAAGGACCGCTGCAAGGAGTACACACCCTCCCAAGGCTGCTGCAAATCCAGTTAGAACTGCTTGCGAGATCGCTCGTTGTTTCGCAAACGCCACCTCGCGATCTGCCGCTAGGTAAGACCCCTGGGTAAATGCACAGAGAAAGCCCTGCTGCAGATTTTGACTGAGCGAGACCTTTAACCCGCTAAGGAACTCTAGCGTACTGTTGGCCAACGATAGATTGGCGCCGGCTACGTCTGATCCAAGCCGACGAGCGCGGGCTAAGAGGGGCCGCATAAAAGCGAAGCTCAGTCCGAGAAACAGGAAGACCAGGAGCGCCAATGCCGGTGAAATCAATACGGCGAGGGTCGCCTGGACCACGAGTATGGCCCCGGCCACTCCGCTCTGCACGATGAAATGCGCTGCAGAGCGAAGGTTGTACACATCATTGCCCAGAATGTGCGCAATCCGACCGTGCCGCAGCCTGCTCACCGTGCTCCATTGACTGCGAGTGAGCAGCTCAAGGATTCTGAATCGCCGGGAGTTGACGAAGTCTGCCTGCAGGCGGGTTAAAAGCACGTCCCGTTTCACCAGGACAACCCCCCTAAGGATGATCAACACGGCAAAAATCGATAAGAGAATAGCTAGTCGTCCGGCAACTGTATGAGCCGGGAGCGCGCCGAGAACGAATTGCCCCACCTGTGCAACTAAGCCGGTATCCCCGCTCGTGCCGAATACAATTCCAAGCATGGGAATGAGGAGAAGGATTCCCAGTCCTTCGAGGAGGGTGCCCCCCATGACTAGCAGGAAAGCTGTCGCACTACGCCCCGCTGCGAAACTGTGAAGGGCGCGCACAAACTCGCCCACGAGACCAAACCGCCCGAAAGCGTCGCTCGCGACGGCACTCATGCAGCGCTCCGGTCGGGCGGAAACGTCGCGAGGCAAACGAACTGTTCTGAAGTCCGCCCTCCAAGCACCACCTGGCCGCCGACACTAATCCATACATGCGCTTTTAAACCCGTATCAGGCGACTGAGCTAGCCCGTAGTGCAGCTTAGATCGAACGCGTCGACGATGAAGCATCATCTGGACGGCGACTCCCTGCTGGAAGCAAACGGCCTTCCAAGGTACCCGCCTTGCCCACCGGTCGACGGCCCAGCAGCAGGTGCGCACGGGTGCATCGTCGGAAGCGCTGGGGAGACGCCCTCCCCCCCCCCATTGAGCGGCCAGTCGGGCGACCCTGCGAAATGGCAGGAGACGTATCGCCAGCGACGCAGCGGTCAGAAAAATAAGCGCTTCGGCAACGGCCAATATGGTCCGCCCGTCCCAGCGGCGAAATCGAGAGAAAACCAAGTTTTTCATTACGCTTAGGTGAGCATGTCCAATTCAAGCCTGCGGCGGCCAGTCTTTCCCAAAGACAGCTCGCAGCGGAAAGGCCATCCATCGGCGACTTTCTCGGAGCAGCGAAACGCACAGCCTAACATGCTTAGGCGATGATTGTCACTCTGGTTCCGATTACAGGGCTTTACCCGCCATTCGGGGAAGGGCAAGGCTCGTGTGGCTCGCCGCCCCTCTTTTCCCGGGAATCTTCGATTGTTCAAAACCGCCATATCATTCGAGTTGCGCCTTGCAGCCGCTTGCTGTGGTCCCAATTCATCCCAAGCCGCTGATTCACTTTTCTCACTTGAGTCGATCGATTGGGACCGGTTCAGGGCCGTCGTCCGGCGACATCGGATTGAGCCCCTTGTCAATTACTACCTGCCTAGCACTGGGCTGCGGGTCCCACCGCAAGTCATCGCGTCGCTTAAGGAAGCCGCTGCAACAACCGTTGCTGAAAATCTTCGCTATGCGGTCGCATCTGACCAGCTCTTGCGCCAATGCCAAAAGGTTGGAATTGATCTGCTCTTTGTGAAGGGCCTCACGCTGAGCAAGCTCGCCTACGGAACCATCGCCTTGAAGAAGGGATGGGATATCGACGTTCTGGTAGCAGAGGAACAGGTCGTGAGCGCGAGCCGCGTGTTACGAGAGCTGGGCTATGAGTGCACCATTCCGGGTGCGGGATTGAGCGATGACGAAATGCGTTGCTGGGCTCATTCCTCGAAGGAATCGGTTTGGCACAATGCGAGCCGGGGCGTTTTCGTCGAGCTGCACAGTCGCCTGGTTGACAATGAAATGCTTCTGACCGGGAGCGAAGATTTCCAAAGCGCTCGAGTTGTCGAAATCGTCAGTGGCGTTGCGCTTCCGACGCTTCGTGAAGAACGTCTTTTCGCTTACCTCTGCGTCCATGGGGCCGCGAGCGCATGGTTCCGGCTCAAGTGGCTGGCGGATTTCGCCGCGCTAATACGAGAAAAGGATTCGGAAGAGATCGAGAGGTTGTACCGCAAGTCCAAGGAGCTCGGGGCTGGGCGAGCGGCGGCACAGGCTCTGCTATTGAGCGAGACTCTTCTCGGGATCGAAATCCCTGCTGAGTTGGCGCGCGAGCTTAGAGCGAATCGAGCAAATCTGATTCTGTATAGAATTTCACTGCACATGTTGGACGGCGGACGGCCTGAGGCCGAACTGGGCGAAAGGAGGCTCGGGACGGTGCCGATTCACCTAGCGCAGTTTCTTCTCCTCCCCGGATGGCGATTCAAGATCGCCGAACTGTACCGCCAGACCAGCTCCGTTTGGCACAGGCTCGCCCGTCAATGGAGCCCTGCAAGTGGTTATGCGGACCGGAATACACATACAGTGGGCGGAGTTTAAGCATTGCTCGCCACCAGGTCACTCGGATCCTTAATCGAAGGCTTGGGCCCCGGCTGGTACCAAGCGAAGGCCTTCATCGCACATGCGACCTCATTTAGCTTTGATTCGCTTCACGTAGTCGCCGGGGTTTTGCTCCAGATCATCACTGCGTTGATTCTCCGAACTTCAATCCAGGACTTCCGGCCGTGGCTCGTCGTGTTCGTCCTAGAGTTTGTCAACGAGCTCAACGACTACTCGGTTGAGGTATGGCCGGACCGCGCAATGCAGATCGGTGAGGGGGCCAAGGATATCTTTTTGACGATCCTTCTTCCGACCGTGTTGCTGGTCATCAGCAGAATGTGCCCACGGTTGTTACAGCGCGCGCCCCAGGTGCCCCCGCGTCCGACGGAAGAGCGCTACTCGAGCGATCGGTGATACCAACAATTCACAGCGAACCGGGAGTCTGCAAAGAGACGTGACGAGCAGGCCACGGGCAGGACCTCGTGCGCAGCGAAAGCAGGAAAGAAGACCGCCATGTTATTCTCTGGCACAACGTCGGCGAACTGATCGGGCGGAGGCGAGGAACCGAAGGGATATAGTCGCAGTTCGCCCCCGGTGAATCTGCGCGGCTCCTGAAAGAAATAATATACCGCGCTCAGGAACCGTGTGGTTTTTTTGGATTGGCCCTTTCCGTAGTAAAGCGTGTCCAGGTGTCGGCCAAAGCGATCGCCATGGTTGTGGGCGACCACTTCAACCTCGATCCGCTCGAATGTGTTTTCCTTCAGCCCCACGCTCTTCGAGATTTCCGGGAAGACCTTCGCAAACCGCTGTCGCAACAGCGGCTTCCACACCCCGAGGCCGCCTGAGAGCTTCTTGGATGAACGATGATCCGCGTTTTGCCGCTCCCGGGCCGAGGACACCACGGTGGTCGGGATAAAGGAGCCTTCGTTGTCCAGCGCATAACGCAGCAATTCGGCGTTTTCGGCAGGCGTCAGAAAGCCTCGCATCTGCTGCCAAATTGGAAAGGGCGCGAACGGCCTCTTTTCAGTCAAGCCCATCACCTGCTTTCACAATCCTCGGCGGCCCCCGACGGGCGAGGTCAACTGACGCTGCCCCTTCTTTAGCACACCGATGTTTCTCTCGAGACGCTACCACCGGCTCGATCCCGCAATCTCACAACAAGGAGTCCGAATGAACCACTTCCTCGTAAGGCGGCTGGCCACTGGGCCAGACGGTCAATCGAGCGCGCCATGATCCGTCGATGACTGCTGAGACTGTTGAGAGTAGAATCTTTGCTCCCGCGGTAGTTTCCACTTCTCCCTTGTGGACAGACCGATTGCTGCCGGCGGTAAGCTCCAGCGCAAACTCCGCAGCAAGATCGCACTTCGGCTCGGCAATCAGCCGGATGGTAAGGAGGGCGTCGCGTGTTTCGACTTCGAAGCGGACAGGAAGTTCCTGAGCCATTCTGTCGTATTAGCGCGGAGGGGGCGCCGGCGGCAAACCGCCGCGCTGTGATGCTATGATCGCTGCCGCCTCACCGGCCCTGACCCCCTGTCCCGACCCGGCATTTGCAGCAAGCGTGTCTGCGTTCTGCAAATCCTGGTTTGAATCTATTATCACAGTGGTCGTGCGCGTATCGTATCCCAGAACCTGGAGCAGAGTGCCTTCCACGCTGTCCGCTTGTCCCGTGCCGGCTTCGGCAAGCGCTTCCTCGCACTCCGCGCTCATTGGCTCTTGGCGGAGCAGCGCCGCTCGGCATTCTTCAACCAGCACGCTCCCGGGCTCAGGAACGGCATCGTGTGTTTCGATCGCACTTGCGCGCCCTTGCGGTATCGGGGAGATGAGGATGTCGGCCGTTGCGCTCTTCTGATCGCCAGCAGGCTCGCGCGGCAGCTGATCCACCAGAGCCGGGGACCCCGCGGCCCATGCCGCTACGAGAATCGAGGCGATTGTGAGTCCAAATGCCATTTTGAGAGACTACCAGATTCGCTCTATTAGGTCCATCGGAGCCAGAGTTCCTGTGCCGCCCCCTACGCCCGCCCCTACCGCACCCCCTTTGGAGAACGTGTTGAATGTACCGTAGCGTTTTGATTGCCGTACCGACAACCTCGCAAAGTATGCTCGCGGCAACGGCGCTGAGCATCGCGGGCGCCACGCGAGCGCTTACGCTAGCCGGCGTGAACGTCGGGCTTCACAACATCGACTCTGCCGAGATCGTGACCGCCCGTGACATGTTCGCCAACATGGTGCTTCATTCGACCGCGTGGGACAGTCTGCTTTTCATCGATTCGGACATGTGCTTTCCAGAGCGACTGATCCAGCGGATGATGGCGTTCGGAGCGCCGGTCGTGGCCGCGGCTTATCCGCGTCGTTCACTGGATTTGAAAGCGCTCGCCACCGGACTAGGAATTCATGGCGACTTGGGCAAAGCCCTCGCGGAGGCATCCTCGTTCACGGTCAAACTGTCGTGGAAAGATGAGCCACGAACCGTCTCACTGAGAGATGGCTTCTGTGAGGCAGCCGCGGTGGGGATGGGCTGCGCGCTCATCTCCCGCGAGGCACTTGAAAAAATGGTCAAAAGGAAAGTGGTGAAACCCCGGCTCGATTTGCGGTCTTCGGAAGGCGAGACCTGCTACTCATTCTTTGACCACGTTAAAGTGCCAGGTGAGCGACTCAGCGAAGACTATTCATTTTGCCACCGCTGGACTGCTGAGCTTCGCGAGAAGCTCTGGATCTGCACCGACGAAGAGATCGCGCACGTGGGCCACTTCGAGTATCGCGCTTCGTTCCGCAGCCTTCTTGTGCCGAAAGAAGCGGTCGCTGGTCAGAAGCCGGGATAGCCGGGGGGCGGTGTAAATCCGCTGCTGCCCGCGGTTGAGCCCCGTTGCTGAACATTAGTCGCCACGTTGTTGACGCCGGTTTGAGCCACCAGGATGTACTGGCCGGCCATGACCTGATCCACGTAATAGGTGTTGCTATCGCCGCTCTGCCGGATCACCGCGGTCGCGTTCGTCGCTTCCGATCCCTGGCGAATCCCTGCGACATTGTTGTTTCCTGATTGTTCAATTCGGGCAACCTGGCCTCGACCGTACTGGTAAGCACTGGCCACGTTGCCGGAGTTGGTCTGGAGGATGTTGATCTCGGCGGAGCGAGCGCCTCCCGGGAAGTAAAATTCGTCAGCAGCGCCGCCGCCGTTATCTGCAGAGGAGTTGCCACTTGGAGGGTCTCCCGCTGACGAAGGGCCTACACCCGTCGCCTGGTGGGTGATTGCCGAATTGGAAAATCCGGTTTGCGAGACGAACGCAAGGTTCTTGAAAGCGCTGTTCCCCGAGCCATACTGGCTCACAGCGGCAGTCAAGCTAGTTCCGTCCTGATAAACGGTGGCTTCGTTTCGCGTGCCAGCTTGGATAACATCGGCCGAGAGCTGGGAAGAACCGGAGCCTGTGGGCCCCGCGGCAAATCCGGTGACCCCTGTAGTGGAGATCAGCCCGGTCCCGCCCGTGCCTTGCCCGATCGTCAGTGCATTGGCCGAGCTTCCAACCTGCTGCCAGGTCGTCGCGGAGGCGGCTATTGCATTCTGGGCGACCGTGGTTCCGTTCGCGAGTCCGTATTGCGAGACGATCACCGAGTTCCGGCCCCGAGCCCCCGATAGCTCGCCCGCGTCCGTCTGGGTTATCGCCGTGCTGCTGCCGGAGCCGAATGCCTGAGTCACATCGGCGAAGTTGTCGCCTGACTGATTGATGGACGCGCTGTCGCCCACGGCGTTCTGCGACAAGAATATTTGGCCACGCGCGCTTCCGCCCGAGCCATAGGTGCCTGTGTCCACGCCGTTGGACTGCGATATTGTCGCCGAGTCGGCGCTGCCGAACTGATAAACGTCCGTCGTGTGGTTCGTGCCCGATTGCTGCACCATGGCCGTGTTGCCGACGGCACCGGAGGAGGTGAGTGGGCGCAGCCGGTAGGAGGCAGTCAGGTCATCGCCGGACTGCGTGATGGAAACCTGATTGGCAGAAGTGGTCGCAGTACCCCCACCCTGCATTCTGACAGTTGCCGAACTCCGAAATCCATCCTGTGTAACGGTGCTGGTGTGCCCGGCGCCCTCTTGCGCCACGCTGGCCCAATTACTCGACAGGCCCGTTGCGACCGTGGCTGATGAGTTACGCTGCGTAATCGCGATCGAATTGGGCGTAGCCGCGTCGCCCTCGAATTGGAAGACTTCGGCGAAGTTGCCGCGGCTCTCCTGGATGATGCGGCTGGTTTGCTGGACAGAGGAAGTGAAGGTGGTGCTGCGCTGAAAGACCGTCGCGGTGTTACTGTTCGCGGCGGGGGCAGAGGTGCTGGCGCCACGCTGCCCTATCTCCGAGGCAAGGCCATAGCCGTTCTGGTCGACGGTAGCAGAATTCAACACCGTAGCGCGAAATTCTCCGTCCGGATGAGCCGCGTCGAGAATGTAACCCTGCCGCACCGTGCTGATGTTGCTGGCGCCCGCCTGCATCACCGTTGCCGCGTTCGAAGTGCCAACTTGTGCGACCGCGCTCTTGAGCGAGTCACCGATTTCGCGCGTGTCGGCGGAGTTGCTGGTGCCGGATTGCTGGTGAACCGCTTCGTTCGAACTGCCCACCTGCTGGATGAACGAGAGATTGAATAACTCGCGCTGAAACACCGTGGCGGTGTTGAAATTGCCATTCTGGATCACAGTGGACGAATTGCCGAGGTTCCCTTCAGCGGTATTGTCGACATTAGCGACGTTTCCCGTGCCGATCTGCGAATTCTGTGAGGTGTTGGTCTGGGCCGAGGCAGCGCTGCTCACCAAGGCGAGTGCGGATATCCCGATCAGGAGCTTGGCAACAGGCATACTCTCTCCACTCAACGCGCAGCGCAGGTTTGGACTACTGGATGGGTGCCGGCGCGCTAACAGCCCTTACGTGAACCCGAAATGAAAATGAGCCCCGGCCTTTCGGCCGGGGCTCATCTGCGGGACTATCCCGTTATCAGAAGCCGGGGAAGCCAGCGTAGGGCGTGAAGCCGTTGCTTCCACCTGCCGCACCGCGGACCCGCACCTGGTTGGAGCTGTTGTTGGTGCCCGACTGGTCGACCGCCACGTACTGCCCAGGGGTGGTTTGGTCGATATAGTAGCTATTGCCGCTGCCCGACTGGCGAATCACGGCCGTCGCATTGGTGGCAGTCATCTCCTGGAGGATGCCGGCTTCGTTATTGGTGCCGGTCTGCTCGATACGAGCGTACTGGCCCCGACCTTCCTGCCGGGCATAAGCCTTGTTGTTGAGGCCGCCCTGCAGAATGTCGATCTGCGAAGAACGACCCGAGACACCGTCGAAGTAGAAGTCATCCGCCGGAGTAGCGACGCCGCCGTTGATGGCGGTGTTCTCCGCAGCAGTGTTGCCGGTGGAAGGCCCATTGGGGGCAGAGCGGCCCGCAGTGGACGTCTGGATCGCGGTCACCCGGTTCCCGCTACCCTGCTGGGCAACGAGAATCAGGTTGCCGACATTGGCGCCCTGCGACGCTCCCGTGGTGAAGTCCGCCGCAGACGCCGCCGGTGCACCGGCAACAGAGCCGAGCTGGGTGACATTGACGACCGAGTTCGAGCTATCCTGGTAGACCCGAGTGCCGTTGTTGAGGCCTCCCTGAACGAAGTTGAGGGTGGCTCCGACGCTGTTCCCGCCAGAGTTCAGGCCCGAGCCATTGGCAGGCGTTGTATTAACCAGCGGCTGCTGAACGCCCACTTGCCCGGTCCCGGCGCCAACGTAGGTATTGGTCTCGCCGGTGCCCTGCGACAGCTCGCCGTAGAGCCCGGTCGGCTGCGCCTGGTTGGTCGGGACCGCGGTGGTGCCGTTGTTGGTGCCCTGGAAGACGTTCATGAAAGCATTACGAGCGTTCTGCTGAGCGTCGATCACATTGCTCACGCCGTACTGGGTTCCGACAAATTGGTTATACTGCCGCGCGCCCGGATTGGCGGTCGTCGGCGTGGTAGTGGTCGGATTACCGAACTCATCCACGGTCGTCACGGGAGTGCCCGGCGTGGTCGAGCCCGGGCCGTCACCCGCATCGAACTGGAACAGTTGCAAAGTGTTCCGCCGATCGGCGGGCTGGTTCGTTGAACCCACTCGGCCTTGAGTGATAGAAGCAAAGTTATCACCAAACTGGACAACAGAGGCGCTGTTCAATTCGCCGCCCTGAGCGATGTCCGCCCGTGAGCGGGCTACGCCGGTGACGTTGCCGCTGCCATCGGTGTAGACCCGGCCCGAATCGGCAGTGAAGTCAAACTGTTGAAGCGTGACCTGGCCAAAACGACCCGTCGACCAAACCGCCGCAAACTGACCGGCTGCGTCGAGCGCCTGCTGATACGCGGGCTCGCTGACCGCGATGCGGTCCGCGGTCGCGGCACTACCTTGGGCTGCACTGGTCGCACCGGCATAAGCCGCGTCAGCCTGCTGGATAACGAGAACATTGTTACCCAAGGCTTGGAAGTCGGCCGCTTTGGAGATCGTCAGGAGTGCCGTTGAACGACCGGTGCTACCCGTCTGGATCAACTGCGCGTTATTGCCGCCGTTGAGCCCAAACGTGTCCGCGCCGATTGTCGGGTCGTTCTGCGGATCGTTGCCCGAAATGCCCCCCGTGATCGTAACTTCGCCATAGTTGGCGCCGACCGTGCTGTTCTGCGTGACCGTGGCAGTGCTGTTCTGCGACGCGCGCGATGCATTGTTCGGATTACCGATCGAGACGTACGCCTCGTTGGCCCCGCCCACCGACTGAGTAATGCTCGACGCGTTGAAGGCAGTGCCCGGCACAACAATCGAATCACCGTTCGCAACCGCCGCCACGGCGATGTTATTCGAGCTCGATTGCGTGATCGCGCTGCGATTGGCCGCCTGACCGGTGCCAGTGGTGAAGTTAGCCGGGTTGTTGACCAAAATGGCGGTCGCTGTGTTGTTCTGCACGAGACCATTAGCCGAACGCTGATCAACCGTCGAGCTCATGTTGTCGCCGGTGATGGTTACCGAAGCTTCGTTGCCCATGCCCAGCATGCCGGTGTTGAGGCGCTGCCCATTGTTGTTAACGGTGTCGCCCTGGACCACTTGGCTGTAGTTATTGAGGCCTGTCTGCGTGACGGTCGCTGTCTGGGCGCGCCCGGCCTGCTGAACATCGCTGATGTTCGAATCGTCACCCTTCTGCCGCACATCAGCAATATTGCCGATCTGGTTCAGCCCAATGGCCGCGGTAGAAAACTGGTAAACGGTCGAGGTGTTGTTGTCCGTGAACTGGCGGGTCTGCGCCGAGTTGCGGTCGCCGCGCTGGGTGTGCCTGGCAGTGTTGCCGGTCACCGGCCCACCGTTCTCCTGCTGCTGGTTGATCAGCGAATAATTGCCATCGCCGTTTACCTGGTTCGATTGAGCGGTATTCCCCGTGCCATCCTGAATGATGTAGCACTGATTGCCGTCCGAACCGGCGCTCTGGTTGCAGGAATTGTTGTTGGTCGTCGAGCTTGTCGACTGAATATTGATGATATTCTGCGCGGACGCAGATCCTGCAGCAAACGCCAGGACCGAAGCCCCCAGCAAAAGGTGACGAACGGCCATGATTCAAGCTCCCTTAACGTGTTAGGTACGATTCTTTCGCACGCCTTGATAGCGAACTGCCGGTCAGCCGCAAGGGCGAATTTGCATTTCTAACAATGGCAAGCGCGTCGCCGCGCATGACATGTCGCATTCTTCCAACTACTCGCGCCTGTCCACCGGCGGCGGCGGGGAGTTTTTGAACGAGGCCGCGAGCGAGCGAGCTCGATCCTGCTCATATTGCGAGAGCCACTGCTGCCCTTCTGTAGGGTCGGAAAATTGCCAGAGCTGGCGCGTCCCAGGCTTGGCGCCCTCCATGATGAGCGCGTAAACCGCGCGCTCTATGGCGCCTTGAATGGCCAGCTGCATCGGCTCGTTGGCGGTGACACCCGCCTCGCCCTCGAGCAGCTCGTCGAACTTGACGAACTTGAACACCCCGGCAGACACGGAAACCGAGGACACCATCTTCTGCGTAACGACGTTAACCAGGACTTCGCCGGTCTTGACGCTCACCGCCCGCAGGTAAACCGTCGCGGTGTTGGTGCGGTACTTGGTCGATCCTCCGATGCCCAGCAACCGCGCCCCGATGCCGCCGGTTTGAACATTGGTATCATAGCTGATGATACCGCCCTCGAGCGTAAGCCCGGCAAACAGCAACGAGGGAAGCACCTCCGCAGGAGTCTGGCGCTCGCCTAGATACTGACTGCGCATTTCGCGAATGATCTGCCGCTCGCGTAGGACATTGTCGAGGCGCTCGCGCTCGATGACAGTGAACCAGTTACCATTGCCGGCGTTACGCAGCGCCCCGATTAGGATGCTTGTGCCGCCTTGCGTCACTGCTCGCGAGAAACTCTGCGTCGTGTCGCTGAGCTTCATCTGTCCGGTTTGGTCGGCAAAATTGTAAACGGCCACCGGAATGGGAGCCGGAGGAGGCGGAAGATACATCAGGTCCCGCTGGCCGGGCGTAACCTGGGCCACTTCGGCGGGGGTCTGATAATCGATCGGCGGCACCAGCTGTCCGAGGTTGGCGC
Organism: Gemmatimonadaceae bacterium; assembly: GCA_041749115.1. Taxonomy (GTDB): domain Bacteria; phylum Gemmatimonadota; class Gemmatimonadetes; order Gemmatimonadales; family Gemmatimonadaceae; genus JBGTBX01. The sequence goes on from JBGTBX010000278.1 coordinate 15,049, forward strand.
AGCCGCCCAGCAACGTCGCCGCGACCGGCGCAGCAAAAACACGCACGTTCGTCATTAAATGTATCCTAGAGCGGCGGGGGGGCTAGCGAAATCTCAAGCCCAGCAGGATTGCTCGACGGGTTGGCCGAAGGCGCTCCTGGCACAAGAGAGTCGCCCATCAGCGCCGTTTCCGCCGATGAAGATCCAAACGGGGTCGGAGTCCGCGGCTGCACGACCGGGATCACCAAAGTGCTCGTCTCGCCGGTCTTGGTGTTGGTGAAGACCACCGTCGTCTCTGTGGCCGTGCGAGAGTAGTCGATCTGCTGGTTGCCGACCGTGAAAGATCCCATATCGCCAGGTTTAGCGGTCTGGATCGTGGTCAGAATATTGGCGGACAAGGTAGAAGTAAGCTGCGCCCGCAACTGTGCGGCAAGCAGATCTTCTGGGGAGGTCGTGGGGGTCGGCTGCGTGGGGCGATCGAAGCCGGCGATCGCGAGCAGATGCTCCGAGTAAAAAGGGTTGCCGCCAAACGACGGGTTCTGGAATGTGAACACCATTTCCTGGGCGGCCGCCGGAGCGGAGGCTCCAATGGCCCCAATCGAGAACAGGCCGAGCATTGCAGCACGGGTCGAACGGCGAATGGTTTTACGCATGGCGATCCCTCATTTCGAATCAGCGCTACGCTTAGAAGGCTCTGACTTGTGCGACAACCCCGCCCGGGGCGGATTCCAATCAGTCCGCCCAGCGGCGTCGGCAAACCGCGCGGCGGAAAGCACGCGCAATAGCATCAGGCGGTACTTTGAAATTACCGCGCCAGTCTCAAAACCCGTCTCAGGCCAGGAACGGATGACCCGCTCGACGGTAGCCCTATCCAAAAACTCCTGGACGGCGGGCGAGTCCCTGAGCTCGTTCCACTCAGCAAGCAAGGTCGTTCGGTTAATCTGCTCGAACCAGTCTGCGCCCTGATAGCCGCGCTGCCAGGGCCATGGCGCATTGGGTATTCTATCAGCAAGTGCAAGGCGAGCCATTCGTCTTGTCTCACCCTCGGCCAAGAGGAGCTCGGGCGGAAGTGAGAGACAGAATTCGGCGAGCCGCCGGTCGGAGGCGACGTCACGCTCGTCCACCCCCCAGTGCTCGAGCACCCCGTGACGGAAGTTTCCAGGGTCCTGCGCCTGAAGCATCCGCCATCTCTGGATAGCTTCGTTAGGTTCGGGGCGCTCCCCGCGAGCAAACTTCTGTAGCGATCGAATGTGCGCCCGGTACTGGGGCTGCAAGAGGGATATGCCTTCTTGGCTTACGCTCGGCCCGTTCGCGTACTGTGTAAGCGAGCGCCAAACCGACCTCGGGAGCCATGGCGCAAACGAGGATGCCAGCAATCCTCGCAAACTGAACCCCGATTGATGCAGCTGAGCGACCTGGCGGGCCCACTCGGCCAGGCTACGAGTTGCCAGATATCTCGCCAAGACTGAGAGGCCCCCGGCACTGATCGTTAGATTCCCCGACTCACCCGTGAGGATCACCCCAAGTCCCAGCTGCCGCGCCTGCTGATGGACTGCCGACCACCAGACCTGGTTACACGGCAACCCGAGAGGCTCGCCGTAGAGAATTGCGTCGCGCTTCAGTACATCGAGCGGCGAACCCCCCCCAGACCGAAGGATCAGATGCCGCACGTTCGGGTATGCGGCTGCAATGGACGAGGCGGGCCCGCTCTCATCGCCTGCTCGTCCTCTGGGAACCGCTCCGCTGAACCCTTCGCGAGGGGCCGATGTGAAGGCGACAACGATGCCATTGTTGCCGAGCAGTCGGGCAGCAGTCGTGGTGACCGCCCCGCTGTCAATCCCCGAACTCAGGTGCGCTCCCACGGCGGTACCGGGGCCGCGTAGCCGCGCGCGCACTGCACTATCAAGCCGTTCGCGGAATGCCTCGACATAATCTGCAGATGTCGCCAGCTGGAGTGTTCGCGCGTGGAAGGCCCAGTAAGGTCGCGAGTTGATGTGATCGCGGCCGAGGGTCACCACGTGGCCGGGCTCTACCCTGCAAATCGCTTCGAAGTACGTCTCTTGGCCATGGCGGGGAACATCCGCTACGAATTCGGCCAAGTGGCGAAAATTCAGCGCCGAGCCCACGCTGCCAAGGGCCAAGAGCCCCTGAGGCGAAGATGCAATAGCGATCCCTCGAGAGCTTCGGGCAAAATGAAGCGGCCGCTGTCCCGTCGGATCACGGAACAGGCGAAGGCGTTGCTCCGTCTGGCTCCATGCCACTACCGCGAAGTCCCCAATTAAGTGGTCGACGAACCGCTCACCCCATCTTTGGTAGGCACGTAAAATGAGCGAAGAATCGCTTTCGCGACCAGCGTGCGTGATGCCCAACGCGGCGCATAGTTCGCCCCGGTTGTCCACGCGCGCATCTGCAATAAGGGCATGAGCACCCTCAGGGCCGACGAAAGGTTGGTTGTCGAACGCGTCCTCTGGCAGAGTGGGGCGCGAAGCGCGCCCAAATCCGATCTGCCCGACTACCTTGATCGCGACCGCGTCAGGGGTAAAGCACCCTTGACCACGCAGAGCTGCTTCGATCTCAACTGAAGGTGGGCCGCGGTCGTCCAAATTCCAGACGACAGCCAGCGCGGTCAAGGCGAGGGCTCCATCACCTCAAAAATGCAATTGGCGCCCGGAGTACGGGCGCCAATGCAACATCATATTCGAAGTAAGTTAGGACCGATTGGCGCCCGGCCCACCGCCGTCACCGAAAGTCCCTGATCCAGCCTCGGCCGATCCCGCAGAGATCTGACGGTAGTCAGGCGCGACCCAACTCCGCTTGGCCGCCTGGGCCGCTTCCCTAGTGTTCATTTCATGCTCCTACTTCGAATGCTGATTGAATCCGGCAAGCCGCCAGGCCCAGACCGCGACCTATGGTGCCCAGCTATGGAATTCAAGTCAAAAGTGGGAGAAGCTCCAGAAAAGGGACTGCGCAGAAGCAATTTTTCTGGCTCCGGATAGGCCATGCAAGCGCCCGACCAGCGGTGCACACCACACTCTCCACCTTGCCACCCCCCATTGCCGCCGCTAGTTCCTGTGTCTACCCAGCCGGAGCGCCCTTTCTGTGATCACTGAGAGTACCCCCATACGCCGGAAGCCGAACCTCCTAGACGCGGAAGTCGACGGGGAAATCGTCGCGCTGGATGTAGAAGCTGGTGACTGTTACGGATTTAACTCCGTCGCATCTGCCGTTTGGAATTGTCTGGAAGATGTTACGTCCATCGACGCGATCTGTGCACATCTGTGCGGGGAATTTGATGTGCCCGAGAAGGTTTGCCGCAGTGAGGTCGTCGGACTCATCAAGCGACTGAACGATGACGGCCTCATCATGGCGAGCGAGCCGTTGCAACGGTGAGTTGAATCGATCCTTCCGCTAGCTACCACCCGGGCTCACCCGCGCATTACGCCTGAGCTAAGTGCTGCTTGTTTCTGCGGCGATCGTCAGCAAAGCATTGGCGTATTTGGTCTGTCAAATCTGTCAAAAAAAGACTAGCTAGCTAGTCGCAGCTCAGATTGCGCACGCACCTTGTCGGTGTTGGCCCAAATCCCGCGGGTGTCGTAGATTACCGCGTTCCTGCGCTCTTCCGGCGGGACGACGCGAAACAGGTCATGATCGACCAGCACGATCAGAACACCGCAAGTTTCTAGAGCAGTGTCGATATCGATTAGCGTGGCGCCCGTGTCGGTAAATTCGATCGGCAAGTTGCGGACATAGGGTTCCACGATGTGGAGACGGCCACCAAAGCGCCGCGCGAGGCTGCCCGCGACGAAGCGCGCCGGGCTTTCGCGGAAATCGTCGATGTTGGCCTTGAAGGCCAGGCCGAGGCAGGCGACCGGGACCTGCGGGTGCGCCTCGATCAGCTCGGTCGCGCGCGCCAGCACGTGGTGCATCTTGGCGTCGTTGACCTCGCGCGCGGTGCGGATGACCTTCGCTTGCTCGGGCGCGCCGTGGACGATG
>JBGTBX010000279.1:0-2015 GCA_041749115.1 Gemmatimonadaceae bacterium
TCGTCATCATGGGCGGAGTCGACGCGAAAATGAAGAAAATCAAACGCCCGAAGCAGTAGCCTGAACGCAAAAAAATGGGGGCCGACGATTTCTCGTCGGCCCCCATTCGTTATCAGTCGCTACAGCCAGATTACGGCGTCACGATGACTTTGCCCTTCATGCCCATCGCAAGGTGCGGCGTGCAGAAGAACTCGTACGTGCCAGGCGCGACGCCAGCGAAGGAGAGCGTGTACTCTTCGTTCGCGTTCATCATCATCGGGCTGCTCAGCTCACTCATCTGGTTCGGCATGTTGGCCATAAGCTGCGCCTTCACGTCGGCCGGAAGCAGCGTCGCGTCAAACGCAACGTTGTGCGGCGCGCCGCTGATCATGACAAACTTGATGCCGTCGCCGGCCTTGATCGTGAGCTCAGCCGGCTCGTAACGGAACGTCGCGTCACCGATCATCTTCACTTCGTGCATCGTGCCGGTGATCGCCTGCGCGGCACCAGCAGCCGGAGCAGCCGGAGCATCCATCGCGGGCGCTGCGACGGTCGTTGAATCCGTCATCGTATCCGCCGCCTTGTCACCACCACCGCACGCGCCAAGCAGCATTGCTGCGCTTACTACTGCAAATCCAAGAAACCGCATTTCGAAAGGCCTCCAAAGCCAGATCGACGGAATGGACAGATGTCCACGAGAAACAACGCACACCCGCAGCACCCCTGCGAGCCTTGTGAATATATTCACAAATAAGTCGCCACGTAAGGCCTCGGGTTTGACGCACCACTTGACCGAGCCGCCCGCTTCCCGCTAGCATTGCCGCATGCGCACAAACACTCAGCATCACCATCACGTGCATCACGGTCACGGCCCGACGGGTCGCGGACTCGCGTACGTGCTGGCTGGAGCCTGATCGCGCTCCCACGTTAGCTCGGCCCGACTTGCCGCTGGCCCGTCCTCCTCGAGGATGGGCCTTTTTTCTTGCCCAGCGATCTATCATCGGTTTTTGTTCGGTTTTTTCGGCACAACTTTTCCGCTTTCGACCTTCGAGATTGCCATGCTTAGAATTGCGCTGCCTAACAAAGGGCGGCTGAGTGAAGAAACCCGCACGCTGTTCAACGACGCCGGCCTTGAAGTCCGAGCTGCCGGTGAACGCGCCCTTACCGCGTCGCTCGGCGGAGAGTTCGAGGCGATTTTTGTGCGCGCCCAGGATATTCCCGAATTCGTGGCGGACGGCGCCGCGGACGCCGGTGTGACCGGTTGGGATCTCGTCAACGAGTCGGGTCGGGCGCTCACCGATCATCTGGATCTCGGGTTCGGACGCTGTCGGCTCGTGGTCGCCGCCAAAGATGATTCTGGCATCACCAGCGTTGACCAGATTGGTGAGAACGGCAAGGCGGTGCGTGTTGCGTCGGTGTTCCCGCGCATCACCGCACGCTTCTTCGCGGAACGCGGAAGACCAGTTGAGGTCGTGCCGGTATCGGGCGCCGCGGAAATCGCGCCGCACCTCGGCATCGCGGACATCGTGGTGGATCTCACGTCCACCGGCTCCACACTCAAGATGAACGGACTGCACGAAGTAGAGACAGTGCTCGAGAGTTCAGCACGATTGGTGACGGCCGCTGGTGGGCCGCGCAGCGGCGATGCCGACGCGGCAGCGCAGCTCGAAGAACTTGTCACCGCACTCGGCTCGGTAATACGTGCGCGTGGTCAGCGTTATCTCATGGCCAATGTGCCGCGCAACACGCTCGATCAGGTGAAGCAGGTGTTGCCAGGGCTCAATGGACCAACCGTTGTCGACATCATGAACGGTGGTACCTATGTCGCAGTGCATGCCGTGGTGCCGGCCAAGATGGTGTATCGCGTGATCTCGCAGTTGCGCGCGCTTGGCGCCGAGGGATTGTTGGTGACACGCATTGAGCGTCTGGTGCCATGAACGAGACCTCGGGTCTTGTGTTGCGCGCACGTGGTGCGCTGAATGCGCTCGATGCAGCGACGCGTCGCGACCTGATTGCTCGCGAAGCCGGCGGCAGTG
>JBGTBX010000280.1:0-4734 GCA_041749115.1 Gemmatimonadaceae bacterium
GCCGAGCTCTCGACTATCGCGCGCAATCAAGAGCTGACGAACGGGAGAGCCGATACCTCCATGACGGTCGTGGCAACACCGTTGATGGCTCATCTGCTCGGTCCCTCGCGTCCCGCACTGCTCGCGATTGCGGGCGCCTCCGTGGCTCTGCTGTTGATTGCATGCGCTAACGCGGCAGCACTCCTGCTGGTTGGAGGCGCCGCCAGGACACGGGAGGTTGCCATGAGGTTCGCCCTCGGTGCTCAGCGGATCCAAATCGTTCGGCAACTGTTCTGCGAATCAATCCTGCTCTCCCTGGTGGCCGGAGTTGTGGGCATCGGTCTGGCGTATGCGAGCTTCGACGCCATCGTCGCGCTCGCTCCGATTGATGTGCCCCGTCTTGAGAAGGCTGCCATCAATCTCGGTGCGTTGCTGTTTGCATTAGTGCTGTCACAGGTAACGGCGATTGTCATCGGGCTGCTGCCGGCATGGCGTCACAGTGGTGTCACGCCACTCGTCGGGCTCGACCAGCGTTCGCGAACAGCAACGGCCGCTCCCTCGTCCACTCGCGCGCGCCGGTGGCTCGTGGCAGTGCAGCTCGCGGTAGTTGTGGTGCTTCTGACAGCGGCCGGGCTGTTCATCCGCAGTTTCACAGCGCTTCTTCGTCTCGACCTGGGCTTTGATCCACGCGGCGTGCTGACTTTCAATCTCAATTTTCCCGAAGACAAATACGACACCAAGGAGAAGCAGTGGGCGCTGATCGAAGCCGTGCTCGAGAGCGCACGCCAACTGCCTGGGGCTCTCGCCGCCGGCGCCGTGTATCAGCGCCCGTTCGCGCACGGTGCCGTCGGCATGGACGGCAGCGTAATCGCGGAAGGGCAGCCGCTCGGTGAGGCGACGCGCAATCCGATCGTCAACTGGGAAGCCGCAACACCGGACTACTTCCGAGCCATGGACATTCGCCTGCTCCGCGGCCGGCTCTTCGACCGGCAGGACACCGCGCTGTCGGCACCTGTCGTGATTATCGGCGAGTCGCTCGCCGCCAACCTGTGGGCGGGGCAGGACCCGATAGGTAAGCGCCTGCTGACACACGGCGCTCCCGGAGAAGCCAATGGGCGTCAGTGGCAGACCGTCGTCGGCGTCGTGGAGGACGCCAGATATCGCGAAGTCGAAACAAAGCGCTTCGACCTGTATCTCCCGTATCGTCAGGCGCCGAATCACGTCCAGGATTTCATGGTGCGTTTCGCAGGTGATCCGCTTGCCTCAGTCCCGGCGCTACGTACCGCTGTCGCGACGCTGGATCCGGATACAGCGATCGATGGCGTTTCAACGATGGAGGAGGTTGTCGGACGCGCGTTCGCGCCATGGCGGTTCAGCAGCGTTGTTGTGTTCGTGTTCGGCGCCATGGGATTGCTGTTCGCGGTCGTTGGAATCGTGGCTCTCGTGGCTTTTGCGGTGACCGAGCGAACACGCGAAATCGGCGTCCGAGTCGCGCTCGGCGCCCAGCCCCGCGACGTCGTTACGCTCGTCGCGAGCGAGGGTGCCTCGATCGCGGTCGCCGGAATTGTCACTGGGGTCTTCGCGGCATGGCTCCTGCGAAGGTCTGTGGAGTCAATGCTGTTTGGTGTACCCCCGGACGACCCCTTGACGTTCGGCGGTGTTGCGCTACTGCTCGGAGTTATGTCCCTGCTCGCAGCCCTGATACCAGCCCGACGCGCCGCCCGCGTCGATCCGACCACCGCCCTCCGAGCGGAGTAGCACCGTCGGTTTCCAGCCCTGCGTCGGAGAACGTAGCCGTTGGTAGGCGACTGATCCTCCCCTAGCCGCCCGCACGGCGGTGTCGGCCGGGCAAAAGACGGTTGCGGTGGCGAAAGACACCGCATCGCCAGCAGACGCCGATGGGTTCCGGGTCCAGCCCATGCCCCTTGCTAGGGCAAGAGCAGGATCAACGTCCGCACTCCATCCGTCTCCCGAGGAGACCGACTGAGATGCTGCGATGCCCGAGGGAAATCCGCGCTACGGCTCCTTGTGGGCTATTGTTACCGTCGGGAGAATACGCAGCAATGAGCATCTTTAAGTCGCAGTTCGCGGTCCTGGCGATGTTGTCAGCGTGTTGGAGTATCGATGCCCAAGAGTTGCGGCAGCTAGGCAACGCGGAGCCGCTACCACCCTCGCCGTGGGCACACCACTTGGTTGTTCACGAGTCACGCCAGCTGGACGTGTTCATCGTCAGCGACGACCGCAGAAAACCTGTCGTTGTGATGCTGCCAGGCTCCGGATGCACGCCCCTGTTCGTACACCTCCCGAACAAGGGTTATGAAGATACGAGTCCATACGCGGACCTGATTACAACACGCCGTGACCGCTTCCATTTCGCGATGATAGAGAAGGCAGGCGTGGAGGTACTGAGATTTCCACCTGGTCTCAGCGCGACAGAGATGGAAAGCATGTTCGCACGTCCGAACTGCACACGCGAGTATCTCAACGACGTGCGGCTCGACACGCGATCGCGGGATGTTGCGGTGGCCATTGAAGCAATTCAGCGTGAGCCTTGGGCAGGACCGGTCCTCCTGGTCGGACACTCCGAGGGAAGCCACGTAGTCGCGTACGTCGCTGGGCACCATCGGGAAGTGAATCTGACCGCGGTTGGTTTACTAGCCAGCGCGGGTCCCACGCCATTCTTTGCAGGGTACGTCGCGTCGGGACCAGGTGTTGATCATCTCAAGTCGCTGCTGGATACCATGGCATGCTCCGCGAAGCTCCCGACGATTTTATGTATCGGGGACACCCCGCGCGTCGATGGAAGACATTTTGGCTCGACAGCACGCCACTAGAGTCATTGCGGTCCATCAGCACTCCCGTCTTCGTGGCTCAAGGTTCGCGAGACGGGACGACCATCGGATCGGACTTGTTTGTGATCGAAGCAGTGCGACAACAACCGCTGCGACCGGTCCGGTACCTAGTCGTCGAAGGTGGTGACCATATGTTTGGGCTTCCAGGCGAAGACTCTCGATTCGCACAAGTCTTCGACGATTTTTTGAAGTGGGGATTGGACCGGCAGCGAGTGACTGGAGTCGCCGCGGTGAAGTAGTCGGCGCTATCAGAGCAGACCGACAGCAACGCGCGGCTTGCTCACGAACATCGCCGCTTCGTTCTCCTACTGTCCAGAAAACCTGTCGGTCAAAGATGTAACTTGATTGTGGCACTGTCGTACATGGATGCGCGATCGAAGGGCGACGGTCGACAAGCGCCGAAGGAGCGACCGTTCTAATGACGGGCAACTGACTGATCGCGGGAGGCCATTCCGACCGGCAGGAACGGACCCGGTTACTCGGCGCGCAGCAGCGCCACCGGATCGACGCGTGCGGCACGCTGCGCCGGCACCACCGATGCGAGCAGAACGATCCCCAGCAGCACGACGCCTGCGAACGCGAACGTCAGCGCATCCAGTGGCTGTACCTCGAACAGCACGGCCGCGAGATATCGCGTCAGAAAAGCTGCCACGGCGAGGCCAGTCAGCGCGCCCGCGACACCGACACCAAGGCTCTGGCGAAGCGTCATGCCAATAATGCGTCCGGGGCTCGCGCCGATGGCGGAATGCACGGCCAGCTCCCGCGCGCGCTGCGAGAGGTCGTACGAGAACACGGCGTAAACCCCGACCGTGGTCACGAACACAGCGATGAACGCAAACAGCGCGGCCACCGTCACGGCGGCTCGCGGGCCGGCGCTTTCCCGAGCCAGCAACTGCTCCATCGTGTCGACGGAATGCACCGCCGCAGCCGGTTCGGCACGCTGAATAGTGCGGCGAATATCCACAAACAACGGCGTGGGATCGGCATTGGTCCGCACGACGATTGCGCCAGGTGAGTAGAAGAAGAACTGCTTCGCGGGGAAGTACACCGTCAGCCACTCGCGTGTCAGCTCCCGATAACGGGTATCCCCGACCACACCAATCACGGTCGCCCACGGGAACTCGGGCGTGAATTGCAGGCGCTTGCCGACCGCGTTCTGCCCCGGCCAGTATCTTGCCGCCACCGCTTCACTCACAACTGCGACCGGGGGAGCGGCCGCGTCATCTGCGTCGGTGAACGGGCGGCCGCTCATGATGCGCATGCCCATCGTGTCGAAGTAGCTTGGCGTCGTCGGCTCCCAGGTGCCGTACGGGTTCCTGCGGCCCTGCTCCAACTCCTGGCCCTCGAATAACATCCGCGCGCTGAGGCCCGTCTGACCCGTTCCCGGTCTCAGGTGCGTCGTCGTTGCGTTGGCAACGCCTGGCAGGGTGCGCAAGAGCGGTAGCAGCTGCGAGATGAATTGCTCGCGTGCAGCCGCCGTGGGATACAGCGACTCCGGCAGCAACAGCCTTGCGACGGCAAGGTTGTCGGTTTCGAACCCACGCTCAATCGACGACAGATGAACCAGGGACCGAACGAGCAGACCAGCCGCCGCGGCAATCACGACGGCGGCGGTCACCTGTCCGACGATCATCGCGCGCAGCATCGTGGCCGATCGCGTCGTACGTGTCGAGAGCTGCTGAACGAGGTGACCGGCTTCGAGTGTCCGCCGCCTCCAGAGCGGTGTCGTCCCACACGTCGCGACCCATACAAACGTGACGAGCACACAGAACCCCAGAACCCGCGCGTCGATCACTGCCGTCTCGATCCTCGGAATCTGTGTGATGGCCACAGACTTCGCGATGCCCACGCACGTCTGCGCGACGAGCAATCCGCCGACAGCGCCGGCAAGGCCCAGCATCGC
>JBGTBX010000281.1:0-3982 GCA_041749115.1 Gemmatimonadaceae bacterium
TTGGTGCGCTGATGAGTGCCCCAACACAATTCCGATGCGGCCAGGGGCGTCGCCTGACAAGACGTCCTTCTCGGCCGCTGCCAGACGGCCGCCGAACTTTCGATAACTCGTCCAGTCCATCAGCACCTCAGGTTGACTCCAGGCAGGCGCCGGCCCGACGCATAGCTGCAACAAAGCGGATGCTCCGCCGAGCACCCCAACCAGTACCAACAGGCCCGTCAATACTCCACGGTACCTGCGCACATCAATGGCTTGTGCCAGCATGGTCAAAATCCTTGGTAGACGAAATAGGCGCCCTGCTGACCACACCATAAAGCCGCAAACACGCGGATCACAATCCACGCAATGCGTACGACGTTCACAAAGGCCTGCGAAGAACTCATATCGTCACGAACTCCGGCGTATCACATATATACTAAAATCAAGGTTGCAAAGGCGACGTATTCAAACGTAATGAATGTGGCGATGACTCGAATATATCCGTTTGCCAAGTAAGCCTTATGCCCTGCCTTGCCAAGTTGCCTGGTGAGAAAATAGCGGTAGTTGTACGTTACGACGACGCCAACGGCATGTGCCAGTCCCCACAGCGCAAAAGGAACGCCCAGGTCGTGCCAAAGGTACCCGTCCATTGTAGCGGAATTGGACTTGCGCGATTTTGAGGCATAGGGTACGTCTGGTGGCATGGATGCCGAAGGACAAATCAAGTTTCGCGGACAGCGACTGACGCTGGAGCAGCTGCTGGACCTTGTGGAACGTCAGGCGGAGACGACTCGGCGGCTGGAAGCGGAAGTGGCCCGCTTGCGAAAGCGGCTGGCGCAGTATGAGCCGGAGATCGAACGCGAGTCCTCTCGCAACGGCATGGGACCGAGTGGAACGAGCGGCACACATTACAGCCTGGAAGCCGAAGAGAGGCGTCGGCAACGCAAGCGGCGGAAGAAGTCGCCGGGCCGACGCCCCAGCAAGTTGAAGTTCTCGGCAGCCCAGCGGATTGAGGCCTTGTATCCTTCGGGCGTGCGTCGGTCTGACTGCCAGTTGGTCCGCGAGCGAGCCGTGTGGCGGCTGGAGCAGGGCCGCGCGGTGTTGGTCGGCTACCGCCTCTTCGCCGTACCGGATGGGCGGCCGCCGCGGATTCCGGGGGTCACGCTGCGGTGCGAGTATGGGATCGAGATCCTGGTCGTGCTGGCCTTCCTGACGTACGTGATCGGCATGTCGCTGGACAAGGCCTGCGCCGTGCTCACATTCTTCAGCGGTTTGCCTCTCCGCAAATCGCAGGCGGACGCATTGCTGCGGCAGTTGGGGCGTCACTGGCAGGCGGAGTTCGACGCACTCTGCACGCTGCTCACGCAGGCCGCGGTCGTTTATATGGACGAAACCGGTTGGAAGGTGGGTAGCCAGGGTTCGTCGGTCTGGACGTTCGATGCGGTGCTGCATCGGGTGTTCCTGTTTGGCTGCCACAAGGATGCCGACACGTTGGAAAAGATGCTCCCGGAGGACGTGTTCGATGGCATCGCCGTGAGCGATGACGCGGCCACCTACCGCCGGCGCTTTTCCACCGCACAGAAGTGCTGGGCTCACCTGCTGCGAAAAGCCATCCGCCTGGCCCTCTTGTATCCTCGCAGCAAACGCTATCGCTCGTTTCTCGATCGGCTGCTGGCGATCTACCACGACGCCAAACGGTCGGCCGCCGACCAGCGACTGGGCGAGCAAGGACGCAAGAAGCGGGTGGCAGACATGGAAGGGCGGCTCTGCCTGTTGGTCCGTCCCTATTGGCGCGACACGACGCCCGAGATGAAGCCGCATGAGCGGGACTTCGCCAACTTGGTGAACGAACTGATGCAGCGGACGTTTGACGAAGAACTGTTCACCTTCGTGCTGCACCCCGAGATCGAGCCCACGAACAACCGTGTGGAGCGGTTGCAGCGCAGCACGGCCCAGGACCGCAAGGCGGGACGCACCAGCCGGACGGCCGCGGGCGCTTATCGCCGGAGTGTGATTCAAAGCGTGCTGGAATCCCTCCATGTGAACCTGCCCGAGTTCACGTTGGCCAGCGTGCTGGCCGAGGTCCATCGCTGGATGATCGACGGGACCAGCCTGTTCGTGCGGCAACTGCGAGTGTTGCAGGAGTCTCTGCCAGTGACGCCGGAACCTGGCTGATCTGACGCGTCTGCCCACCTCACCTCTCAAACACCGCCCACTTCCCACGCCCCACTGCGCGCACATCCGTCACCTACAATGGACGGGTACGATCGGATACCGATCATGGCCTGACACCCAAATTTTGGGGTTGCTGCACGAACATGCTGCCGCTCTGCGGCAACAACGGCTTGTCGGCTCCCGGAAATCCGATCATGCGCCCGAACACCCAGCCGACCGGCCGCGATTGCTCACTGAGGCGCGAGACATGATTCGATGCCAATGAATTTGGCGTCTGTTTCACGGTGGTCCGCGAGATCGCGGTGCCGACCATGAACGCAAGCACGGTTACCGCCCCTCCAATCAAGACCCGTTTCGTCTTCATGAATACCTCTCTTGATTCGCTACAGGCAACTACCGAGAACCTGACCCCTGATACGACGGCGCTGATCGCATTCCCGAACCCGCAGGCGGACTGTAACTCGGCGTGGTTGCGTAACTCGGCTCAACCGTCCCCGATCCTTCATAGCTCTGTGAATACGCCGGGGCGCTATAGCTTGGTGCACGGCATCTGCCTCCCGGACATCCACTATCGCTTTGGCAACCTGCGGTCAGCACCGCAATCGCCAAGCAACACGCAGCACCTAGGACGATCTTTCTCATCACGATTCCTTTCGTCAAATTGGTTCACCGTCGCCGGTGAAAGTGGCTTCCCTGCCTATCATCGGTTTCTCGCCCCGCCTCTCTGCGTGAACCACGGCACACTCGCCGGATTACATAAGCACCTCAGGTGAGTCGGCACCTGACCAGACGACTGCCTCACCAAAGACCAGCCGTCACACCAGTGGACCGATGCGGAACACCGACTATCTCCCTCCCCCGCTGCCCAGCTTCGCTTGGTCGTTAAGGCTCCAGTCGTAATCGAGAAATCTCACACGAACGGAGTCGCTCTTGGCCAGCTGCTGGGCTGACTCTGGCAGGTAGGGGGCAATCGACCGCATTTGCGCCGAACTATCAGCTCCGAAATCCTTACCGAACCAGTCGAGAATGGGCGACACTGCGATCGTCCCCGTGCGAGTTTCGACGACACACTTCGTGCGATCAGCGAAAAACGCCTTTGCGTTCACGGTCAACTGCTCATCCAGCCGATCTGCCGCATAGGCTTCCGATAGAAGTCGCGGGCAACCAACTGACGCGCATACAATTGCGAAATGAATCCGTGGTTCACCCATCTTGCGTAGGATTTCGTGTTCGATTTCTTCCAGCGAATACGATTTCCCAGCGACGACTAGCTGCAGGTCTTTCCAGATGTTGTACCCGTAGAATTTCGCAGTATGATTGCGGATGCTCGTCGTCGGATACTCGCGTAAAATCCCTTTCACCGTTACCGCGTTGTAGGCATTGATCCAGAATGCGAGTTGGGCCTCTCTAGAGGATTCTCGACCGAACGACGCCGCCGACAAATGGATGAGATAATCGTCCAGTGCGGTCCGGTCGGCGCCGGAAGCTTGCCAAGTTGCATAAGCGACATAGCCATTCGCGTCGACAAACTTCTTGAGCAGGCCATCCCAGGCTGAATGGTCGATTTTGTCCACGGGGACCCGCTGCGCCGCCGGCACATTGACTCCCACCGTGATCGTCGGACCAGCAGAACAGTTGGATGGCGACGTCACGCCAACGAGCATTGCCAAGGAGGGGCCGATAAACAATCCACGCATGAACAACACTCCTTTGTTGAATGAAGGTGATGCTTGCATTTCGAATCGATTGCAGTGTTCCGCACGTCCGCGTTACTGTGCCCGATTATCGCCCACATCCGCCTTAGTGTCTGTGAAACGGAGCACAGAGG
>JBGTBX010000282.1:0-5623 GCA_041749115.1 Gemmatimonadaceae bacterium
GGAGCCGGAGCGAGCCGACGCTCCGTGAACATCCGCGCCGCAGGTACGCAAATCACCGCGACCGTCCCCATGCACTACCCTGCGTCTGACTCGCCGCCATGACCGCCCTCGGCGAGCCGGTCAACTTCGCGGCGCGCTGCCGCCCTTTCGAGGCTGCGCTGCCGCCCTACGGCGTCGCGCTAAGATCTCCCTTACTATTGAGTCGCAGTAGGGCACCGTTCAGGCGAGACGATTCTCCTCTTCTCCTACCCTGCGGAGTCACCCGTCTCCACTATCCTGACTTCGTACCTCAGAACCCCCTCCCAGCGTATGATGCGGTCATACTCGCCGGAGAGTGGGCGCGTCTCACCAGACTCGCCGACCCAACGGCCATCCAGCTTCCGAAATTTGATCACGAAGCTATCGGCACTCGATCCCTGTATTCCGGGTTGCTGAAACGCGAGCGTTACGAGAACGTCAACCTCGATCGCATCAGCTAACAGCTCAACGACAAGCGGTTCTCCACCTAGCAAGTACGGCTGGGAGGCGCTCAGCCTTCGGAGCGGATACGTGAAGTTCCTCGCATCGCCTACCGTGACGAACGGTACATCCCCAGCCAGGTGAAACTGGGCGGTCCGGGCGTCAAGACTCAGCTGACAGCCATTGTTGGTCACGCAGTATTGCCGGCGCGACAGATCCATGTCCAGGAAACGCACGCTCGCCAACGTCGACCTCAGACCAACACTAGATTCCGCTGACGACGGAACGGACACTGTGTCTACCCGATAACGAACGCGCCCGCGCCAGCAGGAGTTCGGAACACCGGGCGGCCAGCAGCCGCCAATCTCGAATCCCAGGCCCGGCTCCTGCGCTTCGTCGACCCACGTACCGTCTGCTTGGCGCGCCAAGAGGATCTCCACTGAATCGCCACTACTGTAGCCACGGTTGCGGGCGTTTACGTCGTACGCTACTCGGATTCGCTGAATGCCCTCGGGAGCCTCCACGAAGATGGCCCGACGATCGAAGCTGTAGCCGCTCGCGACGTTATTCCTGAGCGGATACGTGTGCCGATCACCCCCGAGATCGTCACAACACAAAACACCGTCCACGTCTTGCAGAACCGGGAGCGAACCACCCAGCTGAGCGTCTCCGGCATGCACGGGACCGACCAAGAACGCGCATCCTCCCCACTGGATCTCCCGGCACACAGAAGCATCATCGAGCAGCAACTCGTCCAGTTCGACGCGCGCGAACGACCTCGGACCACGAATCCGGAGAAGCACGTCTCCCGCGGCGGTGCCGTACCCATCGACGACAACCACGACGCTCTGTCCGCCCTGAAGCAAGAGTGTCACGCTCGATTGGACACCTGGCGCGACATCATCGTTGCAGACGAGCTCCGTGCCATCACAAGCACTCCTGACATAAAGGACCGAATCAAACGTTGAGCCCACCGTATCGATTGTGTACTCGCCCGCCACTGGTGCCGTGAACGCGTAAGTCAGATCTGGCGCATTAACTCCACCCGCGCCACACGAAGCGCCGCCCTGGTGATTCACCCTGCCAAATGTGGAGTCCGAATGGGTGACGCTTGTCTCGGACGGAAGCGTCACCAAAGGGCAGGTATCCGGCTTGGCCGTTGGGGTCGGCGTCTTGTCATCAATCGATGCAACGTTCAGTCGAAAGGTTCCTCGCGCGCCAGCAACTCCGTCGACCACTATTGTGTATGGTCGCCCCTCCTCCAGTGACATCTCAAGCATGGATACCGTTGACCCGTTGAACCCGTCGACGATGCCGTCGGAACACGCAAGCTCTGCGCCCCTGCAATCATTTCCCGATCGGATATACAGTACAGTGTCAAACTCAGAACCGCTTGTGTCGATCCGGTAGCGTCCAGTCAATGGCGGTGCGAACACGAACGCGGCATCAGGTGAACGATTGCCGCCATCGCCGCACGTTGCTCCGCCGAGACGATTGAGCGCTGCCTCAGTGGTCCCATCAATCGATAGGTCGAGCTCCGATATCAGAGGTTCCGGAGTACACGTTTCGGCTTCGAGGAGCGGCAGTGAACCACAGACCTGCAGCGCCTGCATGCGCGCGAGATCGAACAGTTTCGCACGGGAGGGGTCTGAAGGATTCTCGCTGACTTCAACAGTTCCGGGCCCGTACTTGATGGCTGCGGCAGGCAAGCTGTTCACGAGCGTATCACTCACAAGCACGCGGGGTGGCATCTGGTCCGGCCGGCAACCCAAGTCGGTCTCACCGTCGTCGTCAACACCGAAGGCTCCGACCGCAGCCGAGAACTCAACGCCATACGGCGCATCGTAGGCAATGACTACCGTGTTACCAGGTGTTCCGCCGGCGAATTGCGATTCTGATTTTGCATCAAGCGAGAACCCATCGGCGGAAGGTGGGCCACACCTAGCAATTTCTGTGGTCGGCCTCGAGGATCCAAACCCGAATGAACCGTCGAGCATCCCCCCACCTGGACAAGCGACAGAAGCCACCTGGACCGCCCCTGGGAAGGCCTGCGAGGTCGCAGTGACTGGCTTGAGACCGGACCCGTTTATCGTAAAGGCGCGACAAAGTGACGCTGGTGCACAGAAACAGTCAGCCTGACAATTCGGGCCGATACACAGCAGCCCATTCCCATCAGCGCCATTTGGATTGAAGCAGACTGGGCTAGAGTCCACGACAACGTCGGAACGACTGACAACGCCCAAAGGGAGTGGCGGCAAGCCGCCCGGGCGACTCGCTACAGCCGCGGCCAGTTCTTCGCCGCGCTGAGAGCAAGACGCAACAGACTCCGCGCCAACGAGAGTCGTAACCCGCACCGCGTCAACGCCAATGGCCTCCGCGCCTCCTCGGGCCTGCAACACCTGGTACACTTGACCGTTGGCCGCTCGAAGGAGCTGTTGCGCGAGTCCAGAGTCTGTTCCACCTCCAACCCCCTGAGATCCTCCATTCTCTCGCGCCTGACTCGTGCCAATTGGTTGAGCGACGGCACTGGCGGCGATGCCTACGTTCGATAGGTCAAGAAGCTCAAGAGGAGTGGCTATCCTGAGCTTGCCAGCGTTCGGCTGCGAGACTCCTTGAGAAAACTGAAGAGGCAACTCGGTCACGACGGAAAGTCTGCCCGAGCAGGCGACCTCAAACGTACCCTCAATACTCATAGCGCTGGCTCGCGCGCTGGCACCAACCTGGACTTCGGCGCCGCCGTCGTGGAACACGGATCGGCTCTCGACCCGCCCCTCGCTTCGACGGATCGTCAGCCTGTCAAAGTCGACTTTCACGATCGAATCCGGAGCGGGGACGCCCATCCGGCACAAGGAGTCTCCCGGCGCGCTCACTGTAAGGTTGCCGTTGAGTACGTAAGACGCGCCGCGGATGCCCCCTCGGCAGTCCCGAAAGTTTGTGGTTCTTACGCTTAGTCCATCCCGCACCTCGCAGGCCCCCAGCGCACAAGCGGACGAGCCCCCGGCCTCACGTCCGGTCGTTAAAGAACCCGCGCCGCTGCCAAGTGCCGGCGATTCCTCACAGTCTGCCCAGACACTCGCGCCGCCCAGGCACATTACTACTGGGATCAGATCGGGTACATTGGCGATTGGAGCAATGAAGGGCGTGCTCACCAGCGGACAGCCCTGAAGGGCGTTGTTCACCGCTACGATTAGGCAACTGATCTCCACCACACCCGCGCCATTACAATCGGCGGAACGGCACGAGGAGATGGATGCATTACCGAGGGCGACGTTCACACTGGTGATCAACTCGCTGATCGTTAACACAC
Source organism: Gemmatimonadaceae bacterium (assembly GCA_041749115.1). Taxonomy (GTDB): domain Bacteria; phylum Gemmatimonadota; class Gemmatimonadetes; order Gemmatimonadales; family Gemmatimonadaceae; genus JBGTBX01. The sequence goes on from JBGTBX010000282.1 coordinate 3,767, forward strand.
CATCGTCATTACAATCCCCAAAGCACTGCGCAATCGTACAGTTCGGGGTGCCAAGCAACAGCGCGGAACCTGCCAAGATGGTGCTGAGTAGCGTTGTCTTTATGGTTTGTAGGAATGGCTCGAATACTAAGCCTATTAACCGGCGTGTGTCTTCGTTTATTGGATTCAAGTGGTGTTCCGGTGAACGCTCTTGGCGAACTGCGGAACATCGACTCAAAGTATCTTGAGACACGCCTTGTCCCTTCCCGCCTGACCTTATGCCCCGCATGATCCGCATCTCGAGTTCCCAACTCCGTCCCAGGCGCCGAACGTCGTTCACCACTTCGCCTTGAACTGCGTAGCTTCGTCCTTAACCAGATCGGCTGGGTCGAACTCAGCTTCCAGACATACAGTGTCAATCATGAGCTGAGCGGTGACCGGCAGCGTCAGTGCGCCGAGCGGGGGATCCGGGAGCGCTGCGCCCTTGCCCTTCACCAGCGCTTTCGACTTGCCGGCGGTGCCGCTCTTGATGAGCACGTGCTGCGCGCCGTCGGGGCCGGGGGCGGGGCTCTTGAACTTGTAGCCGCCGGCGGTGGGGTGCCAGGTGGGCGCGCCGGAAGGGACGTTGACGTCGGCGATGAGTTCGTCGTTGCCGTCGAAGAGGCAGAGGGCGTAGTCGGTGGTCGTGGTCGGGTCGCCGAGCTCGGCGAGCAGGATCTCGTCGCCCTTGATCCACTTCCAGATCAGCTTGTCCTTGCTCGGGTCGGCGGCGTTGCGCTTGAGCAGGAGGAGCGCCTTCTCGGAGGTGCGGCAGCCCGTCAGCGGCGCGGCGTGGTGCTGGCAGCCGTCGAACGGGTGGCAGGAGCCGTGGAGCGGTGTCGGCGGCATCATCGTCCCTCGCCGCGTGACTACGCCACCTGCCATGTCCGTGTCGTCACTCATTCTGAGTACAAGACGAAAAAAAGATGCTCATCGGTCGGGCTGCCGGTAGGGCAGACCGGCCAGCAACAGGCATTGCAGCATCGCCTGGCGGGCGGGCGGCGGCGAGCTGGGATCCCTCCGAGCATGCGATCGGTCGGAGAGCAGCCGGCGTGCCAGGCGCGGCCTCGAGATCGGCTCGTTCAGACAGGGGAGGCAGCCGTGAAGCGGGTGCAGGGGGTGTGCGGAGGATTCTTCACGCCAGCCAGGCCAACCGGCAGCGCCGGACCAGGCCCGGGAAGAACAGAGGTTCGCTCTCTTACCGGCGCGCCGCGGTTCGGTTGTAGTCGCGGCCCTTGTGCCCGCGCGATGCGCTTGCCCGCGCGGGGACAAGCCCCGCGACTACATCAGGACGCCGTCACCGGCGCAGTGGTGCAGCGATGTGGGGCTGGTCGGCGCCGAGATGCTGGCGGCGCTCGAGCTGATCGAAGACAGAACAATTCACCACGAAGGGCACGAAGACCACGAAGGACAGACACGGAACTTGCCCGGACTGAACCGCGCCAACTTCATCGCCAATGGGGTTCAGTTCGGATCGATAAAGCCCTCTTTCATCTTCTGATCTTCTCTCTTCGTGATCTTCGTGTCCTTCGTGGTGATGATTTCGTCAGATCAAGACTGGCCGAGCGCATGACGCGCATGGTGGGCTTCCGCAACGTGGCGGTGCACGACTGCCGCAAGCTCGACCTGCAGATCGTCAGAAACATCGTCACCACTCGATTGGACGATCTTCTCGACTTCAGCCGCGCCGCATTGCTGCGCGCACATGAGGCAACGGGCGGCAGGGACTGAGCTCAGTCGGTGTACGCGCCGCGACGATGCCGCGCGCCGAGACCCCCTTCCTGACCTTCCCGGCTTCGCCCGCCAGTTCGTTGCAACGATCCGAGCAAACGCCATCCC
>JBGTBX010000283.1:0-3277 GCA_041749115.1 Gemmatimonadaceae bacterium
GCGACGAGCCGACGCACGTCGCCTCGGGTCCCTGCGCGCCCGATCCCACGACCAGCGAAGACGCCGCAAAGATCCTAGCGAAATACCGCATCGCCGCGCCAGGCCGCTTCTCCGAAACGCCCAAGCCCGGAGACGCGTTCTTTTTAAAGGTCAAGAACCAGGTCATTGCGACCGCATACCGTTCGCTCGAAGCCGCGGCGGAAGTATTTCGACAAAAGGGCTTTCGGCCGGTCATCCTCGGCGACACCATCACCGGCGAGGCGCGCGAGGTCGGCCAGGAAATGGCCTTGCTCGCCCGCCGCACCAGCGGACCGGCGGCGCTGATCTCCGGCGGCGAATGCACGGTCACCTTGCAAGGCGAGGGCGGCCGCGGTGGACGCTGCAGCGAATTTCTGCTGTCGCTGGGAATCGAGCTGGAAGGCACCGCGAGCATCTGGGCCATCGCCGCAGACACCGACGGCATCGACGGCTCCGAGGACAACGCCGGCGCCGTTCTGGCGCCCGACAGCATCAGAAGGGGGCCCGACGCCAAGGCCATGTTGGCGAAGCACGACAGCTACGGCGTCTTCAGCGCGCTCGGCGACCTGGTGGTGACCGGCCCCACCCGTACGAACGTTAACGACTATCGAGCGATTCTGATCCTTTAGCGGCCCGCGCTCACATCACTGCTAAAGCGGCTGCTTGCATGCGCGCAGCAAATTGACCGTGGTCGCATAGCGGCGCTGCATGACGCCTGCCGCGATCGCCTGTTCGCCCGTGAGTTCGCTCTGCTGGAGAACTCGCTCCGTGCTCAAGCCCGACATGAGAGCGCTGTACCAGGAATCGCGGATAAATACGAATGCCTTGACCGCCGGGCCCGTGTATTTCACGTAGCGATCAAGTCTGACGTAGCTCTGCATCAGGTCGTCGCCAGCCTGCTCGACGAGAGTGCTTACGACGTCGGCTCCCGGCGTATCCCAGTCGTCGCCGCTAAATGCGTCCTTGAAACCCGGATCCCGCAGAAGCGACCGTAGCTCCTCGTTGTGTCTGCTCGCCACGCGAAACTCGTGGTGCAGGGTGCCGCGTGCCAGCGTCCAGGCTTGTTCTGCGCTCAAACTCGCCTGCACCAACTCCTTGCCGATGAGCGACCGATGACGCAACATCAACTGCTCGATCTTGGCATCCAGTGCAGCCGTGTACTTCAGGCGCGACGCATGCTTCCTCGCTCTTTGTGCGTTTCCGATCAGCAACTTAGCCTGCCGGTCCAGCCTAGTAACCGATCGGCTCACCCTCTCGACGTCGCCGGCATACTGGCCCAAGGTGAACTTCACTGCCGAGAGCAAGGCGGCCTTCTGCGCCTGCTGATTCACGCGGCTCCAGTCCTGGAGTTCCGCCTGACTCGCCTCCATGTTCTCCCTCAAACGCCCGATCTCGCGGCGGTCCTGTTCCGCCTGCTGACCGGCGGTCGCGCATGCAAGACGCTGCTGAAGGAGCTCGTTGAAGCGCACCACATCGGCTCGATACGCCGCAATGGCCGCTACGATCCTTGCCTGCACGCTGCGGCATTCTGCGACCAGCGGAGAATCCGAAGCCACCCTGCTGCATTTCCCGTCATGCGCACCGGCCCGCGCAACCAGGTCGGTCCTTGCCTGCAAAAGGGACGTGCGCCGGACCTCCAGCTCAGTCTGGTCCTGTGCCGAAAAGGCGCCACGAACCTCCTGTGGCACAGGTAACTGTGCGCACGCTTGGACCGCGGTGAGCGCGAGGGCAGCGCCCAGCAGCACCGCGAGAATGCCGCGTTGCGACACGACTACTGCACCACCCTGCCCGATCCCGTAATGTGTAAGCGTAGTTCCTGTGTCAATCCCTTGTAGGTGCTGCCTCCGCACTTGACGTTGTAAAGTTCCACTTTCAGGATCCAGTGGCCTCGCTCTGCTGGTATGCCGGAAATGTCGCCGCTGCTGAGTTGCATAGTAAGCCCGGGGGGCAACTTCCCAGACACGATGCGCTGTTCACCAGACCATTTCCGGCTCGGCATGCACCGCGCAGTAGGCCCGCCAACGTGCATTCTGTGACCGACTTCTCCGTTGATGTCGGCGGTCCAGCCGTTCCAGCCAGTCAAGTTGTACAGGCCGGGCGATTCCGTGCGTTGCCGCTTCGACTGAGCCGTTGCACATCCCGCAGTAGCCACCGACAAGAGCGCTGCCACCATGGCGCCACAAATCTTCGAGTAAGGCATAGCCCTCCTTGTTACGCTCCTTGGCGAGCGTGAGCGCTACTTTGACTTCTGCGCCGGCATCGCCGGCGGCTTGTCCAGCAATTCCCCGATGGAGAAGTTCAGGTATTGCACCTTGCTTTCGATCGTGCTCTTCTCCTGCTTTGCCTTCGCCAGTTCTACAGTGTTCTTCTCGCGCTCGTAGGTCTTGATCTTCTCCTCAACCGACTGCGCCTGCTTCTTCGAGACCTCACGTTCGCGTTCGAGCTTCGCGATCGCCGGTGTGCGTTTCTCGGGTGGGACGATGGGCTCCCTCAGGCTGCCGCGCCCGCTCCCGCCATAGGTGACCACCCCGGGCAATGCGACATTGGCAGCACTTTTGCCCCCTGTATCGAATCCGCTCCGGGCCTCCGTGCTCGCGCCCGGCAGGTTGTTGCCCGCGGATCTCGCGGCCTGGCCATGCTTCTCCACGGACCGGAGCTGCTGCATTGCGCGTGCCTCGCGCAATTTCTGCTCGGCGCGGTGCAGATTGGTGCGCACTTCCCCGTCGTCGGGTGAGTAACTAAGGGCCTCCCGGAAGTACCTCGCAGCGCCTACCCAGTCCCCTTTCTTGTACAGGTCGATGCCCCGGTCGTTGGCATCGTCGGTTGCTTCTCGCAGATCCTTTGATTCGCGCTGGCGGCGCAGCTGTTCTGGGGACGGTCCGGCGGGGGGTGCGTTGACCGTTCCACGCAATCCGAAACACGCCACTTCGCAATTGGGCGCGGACCCAAGCGGCTTGTGGCGCCCCGGGCAGGCGCACATTGTCGGGCCGACCGGTACTTGCGCCATCGCGTCATGCACGAATTCGGTGCTAAGCACGACGACCAACAGACCAACCGCGCACCGCATGGCTCCCCTCCCGCCAAGACTCTAGCAAACTGCCTCTGTGCTGTACAAGCGAACGACAGGCTAGAAAAGGGAAGCGATGACAATTGCTGACGTGCGAGCTACTACTTCGCAATGCCTCAACGACTCACCTCGATCCATCGAGGCGGTTAAAGCGTGCTCAGGAGGCGGTTTTGGCCGCTTCCTTTTTCGCGG
>JBGTBX010000284.1:0-11107 GCA_041749115.1 Gemmatimonadaceae bacterium
GGAGCCGGACGATTACGTTCACCCGCACCAACGGTCCGCGCACCGCGATGACGTTCTCGTTAGGCTGGATGGGGAACGGCGACGGGACATTCAGCGCGCCGGCCTCGGTGACGCTCCCGCTTAATCGCCCGGTCGACGTACCGGTGCGCATCGCACCGGCTACCGAAGGCGTTCATTCAGCTATGATCACGCTCGACTACGCCGGCTCGCCCGGTGTCGAGTATCGCACGCAGGCGACGGTCGTGGCCGCGCACGTCCTGGCCGCCGACAGCGCGTTCAAGGTGGTGCGGAAGATCGAGATTCCACGCCCCGGCATGACACACCTCTACTATCGCGTGCCCGATGGCGTGAGTGCGTTGCGGGTCGACGTGTCGACAACCAAGCGGCGGGCGTCAGTTGCGATCATGCGTCCCGATACGCGCACGGTGAGTACCGGCGCGCCGGGGTTCGGCGGACCGCCGCCTGCAGCCAATGCCACGTACTGGGTGAGTGAACCCGTCGCCGGTGTGTGGGAAGTGCGCCTGCAGGATGTCGATGACACACGCAACTTCGACTGGCAGCAGGCCAAGATTGATTCAGCTGTGCCGCCTACCCCCGTCACGGTCACGGTGACCGCGCTGGGTGCGGCGATGAGTGGGAGCGCCGTGGCAGCTGGCATGAGCGGCGCCCCGATCGATGTCTCTCTATCCAGCACGTTCGGTGTGCTCCCGGGTACTGCGGCCGTGGGTCTCCCGATGGGAGCCGCGCAACGCGTGCGTGGTAACCTGGCTCCGCGCGCGCAGCAGGTCTTCGACATCGACGTGCCCGCGGGGACAACCCTGCTTACCGCCACGGTAAGGGTGGCGGGTGGCAGGACGGGCGATCTGGACCTCTACGTCTTCGATTGCACGAAGAAGGAGTGCGAGGCGGCGCGCGCCGACGGTGACGCGACAGGCGACGAAGTGGTGACAATCTCGGACCCGGCTGCGGGTAAATGGAAAGCCGTCGTTGACCACAGCGGCTTACCCGCTGCGGCGATCGCGTTCGAGTATCAGGACGTCGTCTTCAATCCGGCGTTTGGTTATGTCGCCGTCACAGACCAGCCGGCAGAGCGTAAGTCCGGAACCCAGTGGACGACGCGCGCCAATGCCTGGCAGGCGTCACTCCCGGCGGGTCGTAGCGCCTTCGCCGGCGTGGGCCTGCAGGTGCAACCGAAGGGAGGAAATCCATTCCTGATCGGAGTGCGCGAGCTCGGTGCAGGCGAGCGCGCCACCGAACAGTCGGGACGACAGCCCCAGCGATAAAGAGGGAGCGGTAGAGGCGGTGACGCGTTCAGTGTTCTGCGGCGCGCGCGCCGCCTCTACCCGCACGGGCACGCCACGGAGTGCGTGACGCAGCTTATCGCGTGTCGCCGGGGACCCACCCGATGCCGCTATGACGCACCGGCTCGCTGCACCGCTTATTTAAACCAGTCCAATCTCGGCCACTATGTGCTTCCCTTCGCTCGGCCTCCCGCGACCTCTCCGCGTGCTTTTTGCCGCCGTGCTGCTCGGCGGAATGACTCCGGGCGCCGCATACTCACAGCAGGTCGACTATCAGCGAGCCGAGCAGTTTCTCACGTGGAACGCGCTGCCCCTGATCTATGGTGACCATATCACGCCCGCCTGGCTGAACGATGGGAATCGATTCTGGTACCGCGTCAATACACCGCGTGGCGCCGAGTTTATTCTTGCCGATCCGGTGAACGCGACGCGTGGATTGCTGTTCGACAATGCGCGCCTGGCAGCGGCGCTCTCACTCGCCTCCGACTCAAGCTGGGATGGTCGCCGCCTTCCGTTCACCACTTTCCGCTTCGGCGCCAACGAGCAACAGATCGAATTCAGTACCGCTGGGAACGCGTTCAGCTGCGATATCGTACAGTACACTTGCACCAAGGCCAGCAGCACCGCAGGCGGCGTGGGATTCATCCGCTCGCCAGACGGCACGCGGGAAGCTTTTGTCCGCGCGCACAATCTCTATGTGCGCCCTGTTGGCGGTGGCGACGAGTCCCAACTCACGACGGATGGGGTGCCGGTTTACTCCTGGGGCATAGGATATCCCAATCCCTCGCTGGTGAGGAGCCGAGCGACTCCGCGGCCGACGCTGCAGTGGTCCCCGGACTCCAAACGAATCGCGATCGCACGCCACGACTCGCGGGGCGTGGAGTTGATGCCGTACGTCTCGATGACGCCATCACGGCCCCAGCTTTATCAGTGGCCGTACGCACTCCCGGGGGACTCCGTCGCATCGAGCGTGGAGATCCACATCATCGACGTTAATACGAAGGTATCGGTGCGCATGGAGGCGCCGCCGCTCACGACGACCTCCGCTTTTGGCACCGGCGCGGGTGGCGATCAGGCGTGGAGTTCGGTGCGATGGTCCGATGCGTCCGATCGCCTGTATTTCCTCCGCAACGACCGGGGCTCGAAGGCGTTTATGCTCTTTGTGGCCAATGCGTCGACGGGCGCGTCCACACTGCTCGCGAAGGACTCGAGCAGCACGTTCGTGGAGATGAACCTCGGCGGCGGGGCGCCTAACTGGAAAGTGATTAAGCAGGGTGCGGAGTTCATCTGGTTCTCCGAACGCGACGGGTACGGGCACCTCTATCTCTATGGAAGTGATGGCAAGGTGAAGCGCCAGATCACGTCCGGGGCATGGACCGTCGGTGACCTCCTTCACGTGGATGAAGTACGACGATGGGTGTACTTCACCGGCCGCGGCCGCGAACCCGGACGCAATCCGTATCACACGCACCTGTACCGGGCTCGGCTCGATGGCAATACTGTTCAGCTGCTGACGCCCGAAAATGCGGACCACACAATTTTCGTAGCTCCATCAGGCACGCACCTCGTCGACACGTATTCTTTCGTCGACACCCCTCCCGTGAGCGTGGTACACACGATGGACGGCAAGCAGGTGCTGGCGCTGGAGAAAGCCGATATCAGCCGGCTGGTCGCAACCGGTTGGCGCGCACCGGAGCCATTTATGGTGAAGGCGCGTGACGGGATTACTGACCTGTACGGTGTAATGTACAAGCCTTCGAACTTCGACAGCACCCGAAAGTACCCCGTGATCGACCAGATTTATCCGGGACCGCAAACGACGTCGCTCCCTTCGTCATTCGTGCCAACTCAGCGCCCGGGGACCAACCAGGCGATGTTCGGACAGGTGCAGGCGTTGGCCGAGCTGGGGTTCATCGTGATTCAGGTCGACCATTTTGGTGGAAACAAACGCTCGAAAGCCTTTCATGACCTTTGGTATGGCAACCTCGGCGACAACGGGATCCCGGATCATGTGACCGCCGTTAAACAGCTCGGCGCTCGACATGCGTACATTGATCTGGAGCGCGTCGGGATCTACGGGCATTCCGGAGGCGGCTTTGCATCCACCGATGCGATCCTGACGTATCCTGATTTTTATAAAGTGGCAGTATCAATGGCCGGGAACCACGATAACCGGTCGTACCAGTCGGGTTGGGGGGAGAAGTACCAGGGGCTGCTGGTGCGCGACACGCTGCGCGGGACGGACAACTACATTAATCAGGTCAATTATCTCAAGGCGAAAAATCTCACCGGGCACCTCTTCCTGATGCACGGAGATCTGGATGACAACGTGCATCCTGCCAACACGATCCAGGTGGTCAACGCGCTGATCGCGGCGAATAAGTCGTTCGATCTGCTGGTTTTGCCCGACCGGGCGCATGCGATGCACCAGGAACCCTACGTGATCAGGCGCACTTGGGATTATTTCGTACGGTACCTCATGGGCGTGGAGCCGCCGAAGAACTACGAGATCGCGCCGCCGCCCAGGTAATGATTCGTTGGCAGCGAATGTTGAGGTACAGAACAGCTGCGTGAACAGATTCATGCATAGTGGCCGGGGTCTGGCGGAGCCGCTCGCGGCCGCGCCAGCACGTACCGACAGGACCTACGGCCTGCGAAGGATTATTCGCAGTCGGTGGGCTGCATATTCCGGTGCCGGAAGCAGCCGCAAACCATCGTAAACCGTTGTACTGCTAGGCCTTGCACGGAGATTGACCCGATTCTGAGGGCGGGTTATCCTGCGATCAATGCGCCGAATAACGTTGGCCATGCAGAAAGAACCAGCTTATCAAGTTCTGTATAATCCAAGTTAGGCCAGCTCGCCCCTCGGCGTCGACGGCAGCGCCCACGATCAACGCGCGCGCTTCTTCGCAGCACTCGTCTTCACCACGAGCCTCCCTCGCCCCTCGGATGGCAACGGCACGCTCGCCTGGTCGATCGCCGCGACGATCAGCGCTTCGACGTCGGGGTGCGCCAGCTGGCTCGCCGCCTCCAACCGGATGAAGCGGGTCTGCCTCCCCGATCCCGCCAGCAGCTTGTGGGGATCAGGCAGATGAATGCCTTCCGTGAAGTACAGACGCACGCCGTCGGGACGCGCGGCCAACGAGACGATCGACTCCGAGCCGCGCTCCGGCGCCGCATACGCGATGACGAAAGAACCGGTGTAGTCGTACAGCAGCTCGTTGCTAACAAGCGCGGTCGGATGGAACATTCACCCATGGCAGGCTGAGAATGGTGCCTCATTGCGCTGAGTGCCTGGAACGCGGGCGTTGGAAAACCACCACGCGCGGTACTTCTTGTGGGGGTATGGAAGTTTCATGCCGGGGGCCAATGCCGCGATACTGTGGTGCGCCTGCCACAGTACAACGTGCTGGCTTATTTCTCACCTTCGCGCTTACCGCTGCATGGTCACAATGGGGGGATCCATGCCTGAACAACCCGGAATCATTCTCCCAATCACGGAATGACGTTCAGGCGCACGTTGTCGATTCCCCACCGCTCGTTTTGCCCTGACGATTGCTGCGCGGCGAACTTCAAGGTGATTGTTCCGCCGGTGTGATTGAACGTGAAGCGAAGTCGATACGAAGTGTCCCCGAATCCATCGTTTGAAAGGGGATAGCCGAGTGCATTTTGCGCCAGGGAGCCTGTTCCGGCCGGATTGACGCCTCCGGGAAAATCGCCCGGGAATGCCTGCGCATCGCGCGTTCTGTTCGAGAAAGTCGTGCGTTTGAGCGTGGGGCCCCCCACGACCGAGATCTCGATGATGTCCGGCGTTGACCCGCTTGCCTGGTTGCCGTTTCCATTCCAGCTCTCGATGATGTAAAGGTCGAACTCCAGTACGAGTTGTGTATGCGCTGGCAGCGAGTTCAAGCTCAGCGTTGTGCTGGTGTTGCCTAACGTGCCCAGGAATCGTTGACCACTCGGGCTGGTACTTACCACGGTCGAACTCCACTCAGGGCCCGCGGCGCCGGTCGTGAAATCCTTGACGTAAACGGCGCTATCCACGACGGTGCGCGACACCGTCGTGTCCCGGCAGACGTCTAGGAGCGTGAGCCCGACAACGGCGACCAGTCCTCCGACAGCGTCGTTGATGCACGAATGCAGCGCGACCCCTAACGGGGTACCGCCCCTCGGAATGAGCGTCGCCTGAGCAGCACCTGTTGCATCGGTCTGGTAATGGCGCGTCGCCCCATCGGTAGAGCCGCTTGCGGTCACCCCGACGTCAACCGACGGATTGGCGAAAAACAGCGTGGCACCGGGACCGAACCGGATGCCAGCTTGCACTTTCAGGATGACTGATTGCATCGGAACCAGCGAGTCGGGCAAAGTGATCTGCCCATAGCCGACCTTGACACAGAGTCCGTTCAGGACCGTCGACCGATCGAGCGCGTTGGCTGATGTGGCCAGCGCATGGTACTCGGCGACGCCCTGCCATTGCAGGACCTTTCGTGCCCCTGACAAGTCGTGTTGGGCAATGCACGCCGCATTGTTTCTCTGAATCGCGGCCTGCAGCGCAGTCGCAGCCAGCGAACGCGCTTCCGACTGTTGTGTTGATGTCGCGGCGTCCAGCGCTCCAGCGATCATCGGTGGAAACGAAGCAATGGTGCTCCGCCACTGTGCCCAGGCTCCAATGGCGCCGTTGAGCGCTGATTCGTCCGTCGATCCATTCGCTAACACTGGCTTGATACCACTCGTGTACCATGTGAGCAGAATCGCGGTGATGGCCGACACGTCATAGTTTCCCGACGCCTGAGCATTGACCTCCTGCAGCATGAGTTGGCTCAGCGCGTCACCCGCAACCGTGCCGCTGCCGTTGAGTGGGATGAGCGGCGGGTTTGAGGTATTCGCGGCCGCCGCGCCGCTGAAATGCGAGATCGGGATCGTCAGCTGCGCCCCCGCGCGCTTGATTGGCACGAGGTGGAGCGCCGTTCCATCATCGCCGAACCGGAGCCCGACGAGATTCGTCGGACTGGCCGCGGTCGGCAGGTTCATGGTGAGCGATGCCGGTGAGAGAAATGTCAGACCGTCCGGACGCAACCGCACCGCGGCCACCACCGTCGTTCCGGTTGGCAGGTTCTGAATTGTGGTGATCGGAGTAAGCGTCACGTCCACGGTTCCGGACAGCGCGGTGGGAGGCACCGTCAGGGTGTACTGCGTTCCGCTGGCTGCCTGGGCGCTCACCGTGCCCCCCCCTACGCCAATCGACTTCGTGACCGAGGCACCATCTTCGACAGTGAGTTGCGGCGCGGATACTGTGCCTGCAGCGCTCTTCGAAAGCCCGCCACTCGATGCCGTGAGCGTCGCCGTGCCCGGTCGCACGCCTCGCGCCAGGCCGGTTGGAGTTACCGTGATCTTCGTGGTGTCAGAGCTGGCCCACGCGATGGTCTGGCCAGTCATCGCCGCGCCGTTTTGATCGAGCACGGTAGCGGTCAGTTGACTCGTCTCCCCAATTCGCACTGTGACGGTCGTTGCCGAAAGCTGAACCGACGTTGCCACCGGGGGCGGCGGCGGCGGCGGTTCTGTCGTCTTGTCTCCACCACAGGCGATAAGGGCAGCGACAGTAAGGAGATGGCTCCAAGACTTTTTCATGGCCCGATTGGATAATGGATAACGAATCGGAATTTCAATCATGGTCACCCGAAGGTACTGCGGCTCCTGATGGTCGCCCGAAGGTACGGCGGTTCCTGGCGCCGCGCCACCGGCCCCGCCGGCGATTCACGTGGGGTCTTTCGGGTATCGGCTCGGGTCTTCGCTGGTCCATTTGGCCTCGCGGCGTGTCGGGGGCAGCGGGCGGGGGCGCGGTGCCGGACCGACGCGCACCCCGAACATCCCCGACCGGGTGGCCGGGGTGACATTCGGTTCTGCGAGGTCACCGTCTGTACGGAAATTGTCACCCGATCCGGCCATGTATGAAGCGCATACGGAAGCCGCGACGTCATCGGCAGAACCGCCGCTTCCTGCCGGCCATCCGTCAACACGACCACTGCCGCCGGGACATCCCACATCAGAGAAACCGCCAGCTCCGTATAACGGGGCACGTCCGTCTCTCCCTTACGAGCGATCCTCGTACGTCTCACGTGCCGATAACTTCATAAGTACGCATAACGGTTGCGTTGCGGCTCAATTCACGCACGAGCACGCCACCCACGTGAGACATGATATGACCGAACGCCAGAAGCCTCATAAATGATGCAGCGTCAAAAACGCGTCCGCGAGTTGATCCCGGTGCGGTCGAGACGCAGCCGCTGATGGCACCGCTCGCCGAACTGCGGCGCGAAGACGCCACGCTGGTAACCGTCATCGCCGGCGACTGGAAGTTCGGGCATAATCCGCCACGCTTCGACACGCTCATCACGGACACGCCGGCCAACGCAGGAGCAACCCGCGCGCTCGCGTTTGACGCATCCAAGCTCGGCGAATGGGACAGCAGTCTGCTCGTCTTCATTGCTCAGGCCCAGAGCTACGCCGAAAAAAACAATCTCGAAGTCAATCGCACGGCACTGCCGGAACAGATCGGGCGGCTGCTCGCGCTTTCAGAGGCAGTGCCCGAACGCAGCACCGTCAACGATGCGGACACCTCTCAATCGGCGTCCTTTGTCACGCGCTTTGGCACCGCCGCACTCGGTACCTGGGCGAAGCTGCACTCCTCGCTCACGTTCGTCGGGGAAGTCGCGCTGGCCATGTCAAAACTGCCCACCCGACGCGTACATATGCGCTGGCGGGAGTTTTGGGTTGTGGTGCAGTCCAACAGCTCCGGCGCGCTGCCGATCGTCACACTCATCGCGCTGCTGGTCGGCGTTATCATCGCTTTTCTGGGCGTAGTGGTACTCGAACGCTTCGGCGCCGGCTACTACGCGTCCTATCTCGTGGGCTTTGGTATGCTGCGAGAAATGGGCGCGCTCATGACCGGTATCATCTTGGCCGGCCGCACTGGCGCAGGATTCGCGGCCGAACTTGGCAGTATGAAAATTACTGAAGAGATCGACGCGTTCGTCACGCTGGGTATCTCGCCGGTTGAGCATCTCGTCCTGCCGCGCATGCTCGGCATCTTTTTCATGATGCCGCTGCTTACACTTTACGCCGACTTCGTTGGCATCATGGGCGGCATGGTGGTCGCCGTCTCGCTGCTTGATGTCTCAACCACGCAATTCATTGGCGGCCTGCTCACGGCCGTAACACTTCCCGATGCCGCGCTCGGTGTGTTTAAGGGCGTGATCTTTGGTATGATCGTCGGCTTCGCCGGCTGTCTTAAGGGACTGCAGACTGGCAGCGACGCTGGCGCTGTTGGTCGCGCGGCAACGTCGGCAGTGGTGCTTGGCATCACGCTCATCATTCTCGCCAACGCCATTGTTGATTGGCTGGCCGCACTGCTCAAGATATGACAACGCCAGCGCAGTCCGCAAAAACAGCGGAGCCAATTATCGAAGTGCGTAACCTGACCATGATGTATGGCCAGCTGCTCATCATGCAGGACCTCAACTTTACGATTAGTCGTGGCGAGGTGTTCGTGATTATGGGCGGCAGCGGCAGTGGCAAGAGCACGCTGCTCAAGCATCTCATTGGACTCAAGAAGCCGGCGAAGGGCACGATTCTTTTCGACGGCGAAGAGTTTGACATCGCAGACGAGACAAAGCGCAACCGCGTACTGCGGCGCATGGGCGTGCTCTACCAAAATGGTGCGCTGTGGAGCGGACTTACGTTAGCCGAAAACATTGCGCTGCCGCTCGAAGAATTCACCGACATGAACAAGACGTCGATTGCCGAAGTGGTGTCGCTCAAACTGTCACTTGTCGGACTACGCGGTTTCGAAGCGTTCTACCCGTCAGCGCTTAGCGGTGGGATGCGCAAACGGGCAGCGCTGGCTCGCGCCATCGCTCTCGATCCCGAAGTGCTCTTTTTCGATGAACCATCGTCTGGGCTCGACCCGATCAGTGCGAGCCGACTGGATGATCTCATCACCGAATTGAAGGCCAGTTTTGGGTCGACCATCGTTGTCGTGACGCACGACCTGGAGAGCATTTTCCGGATCGCCGACCGCGCGGTGTTCTTGGACATCACCGAGAAAACCATGACGGCACTGGGCAATCCCGCCGAGTTACGCGACAACCCGCCGAGCGACGAAGTGCATCGATTCCTTACTCGCACCAGTGAAGGCCTCTCATGAGCAAGCGTGCAAATCCGACCACAATTGGGCTCTTTCTGATAGGGGCGCTGGCGCTCGCCATACTCGCCGTGGCGGCGCTCGCCTCCAACGCGTGGTTCCAGCGGCACACCACCTTCATCGCGTTCTTTCCCGAGTCGGTGAACGGACTCGAAAATGGTGCGGCAGTCAAGTTCCAGGGTGTGCCGGTGGGAACCGTCACCGACATCATGATCCAGATCAATCAGCAGGAGAAGTCGTTTCAAGTGCCAATCAAGTTCGAGATCGACCTGACGCGCTTAACAACACATCTCGGCACGTACGTCAATCTTGGTGACACCGCTGTACTGCGTCGGCAAATCGAAAACGGTCTGCGCGCGCAACTGCAAATGGAAAGCATCGTCACTGGCTTGCTCTTCATCGAGCTCGCGTACCGTACGGACTCCACACCGCCGCGGCTTGCCGATGCCTCCGACAGATGGCCTGAAATTCCCACCACACCATCGCTGATGGCCGCCATCGGTGGCGGAGCAGGCAGTCTGCTCTCCGAAGTGATGAAGATCCTCAATCGCGTCAACGACATGTTGGTCGCAGTGAATCTGCCCGAGATCAACCGGGCGGTCGTGCAATCGGCGCGCGCGGTCGAAGCGCTTATGTCATCACCGGAAATCAAGGCCACACTCCAGG
Organism: Gemmatimonadaceae bacterium; assembly: GCA_041749115.1. Taxonomy (GTDB): domain Bacteria; phylum Gemmatimonadota; class Gemmatimonadetes; order Gemmatimonadales; family Gemmatimonadaceae; genus JBGTBX01. The sequence goes on from JBGTBX010000284.1 coordinate 10,168, forward strand.
AACTCCCGGGAGTTGCCGCTCAGATCAACCGCACGATGGGCAGTCTGGACAGTCTTGCCAACCGCGCCAGCGCGGCGATCGATCCCATGTCCGCGCAGTTGACCAACGCGTCCACCGAGGCGATCGCCACGCTGCAATTGCTGCGCAAAACGCTCGATGAAACGCACGGTCTGCTCTCGGCGGACGCCGGGACCGGCTACGCCTTGCAAGGTGCGCTCACCAGTCTGCGTGAGGCGGCGGACGCGCTGCGCCTGCTGATCAACTCGCTCGAGCAGAATCCGGACATGTTGTTACGCGGCAAGAAGCCGCCACTCAACTAATGCGCACCACACTCCGTCCAAACTCATGATGCGAACTGCACGGTTTTTCGTCCCCATCGCGTTACTCGCGACCGCGTCTGCGGGTTGTTTCAAACTCTCGCGCAACGCGCCTCCGGTGCAACAGTATGTGCTCAGCGGCGCACGCACGCCAATCGCCGCGTCCACGACAACTGATACCGCCGGACTCACAATCGGCATTCGCCGCATTGATCTGGCGCCGTATCTTGCGGTACCGGCCATCGTCATCCGTCGCGAAACGCATGAAATTGTCACCTCGCCGTTTCACCGTTGGGGCGAATTTCTCGGCGAAGGCATCAACCACACCGTGGCCGCGCGCCTGACCAACGCGCCGCCCGTACAGGCCGTGAACGTCGCCCCGTGGGCGGCGCGATCGCAGCACAACTTTCTGCTGCAATTACACGTGACGCGCTTTGAAGGCGTTGTCGATTCCGCTGCCACGACGGGCGCGGTCCACGTACGCACCACGTGGGATATCATCCGCCCACTCGACGGCGCGCTACTCGTGCGCGGCATGACCGACTACCAAGACGGTCGTTTCACGGTGGGCGACTACGAATCACTCGTGGGCGAACTCAACACCGCACTGGATCGCGTTGCGC
>JBGTBX010000285.1:0-3741 GCA_041749115.1 Gemmatimonadaceae bacterium
CGTTGGAAATGGCGTCATGGCGGGTATTGCCGCTGATTCGCGCGCGACGGTGGATCGGATGCACGCGAAGGCACTGGAACTCGGCGCCACCGACGAAGGCGCCCCCGGGCTACGAGCCGTCGGCGGTGACGGCTTCTACGCTGCCTACTTCCGCGACCTGGACGGCAACAAACTCGACGTTTTCTGTTACAGCTGATTGCACGACGGATTGCGGAGTGGTTGCTGTGACCAGAATCAGTCTTGCCAGGTTGCTGGCCCTCGTAGCGAATATCGGGGCACTGCTGGCCGTGCTGCTGATCGTCGTCCAGCTGCGGCAGAACCGCGACCTGATGCGCGCGCAGATCCGTCACGAGCTGGCGAATACGATTGTCGACCTCCTCAATACGCCGGCGGGCAACAGCCAGCTTGCGAGCGTCTTGCGTCGCGGCGGCCTCGGCGAAGAGCTGAGCCCCGACGAGGCGTTCCAGTTCGAGCTCCGGTCGAACGCCCTGCTCCGATATTGGGAGGACGTCCACTATCAGTATCGGCAGGGTCTGTACGACGAAACCGAGTTCTCGAAGCAGAAGGCCGCATGGGCGGCCACGCTTTCACGGTCCAAGGGATTCGTGCAGTACTGGTGTGGGGTCAGGACCCTCTATTCCGATCGCTTCATGTCCGAGCTGGACGGACTGCTGCCGTCCGGTGCGTGCCCGGCGGCTGTCCGCCGCGTGTCCTGATCGCCCGAAGCGGGCAGTGGCTCTGTGACTCACGCGACGACCTACGGGGGCTGGATGAAATTCCTGATCTGGCTGGTTCTTTCGCTGTCGTTTTTCGCATCCGCGGCGGCACAGTCGCCCGTCGCGGTCGAGAAGGAACCGCGACATCGCCTGCGCTTCAGCAATCAGTACGTTCGCGTGTTCGATGTGCTCATTCCTCCAGGCGACACGACGCTCTTTCATACGCACGTGCACGACGGCATGGGTGTCCGGCTTTCGGATGCCCGCATCCGCGAGGATGTACTGGGTGGCGCGTCGGAAGATGCGCCGGTGAAGCGTGGCGAGGTGAGCTTCAGCTACCGCCCCAGCCCGCTGACGCACAGTGTCGGTAACATCGGCAGCACGCCCTTTCGCATCATATTCATCGAAGTCCTGCCCAATGAAGGGCCGGCGCCGGGCGCTTCGCTCGCGCTCGTCGCGGGCCAGACGCTCGTGCTGGAGAATGAACGCGTGCGAGTTTCCCGAGTGGTTCTCAACCCGGGGCAATCGATCGAAATGCATGAGCACGCGCATCGCGGCTTGGCAGTAGCCGTTTCGGACGGCAGGATCGCTGTCGAAGTTCCGGGAGAAAAGGTCAGGACAGTGAAGTTCAAGCCGGGAGACACGCGTTGGCACGAGGGCGGGATGAAACACGCCTGGAGAAATGCCGGCGCCGTCTTGTTCGAGGCCGTGGAGATCGAATTGAAGTAGGAGGAATCGCAATGAATCGCAAGGTCGCCGTTCTGCTCCTGGGACTGTCAGCTATTGGCGTTGCACCCGCCAGCGGCCAGATCGAGCCGTCGCCGCCCGATTCCGAAAGTGTGTCTCAGGTCTGGCTTCGTGAGGCCGAGTACTGGCGTTTCGTCGAGGCGGGAGACGTCGACAGTTACGTTTCCCTCTGGCATGAAAACTTCATCGGGTGGCCGTGCGGACAGGATCATCCGAAACGCAAGGAATCCATCGGTGACTGGGTTCGTGAAGTCCGGGACAAGCAGATCCAGGTGGACTCGGACCTCACGCGCGAAGGCGCCGAGGACTTCGGCAACGTCGTCGTCGTGCACTACCGGTTCACGCGCGTGGACACCTACCCGGATGGAAAGGTCGAGGGCAAGGGCAAGGAATCGAAGATCACCCACACATGGATGAAGGTGGGCGACTCGTGGCTGATCATCGGTGGCATGTGCGGCACCTTGCCGGACAGCGCCACGTAGCGTCCGTCGATCGACAGGTATCCTCCGGTCTCCTGATCGATCGAGGAGCCGGAGGGTGCTCCGTGACCATGCGCGGCCTCATCGTCCTTCTGGCATCGACCACGTTCCTCGGCTGTCCCGCCTTCGCGGCGAATGACGCACAGCGGAACGCCGTTCCGGTCGAGCAGCAGATCCAGCGCGTGGAAAGCCCGCTGTCCGCCGTGTCGAAGGACGGCCGAACGATCGAGCTCTCCCTGCAGGGCTGGATGGAAGCGTTGCGCGTACCCGGCGTGAGCGTCGCCGTCATCGACGGCTACGCGATCGCCTGGGCGAAGGGTTATGGCGTCATGGCCTCAGGTGCGAGCGATGGACCGGTGACGACCCGAACCATGTTCCAGGCCGGGTCGGTCAGCAAGCCCGTCGCCGCGGTCGCGGTGCTGAGCCAGGTGGAGAAACGCAGCTTCGATCTCGACACGAACATCAACCGGTACCTGAGGTCCTGGAAACTGCCCGATGGCGATCCCGTGATCGCAGGGGGAGTCACGATGCGCGAACTGCTCGCGCACACTGCGGGAATTACTCCCGAGGGATTCGCCGGTTACGAACGCGGCGCGGCGTTGCCTACGATGCTGCAGATCCTGGAGGGAAAACCCCCCGCGTCGAATCGCGCCGCGCGCAGGACCGCGGGGCCGGGATCGGCGGTGAGCTACAGCGGTCCCGGCTACACGATCCTGCAACTTGCGCTGACGGACCGCCTGGGCAAGCCGTTCGAGGATATCGTCAAGGCATCCGTGTTCGAACCGGCGCGCATGCGCGACAGTACGTTCGAAGCCGTCCTGCCCGATGCGCTTGTGGCGCGTGCCGCGCGTGGCCACCGACTCAGTGGGGAGGTCATTCCCGGTGGCTGGTACGTCCACCCCGAGTCGGCGGCGACCGGGCTGTGGACCACGGCGTCGGACCTTGCGCGGCTCTGGATCGAGTTGGCCAAGTCGAAAGCAGGACGCTCCGATCGCGTGCTGTCGCGCGACACGACCCGCCGCATGTTGTCGCAGCACCGTGACGAAATGGGGCTCGGGTTCGTGGTCCGCCCGGGTGAGGCGCACGGCCGCTTCGCGCACTTCGGCGGCAACCAGGGTTACCGGAGTCACGTCGAGATGTTCGCCGACACCGGGCAGGGCGTGGTCGTGATGACGAACTCCGACGCCGGACAACTGCTCACGGCGTTGCTGGTCAGGCGTGTCGCACAGGTGCACGGGTGGCCAGCCGAGGAGCTGCGGCCCGTTTCGGAGACAACGACCAAAGCGATCTTCGCCCAGATCGATGCGGCGAACGCCGCGCGGCAGCGGGTCGAAGTCGAGCAGCGCGTGCTCGCGCGATACGTGGGGCGATACGAGCTCGAGCCCGGGCTCGAGTTCGAGGTGACGCAGGCAACGGGTCATCTGGACGTGCGGCTGGGCGACCAGCCCCGCTTCCCGGCGTATCCGGAGTCCGAATCGAAGTTCTTCTTCGAAGTGGTCGATGCCCAGATCACTTTCGTGCTGGACGAGGACGGCCGGGCGGCCTCACTCATCCTCCACCAGGGCGGGCGCGACCAGGAAGCGAAACGGATCGAGTAGGGAGTGCACCCGTGGCACGATCCACGACACGACAACCGGTGAAGTGCAGGCCAGCCATCCGCGGCACGCTGCTCGCGCTGTCCACGGACGACGGCAGTGATCGAGCGACGGCCACAACGGGAGACGACATGAACGGCAACCTTGATGCAGTGCGTAGCCTTTATCGAGCGTTTGCAGCCGGCGACATTCCTGCTGTGCTCG
>JBGTBX010000286.1:0-7473 GCA_041749115.1 Gemmatimonadaceae bacterium
ACGAACAGTGTGATTGGCAGGGCGGGTGAATTCAACCCGCGGGGGCGCGAAGGGGTAAGCAGTGGCCGGACGTTCATTATGCGAATCATGGGTTGTGCGAGCAGAGGCGGTGACGCCGCAGCGTTCCATCAGCGTGATGGACGTTGGCGTGCATGTGGCCGCGCGAGTTGTGTTTCTCTCGAGCGGGAGGCACCGTGCGCGTAGCGTTGAGCTACGCGCTTCTGATTGGAATCAGGCTCGCGGAGGGGGCAGGTCCGGCGCGTCGCCCTCGCTGGGCGGAGCCAGAACGGCGAGTGTGGCCACCCGCGCTGCGGGCGCTGCCCGTACGATCGCCACGCCACTCGGCGCCGTCACTGCAGCCAGCACACAGACCGTCATCGACGAACAATCGATGGCGGTCGGTTCGTCACAGGCGTCGGTGCGCTCAGTGCTCGATGTTTCGCCCGAGGACATGCCAGGCATGTCCATGGCCGGAGCTTCGCTGGTCGCCATAGCGGCCGAGTTCGCCCCTGCCGCCAGAATTTCGGCGATCGAACAGCCGGCGCCGCCCCCGAAGAGTGAAATCTGGAGGGAAGCGAAGCTGAGAAGCGGGAGGAACCAGCGGAGAGATCGGAGCACTGTCCTTTGAATCGAATACGGCCGGCATGGAGGGGCAAGTAGCCTGAAGTACAGCGTCCACCAGTTTGTGTCTGGACGACGTGAAGCGCTGTCAGGCAATCCGCTTCAAAGACGACCCCGTTTCACCACAACTCTTTGAAGGCAGCTCGCGAGGCACATTCTCGATGGGTCGCGCGTCCCTCAGACGTCGTTGACGCGCGCGGGTCGAATATCACGTCACGGATGTTAGGATGATTGTATCCCCCCGTGTCTGGACGCGCTCGCATTCGCCGCTTGTCCGTGTGCTACAGCTGTGGACACATCCTTCTCATCCCCGATCACAATTCCATGAACCGCACCCGCGTGCTGTCGCTCACCGAGCTTCCCGACCGCGAACCGCGCCACGCTCTGGTCGCCAATGTCGACCTCGTTGTGATCCGTTCAGGCGACTCGGTTTCGGTGCTCTACGGACGCTGCCTGCACCGGGGCGCCCTTCTGGCCGACGGCTATGTCGACGGGGAGAACCTGATCTGCGGTTTACACGGGTGGTGGAACGGGTGCAGCACCGATCATCTTTCGGGACAACATTTCGGTGCCGACCATTCCGGCGCTGGCGCGAGCGCGCAGGCATCTCGATCGCGCCGAGCGTCGCGATGTCACTCTGATTATCACATGCGGGCTCCGTACGCCGGCCGATTTCGCAAAGGCGTTGGCACTCGGCGCCGATGCGGTCGCCGTGTCCAACGCGGCGTTGCAGGCCATTGGTTGTCTTGGGATGCGGGCGTGCCATACCAATAATTGCCCCGTTGGTATTGCCACGCAGAAACCCCATCTGCGGGCGCGGCTGCCGGTGGAGCAGGCCTCTGAGCGTCTCGCACGCTATTTCGGTGCCGCTGTTCAGCTGATGCAGGTGCTGAGCCGAGCTTGCGGCCACAAACATGTGCGTGATTTTACGATAGATGACCTGACAACTTTCAAGCAGGACATGGCTGATTTGACCGGTATTGCGTATGGGGGCACTGGATCAAGGGTTTAGGGATTCATGCGTGGTACCACGCCCTTTCGCCACCAGAATACCAATCTGAGGAGTTCGTATTTATGTCACTTCCCGATGCTGCAGTATCACCCCGTACGCTCAAGCCGGAGCGGCTTCAGTTGCACTACGGTGCCCGGCTGCTGGCGTCCGTGGCTCATAGCTTACTGAAACACGAGGATGATGACAGTCATACTAATCTCGGGCTTGATGCGTCGGGCATCCGGCTCGCTACCCATTCGATTGGCACAGACGAACACGCGATTGTGCTGAACATTGCGTCGTTGGCATTGCGGTGGACGGTTGCGGGCGTACCCCGGGCCACCAAGTTGTTGGCGGGGTCAACGATGGAGCAGGCGTATGGTTGGCTGAATGAGACCCGTCCTCCGGGCAGTCAGGAAATCGAGGAGCGAACTTTCCCGGATTTCCCTGAGCACCCACTCGGCGATGGTGCGCGATTTGGAGTCGGCGACGAGGCCCGTCGTGTTCAGTTGGGGCGATATTTTGCGCTGGGCCAGGCGATGATGGATCGCCTGGCTGAGAGAGACGCCGGCGTATCGTCGCGACGAGTGTGGCCGCATCACTTTGATATCGGTGCGCTGATTGCCATTTCATCGGGGGGGACGAGCATCGGTATCGGGCTTTCACCGGGTGATGACTATTACGATGAGCCGTACTTCTATATGAGTCCGTATCCTGCGCCGCCTGTGGACTCGCTCCCGGTTTGGGACGAGCCGGGGCACTGGCATACCGAGGGTTTTACTTCGTTGGTGCTTACTGCAACGGAATGGCAATCGATAGCTGAGGCAGCCGACGTGGTTGTGTGGCGTGTGGTTGAGAAGGCGGTTGCGACGAATAGAAAATTGCTGACGCACAACGCGTGAATTGAAGCGTCCAGGGCCTTGCTATGACGATGCAGGGCCAGAATGGTCGCGAGCCAGGCGCTACACTCCGGTTGCGAATCGACCAGCGGCGCGTGTGATCCGCAGTCGCAACGAGCTATGCGGTCGCGGAACGTACCAGTGGCGGTTGCCGCGTTCAGGTGGTGCATTCACAGCGATATCCAGATCCCAGGACGTGATGCATTCAACTACAAGCGCCACGGCTGTCGCCATGGTGAGGTGATCGCCGAGGCATGAGTGCCCGGATGGCCCGAATGGCAGGTAACTGTTGTGGCTGTGTGCAGAAGTACCCCAGCGCCGGGGGTCGAAGCGTTCCGGCTCAACAAACGAGCCTGTCGACAGGTGGGCCTCACGAACGCACAGGCGTACAAGCCACCCGGATGGAATGACAAATTTATCAACCCGGCAGGCTCTGATCGTCTGGCGGTACACATACGGACTTCCGTGCAACCGCAGGACTTCATGGACGAACGATGCGGCGGCTGCGTCGGCGCAACCGGGAGATCCGTCCGCTGTGGCGCGGGTTGCATTGATCCATTCGGACTGTTCCGCAAGCCGCACCATTGTCCAACTTAACAATCGATGGAGGATCTCAAAACCGTTACTGGTAAGTAAAACAAGGTTGCCGATGAGCGCAGGGTCGTTTCGTGCGGCGCTGGGGAGCTGTCCAAAGTGCGACTGAGGGTTGCTATTCTCCGCATCATCAAGGAGGTCGCGCACATGCCGACTCACGATCGCAAAGGCGCCTCGCGCTCGAGCCGGCGGCGGTATAACTACATCGAGCGGGTCCGCGAGTACGGTGACGGCTTCAAAGAGTTCAGCGAAGCGCGGTGAGTCACGCGCAACTCCCAGTGTTTGCTCAGCTACACAGGCAAAAGTCAGCCGGCGTAGCGCAGGTGTGGGGTCCACCCGGTCGTCACGATGACAATCGCCTGCCATCAGCTGCAGACTGGTGCGAACGTGCTCACGTCGTTTGGCCGAAAGAGCAGTCGTAGCTCCTGCAGAAAGGCAAGGTGCGAGCAGAGCCTGCATGCGTGCATGCGCATCGCCGTCCATGAACTCCACATAACCACCGGGGACGAGCGAGTTTGGTCCCCAGTTACTCTGGCGGAGGTCGTCAGCGTGCGTTGAAAAGAGTACATGGCCGCGTGGGAGGTCGGTGATACAGACAACCGGACGGGCGAACTGTCGCATCTTGAATACCGGTCCCCATCGGGCCGCTGCGTCTCTATAAAAGTCGGGATCTTCAAGTGCGTCGAGCGAGGCGTGAAGCCCAAGGGAGCCGGGCGGCCAACCGCGTCGGCTTCCCCACGCCGGAGATGCGAGCAGATGAATGAAAAGCAACGAGACGAGTGCAGCAGCCAGGAAAACCGCCCCGGCGAGCTCGCTGTTTTGTAACAACCTGTGTGTGAAGACGATGAGGACCGTTATTCCGACGGCTGCTCCGGCTGTCAACAAGGGATGCGTTTTCATCTCAAGGCGCACAGGCCGTCGAGCCAGCAGTCTCAGCGCCGGCGCGCCGAGCACGATCCACGCGGCCAATTCAGACGTTGCCACCGGCTTGTCCGCGCGGAGTGGTGAGCTGATGACGCATCGGTGCGGATCGAGGGAAGACACTGGTCACGTCGAGTTGCTAATCAACCAGCGGTTGAGCGGGAATATCTACGGCAGTCGCTCGTCCGCCAGTGCTGTCGGCTTTCGAAAAAATGTGAGGTGACTGCCGATCGGTTGCTTGCGCATGCGGAAGTGGGGACGACCTCACCACCGTCAGGTCCGAGTTGGACGAACTGACCGGAACGGGGTTCGGGCACTGGAGCGCGGGTGTAGGGATTCATTCCCCGAACCACACTTGCGTGGCCCGATCAAAACGGTGAGGAGCTCCTTTGCGCTGCGTGTAGTTGCAAAGGCCGTTGAGATGAACAGGGATCTGCTGAAGCGTGGTGCGTGATATAGGCGAGCTCAGACGTTTCTCCGAGGAGGGAGAACAAAGGGGTTTCGAGCTACAACACGCCGTACTTCTTCCTCCGGGCAGCGGTGTAATCCCACCACAGACGCGGAGGATCACCGTTCATAAAACTGGTAACGGAGATGAACACGTCGAGGACACACGGGTCGTGCCGCACACCCGTCTTGCGGCAGAGATCCTGATAAATCTTCATGGGATCCTTGCCGACAAGATGTTGAGGTGAAGAGAGTCCAAGCAGCACGAAGTCCTTTGCCGTTGCCGGACCGACGTTGGGGAGATCCGTCAACAGCTTTACGCGATTTCGCTTTACTTTGGCTGGATGCATGGTGCCTCATGTCTCCCTGCGAGTGTGTGCGGACGCCCGTGCGTCCTGCTGAATTGTAACACTCGATCACTCAGCCCTGGCGTGTGACCATTTCGTTGATCCAGGTCGGAGCGAAGGGTGACGTGCAGTACTTGGAGACCGGGAAGTCGCGATGAATCCCCTTCTCGCCGATTGCGAGTGCCCGTTTGCAGTGTTTTGGGACGTTGATGCCGATGGCTCCGAGACAGTTGTTCATCGTCCACGGTTCCACGGGATCTGCGTGCGCCATGTCGGATTCGATGCGATCAAGCAGCGCGTCGATGTTCTGGCCATGGTGTTCGCTATCGAGATGTCTGCGATCGGATACCCATCGGTCAGCCGAGCCAAAGATACGTTATGTAGATCACGCCGACGATGTACAGCGTCCCGAAGATTTCCTTGTTGTAGCGGGCGAGCCATTCCGGGAGGAAAATGTCGAAATTGTCCTTGCGGTTGGTCGTGAACTGCGCGGCAATCGGTGTGAGAGGACAACGCCAATTATTAAACAGAAGCACCAGTACTTCGACGAACACGACGCCGCAGAGAATGCCGGCTTGCAGGAGCTGGCCACGCCACCCGAAGACCGGAATGGCCAGGATACACGCGGCGAAGAACGCCCACACTGCCGTGTGTACCAGTTTAACGATCAGAAGTCGAGTGTCGTTGGACATTGCAACCTACGCGGCGCCTGTCGTCGGTCGAGCCAGAGAGTACATGACAGCGTCACTCGGCGCTCCGCCCACCATCAATCGATTGCGGAGGACACCTTCGCGGAGCGCGCCGACCTTTTCCGCGACACGCTGGCTTTTGGTGTTGCCGACAGCTGTAACAATTTCGAGGCGATGGAGGTCTGTGTTAGCGAACGTCCATTCGGCGACGGCGAGGACCGCCGCGGGTGTGATTCCGCGGCCTGACTTTGACGTGCGGATCCAATAGCCGAGGTTGGCGAAGCGATCCACGGTGTTGATGTGATTGATGCCGCAGGCGCCGCACAGTGTGCCGTGTTCATCAAGGACGGCGAACTCATAGGAGGTGCCGTTCTCTCGCGCCGCGATCGTGGAGTGAATCCATGATATCGCGTGGTCGAGGGAGTAATCGGGCTGGCACCAGACCATCCACGGCGAAATTTCGGCGTACGATTCTTGTACGGCGAGGTACAGATCGTGTGCATCTGTCTCGGTGTACGGCCGGATTAATACAGTGGGCAGGGTTTCCATTTGCACGTGGTCACGCCAAGCGTGAAACGAGTCTGAAGAAGTTGTGGCGATGCCAACTGGTGAGGCAGGGAGAGGGCGTGAGCGCGCCCCAGCAGATATACGAGAGACAGAATACGTGCTATTTTACGATAGCTGTTGTGATCGCCTTAATGCGTCGTGAGTGGCGGGCAAGTAGATAGGTGATGAAATCACCGATTATCGCGCTCGGTTCGCTGGCCCCTCTCGTCACGACGCGGGCAATAAGCAGATGTGCGTGACTATCCCATTGCACGTTAATGGCGCCTCGCTGGCGGTCTGAGCTATGGAGCTTAAGCCACCCAGGCTCCCGTCCGGGTTCCTGCTGCTTGTCAACAACCAGAAGGTATGCTTCGAGGCGCTTATCGCGGGCGATCGCCTGACGAAGGGAGGTTCCTGGAGCGCAAAGCGCAGTGATGATTACTTGCACGGCGGTTTCGGATAGAGGCGAGGGATGGTGACCACAGGTAACAGACGCGAAAAATTTCCATTCCCGCTCGGTAGAGTACAATCCGCGCGGAACAGCAGCACCGTTCGTTCCCGGTTTCTTTCGCAACATAGAGCGGTATCAGGCTGCAACGTCAAGTGCCTTCGATGGGCTGAGGTCGCAGAGGCAGAAGCGCCGCCCTTCCTATCACTGCGCCCCTCGCGAAAACCCCTCCTTGAGCGCACTCTAAAGGCAGTTCGCAATCGGAGGACAGAAGCTTGCCCCAAGCGCAGCCCGAAAAATACGACGTCGTCATCGTTGGCTCCGGCGCCGGAGGCGCTATGGCCGCCTACCAGCTCACCCGCGCGGGCGCAAAAGTGCTAGTGCTCGAAGCCGGGGACTGGTGGGACAACACGAAAGACGGCGCGATGCTCACGAAATCGTACGACTCGCCGCGCCGAGGAGCCTCGACCACTGAACGCCCCTTCGGAGAGTTCGATGCCTGCATCGGGGGCTGGCAGGTCGAAGGTGAACCGTACACCAAAGCCACCGATACCAAGTTCGATTGGTGGCGCGCCCGAATGCTCGGCGGTCGCACAAACCACTGGGGACGGATCTCGCTGCGATTCGGACCGGACGACTTTCGCCGCAAATCGATCGACGGCCTGGGCGACGACTGGCCGATAAGCTACGACGACATCGCGCCGTATTACGATCAGGTCGATCAGCTTATCGGAATCTTCGGCAGCCGGGAGAATTTGCCGAACCATCCCGACGGAATCTTCATGCCGGCCCCAAAACCGCGTTGTTATGAACTCGCGGTGAAAAAGGCGGCCGACAAAATGGGGGTCTGGTGCATTCCGGGAAGGTTGTCGGTTATCACCACGCCGTTGAACGGCCGCTCGCCATGCCACTACTGTGGCCAGTGCAATCGCGGTTGCATGACCAACTCCAACTTCTCGGCGCCGAATGT
>JBGTBX010000287.1:0-3070 GCA_041749115.1 Gemmatimonadaceae bacterium
GACCGGCCCCACCCTGCCGGTCTTTATCGTGCTGGAGAAGATGGCGTCGGGATACCCCGCGCTCGCGCCGCCAGTCTGGCTCCCCGCGACGCTGATTCTGTTTATGGCGTGTGCGCTGTGGGCGTGGTGGGAGATCGATCGTTGGTGGCCCGGGCGACAACGAGCCACGACGGGGCAATAGCGAGAATCCCCCGCTTTACCAGAGGAGTTCGTCCAAGGAGCGCGTACAGCTGCGCTGCCGCCCGCACCGCCGAGGACGATTGGGCCAGCTGCTCGGGAGCAATCACCGGCAAGGCGAATCGAACGTCGGCCAGTGCGGCACCGTGCAGCAGGCGCCGAAGCCTCGCACGGCTTAACATGGCGCGGACCGGAGGCACGTCGCCACGCCGACGAGCGATGCTGGCGCTCCACCCTGTCGGCAGCATCCCGCCCCCCGGAATACCAAGGTGGGGGTCCGGCGCAGGTGAGTACTTGTTAGGCACGTATAACGCACAATGCCCCGACGGTGCCAGGACACGGGAAATGCCTGAAAAGAGCTGAGGTTGTTTCAGAATATTCTCAACAATCGATTCACCGGCCACAAGCTGATGAGATCCGGATGCAAACGGCAGAGCGTCCGCGTTTGCGCAGATCATGCGAATGCGTTGATCTGCATCACGGGCTCTGGCGCGAGCGATCACAAGCCATCGCAAGCCAACGTCCAGTGCGGTCACGGTCATCCCGCGCGAGGCCAGTACCACCGCGAGCGCCCCGGTGCCGCAGCCGACATCAATCGCACGACCCTCGGCGTCGAGGCGTACGCCCATGGAAGACCAGCCTGCGACGCTCAGTGCGGCGCGGGCCTCCCCCGATCTCGCGCCCTGCGCAAAACGCGCCGCCATCTCGGCGGACACCTTGGTGTTCGTGGCGTAGTACGATTGCAGGAGTGCGTCATACGTCAGGTCAGCTTCGCGCGCAGCTAAACGCTCTGCAGCCGCCAGATCTTCGTCCCCGCTCAGGTAGGGATCCGGATGCAGTCGGAGATCAGGAATTCCCACGCGTATCGGGTATTCTCTCGAGCAGTGTGTGCACGTCGCGTGCGTCGGCTGCCACGTAAGCGATGCGTGATCCAGGGGACAGACGAGGTCGGCCCACTCCTCGAGGCTCCCGCGCGTATGTGACTCAGTCACGCTTCGCCCTCACGATACCCGCGTAGGCTCCGAGCTCTCCCAGCGCCCACCCTGTCGCAAAAAGGAAGATCGGAACAATCGCACGGACCGCCTCTGCGCCGCGCCCTCTGGCGGAGGCAAGGCGCACCGCCCTGAGCGTAAGCACAAACGGAAGAGCCGGCGTGGAGAGCGCTCGCATCGCCCGCGCTCCGTAGCTTAATCCGGGAAGCCGCGTACGGCCGAACACTGCACCATGTTGCACTTTCTCGACCAGACCACCCCACCAGGTGACGCTGCGCTGCTGCGAGACCGTGGGCCGGGCGTCCAGAACAAGGCGTTCACCACGATCGCGAAGGGCCCAGTGCGTCGTGGTCTCGTGGAATGCATTCATCCACACGTCCCTTATTGCCTCCAGCGCGGCCCGTTGATACGACACGTTGCAGTCGGTGAGATACAGGGCGTCGCCCGTTGTCAGCGGCGGTTGGTACCGACCGAATTCCAGCAGATACCCCGCCCAATTTAATGCAGAGTCCGGTACCAGTTTGTCGAGAGGACCACCTATCGCCGCCACACGATGCTCGAGGTGCGCCATGCGGAGGTCACGTATCCATGTCGGAGAGGGGACGCAATGATCTTCGGTGACCGCGATCAGCGCACCTCGCGCCGCGGCAACCCCCAGCGCGCGAAGTCGCGCCGGATCAGGTGATTGGTCGGCAATCCAGCGGGTGGCAGGGTGCTGTGCGACAAGCGCGTCGGGAAGCGACAACTTGTCGAACACGACGATGACTTCGTACGGACCGCTGTCAGTTTGGACGTCCAGCGCTGCCAGACAACGGGTCACGTACGCTGGACCAGCATACGCCACCACCACCACCGACAGGAGCTGCGTTGTTGGTGCCTCAGAAGACACGTTCGATCAGGGCCTCGGAGGACGCGCGTAGACCGTCATGTCATGTTGGGTGTGGCGGGCTCGTTCAGCGCGTTCATGTTCCGAGGCCTGCCAAGCGCCCACTCCACGTCGCAGCGCAGCGATCGTCCTGCTGTGCGAGGAGATGTGGAGAGGGCGCGACGCAGAGAGTGCAGGGGATTCAGTTCCCTGACTTGTCCTGAGATCGTCCAAATATCATACGAACGGCGCCAACAATACGTCGCCAGAACATCAACAGGAACCCGGCAATCGCCGCGAAGGCGGTTGCGATGGGCATCAAAGCGTCAGGACCGATATACATGTTCAGAGAGTGTTGGGAGGTCGCAGCATGTTGGGGGATTATTCCCCGCACAGATTTCCTCTTGCTCTTGAAATACGCTTTCACGCGTCGGGCGGCAACAACCTTTATTGTATCAACGACAAACCGCAAGAACGAGACTCACTCTATCACGTACGCTGCTGCACGCAGCACACACTTCGGGAATTCATGTCAAAAGGCGTAACTGTTTGGTTTACAGGGCTTTCGGGATCGGGCAAGACCACGGTCGCTCGTCGCGTCCACGAGTTGCTGCAGGCGCGCAACGTAGCCTGTGAGCGACTCGACGGCGATGTCGTGCGACAGTCGTTGTGCAGGGACCTCGGTTTCTCGAAAGAAGATCGGGACAAGAACATCGAACGTGTGACATTTGTCTCACAAGTGCTGACTCGGAACGGCGTTGTCGCACTTTCGTGCTTTATATCACCATATCGACGCATGCGAGACAATGCCCGCGCCGAAATTGGCAGCTTCATCGAAATTTATGTGAAGAGCCCTATAGAAGTCCTCATCGAGCGCGACTTGAAGGGGATGTACAAAAAGGCGATGGCCGGTGAGATCCAGGGCTTTACTGGCGTCAATGACCCCTACGAAGAGCCGCTCAACCCGGAGCTCGTGCTCAACACCGATCGCGAATCCATTGAAGAGTCTGCCGCTCGCGTCATTCAGCTGCTCGAG
>JBGTBX010000288.1:0-1585 GCA_041749115.1 Gemmatimonadaceae bacterium
AGCGAGAACTTTGGCTAGCCCAGACCTGCTGAACAACATCCGCGAAACGAGGGTCCCTGCGTAACGGCTCGAGCGCAGGATCGACCGCCGCGAAAAGCATCGCATGATCACGCATTTCCAACGCTTTGTGGAGCCAGCTGATGGCCGGGTCATTCTCGCCCATTGCCGAGTAGATCGCAGCGATGTCGAACGGACAGACGTAACGCTCGCCGGCCGCCTCCTCCATTTCGCCGGCGATTGCTCGCGCCTCTGCCGTGCGACCAGCGGCGGCATTCGCATAACCAAGAGCGCCGAGTGCGAACATGGTTCGCCCACCTACCCCCGCGGCGTCGTGCGCAGCTGTGAGCGAGTCCTCGACACGCCCAAGTGAGGCAAAAACGAAGACCAATTTATAGTAGATCCGAAACTCATTCGGAAAGAGACTGAGTGCTTTCTCAAGCACCTCCAAGGCTTCAGCCGCGTGTCCGGCCACATGCAGCGCGTTGGCCAACTGCACGCTGGCTGCAAGCGACAGCGGATCGGTCTCCGCAGCCGCCCGCGCCTGCGCTATGGCATCCTGATGCTGAGCTGTCGCCGATAAGAGCCGAGACAGATGGTGGCGCGCCATCGGTGAGGCTGGGTCGAGCTCCACTGCCGTTCGCAGATGCCATTCCGCCTTAGCCGCGTTCCAGTCGTTTACGAAGGCAATCAGCCCCAAGGACGCGTGTGCGTCGGCGAGTTCGGGATCAATCGACAATGCCCGTTCCGCCGCTTCTCGTGCTTGCGCATACGCAACTTCCGGCTCGAGATAAGTGTGGTTGCCCAAAAGCACAAAAGCATCGGCGAGCCCTGCGTAGGGGCGCGCGTAATTAGGGTCGTGCGCAATCGCATCGCGGAACAGCGCCACTGCCTCGTGCAGCGACGCCTCAGTGCCACGGTTCCAGCAATGCCGCGCCTTGAGGTTCGCTTCATACGCCTTGGCGTCTGGAACATGCTGCGGAGCACCGAGCTCCCCAGGTAAGAGCTTAATCTTCAGCTTCGAAACGATCGCTTCCGAAATCTCGTCCTGGATTTCGAATACGTCGGTGAGTTCCCGATCGAAGCGCTCCGCCCAAAGATGATGACCTGTCCTGGCGTCGATCAGCTGCGCGGTGATCCGGACCCGATTGCCGGCCTTTCGGACGCTGCCTTCCACAACGTGGCTCACGCGAAGCTGCGCCGCCAACGCCGTAACTTCCACCGGCTTGCCTTTGAAGGTGAAGGACGTGTTACGCGCCACCACGCTCAGCGCTGAAATCTGCGACAAGCCCAAGATCAAATCTTCGGTGATGCCGTCGCTGAAATATTCCTGGTCGGGGTCGTTGCCGACGTTGGCAAGCGGCAGGACGCAGATCGACAAGCCAATCGAAGTGGCCTTGGCGGCATCTTGGGCCTTCGTCTTCCCGACCAGCTCCAAAACACTGTCGTAGACCTTTTGCCATCCCGCCGCGTTTGCATCACCGTCCCAACAGTCGAGCGCGGCGCACTGGATTTGGTCGAACGGCATCGGCGGGATCATCCCGTCGAGGCTAATCTGCACAAGAGTTCGGGCCTTGCGCGCGGCGTC
>JBGTBX010000289.1:0-12729 GCA_041749115.1 Gemmatimonadaceae bacterium
GATCGCGTGATCTGCCTGGATCGCATGCGCAGCAAACAGATGAATGAAGCCGGCGTCATCGAAAAGTTCGGTGTGTCGCCAGCGTCCATCCCTGACTGGCTCGCCCTGGTCGGCGACAGCGCCGATGGTATCCCGGGCGTACCACGATGGGGCGCGCGCACGGCCTCGCTGATGTTGGCCCGCTATCCGCACATCGAAGATATCCCGGACAACGAAGCGCACTGGGAACCCAAGGTGCGTGGTGCGGCCGGCCTGGCCCAGAACCTCCGGGAACATCGCGACGTGGCGTTCCTCTACCGCACGCTGGCCACATTGCGAACGGACGCGCCACTGCATGAATCGCTCGATGACCTGGCATGGCGAGGCGCTCGGCGCGCAGAACTTGAACAACTGTGCTCAGACATCGATGACGTGTCGTTCCTGAGCCGCATCAGTCAGTGGCGGTAGGTCAGCTCGGCTGACGGCGCCGTGCGAGCGTGCTCGATTGGCCGTCACCCCCTCATGTGCGGCGGTCGTACAACCCGCTCCACCAGGGCCAGCCCTCCGTCTACAAGCAGAGCCAGGACCGCCGCGGGTAGCGCACCCGATACCACCAGTCGCCGGTCGGCGAGCGCCAAACCCGCCACGATCGGATCGCCAAGTCCACCGGCTCCAATGAATGCGGCCAGGGTCGCTGCACCAACAGTGATCACCGCAGCGGTGCGGACGCCAGCGAGAATAAACGGCGCGGCCAACGGCAGGCGCACCCACAACAAGCGTTGACGCGCGGTGGCACCCATGGCTTCGCTCGCCTCCACCGCCTCCTGATCAGCATCACGCACGCCCGTGTATGTGTTGCGCACGATCGGGAACAGTGCATAAAGCCACAGCGCAACCAGCGCCGGCAACACACCGACCCCGAACAGCGGAATCATAAAGGCCAGCAACGCTATGCTGGGAATGGTCTGCAACACGCCGAGCAGTCCCATAACACCCGCCGACGCCCATCGTGCGCGCTCAAGCAACAGACCCAGTGGCAGCGCCACCAGAATTGCCGAGCCTAACGCGAGTACCACCAGCAACAGGTGTCGCCGAGCCTGCACCGCGGTCTCTGCACGCCTGCTCCACAGATAACTCCAAAGCCCGCCCTGTTGACCGTCCCTCACCTCAGAAGCCACGCCGGTCGGCGACGTCACGTCAATCAATGCGAGCTGCTGCAACACGTCCCGGGCCACCACACGCACGTCCTCCTGACCCACTTCGACACGTTCGTTCAGCTTACGCATCCCGGCCTCATCCAGCCGATCACTCAGCAACGCAAGCGCCGCCACAACGTCAGGCCTTCCCTCGGCGATTCTCCGGGATACCAGCGCCGCAGCCTCGTACGGAGGAAAGAACGCCTTGTCGTCGAGGAGTGTGACAAGATCGTATTTGGCGAGCAGCCCGTCGGTGGAATACCCGTCGATCACATCGACAGCACCCTGTGCGAGGGCCTCGTATTTAACTGCAGGAGCAAGTGGACGTACGTTTTTCGGATTGAAATTGTATACTGCGCGCAGTCCGACGAGTCCATCCGGGCGGCCGATAAAATCCGCCGTGAACCCGGCCGTGATACTGTCTCCCACGCGCGCCAGATCAGTGAGCGTGCGCAACTGGAAGCGTGCGGCGGTCGCTTTGGTTACGGCAATCGCATAGGTGTTCTGAAAGCCGAGGGGCGGGAGCCAGCGCGTGCCGAATCGTTCAGTGAAACTTTGCGCGACGTGGGCGAAAGTGGCCCGCGCGTCACCGCGTAAAGCGGCAGGCATACTGTCTTTCAGCACAGCGGTCAACCCCGTGCCGGTGTACTCGGGATAGACGTCGACCGCGTTTGTACGAAGGGCGCCGAAGGCGATTTCCGTGGATCCCAATCCTGGTCTGCGCGTCACAGCGATGCCGCGCGACTCCAGCAGCTGCGCAAAGAGCTCGGCGAGCAGATACGACTCACCGAAGGGTTTGGAAGCGACCACAACCGGTTCATCGGCGCGTGGTTCCTGTGCGCCGAGTGCGACCCCGGAGAACAGAATAAACATCGCAGACGCTGCGATCAGAACTCGCGTCAGGCGCCGCCTCATGTCGCGCCCAGGTGAAGGGCTGATGCCGCAGCGCGTTCAATCAACTGCGCCACGTACGGCGTGGCAGGCGAGGTCGCGAGCACCGTGAATGGCCCCTGCTGCTCAATACGACCCGCACGCATCACGGCCACGTGACTCGCAAGTCTCGCTGCTTCCGCGATGTCGTGCGTGACAATCAGCGCTGTAAACGACAGTGACCGATGCATCGCCTCAAACGCCTCGTGCATCTCACCGCGCGAGATCGCATCGAGCGCACCAAAGGGTTCATCAAGCAACACAACACTCTGTTTGCCGGCCAGCGCCCGGGCCAGCGCCACACGCTGTCGCTGCCCCCCTGACAACTGATGCGGATATCGATCGCCGAACGTGGTGGGGTCCAGCCCCGTAGCAGCAAGAATGCGATCTGCATCTTCGAGCGCGCTGCTACTGCCGTTAAGCGTCGGGACGAGGGCGGCATTGCGACGCACAGTCCAGTGCGGAAGGAGCCCTCCATTCTGCGGTACATATCCGACAGATCGCCGCAGTTCAACAACAGGAATACCACGCGCGCTCCTGCCCGTGATCATCACATCGCCGGACGTCGGATCGATCATGCGGTTGAAACAGCGCAGGAGAGTCGTCTTACCCGATCCGCTTTCTCCCACAATGGCGACCACAGCACCCTCGTCGACGCTGAGTGAGACGTCGTCGAGCGCGCGCAATGCACCGTAATCGTGGCTGATATGGCTCGCGAGGAGTGCAGGAGACATAGACCTGGCGGTAGTTTCGAGCCTTGGGCTCCCTGATTACGCTTTCAGGAACGGAATCCGGGCGACTGCGGTTAATATAGCTCCGCGGATCCAAGGGTCCGCGCACTGCCCGTCCCCATCACCGCTGGGCACCCCACCCAAATACCGACATGACCACCAGCGTGGCCGTTGATGCCGAAGGGCAATCTCCCATAACACTTACGGAACGCGTGCGCGAGGTGCGTGCCCGCACGACCGCGTTATGTGCGCCCCTTGAGACTGAGGACTACGTCGTGAGCAGTATGCCCGACGTGAGCCCCACGAAGTGGCACCTCGCACATACCAGCTGGTTCTTCGAGACGTTTCTCCTCGCTCAACATGTACCGGGTTACGTAAGTCCCAATCCGCGATACGCCTTCTTGTTCAACTCGTATTACGTGCAGGCGGGCGAGCGACACTGTCGTGCGCAGCGTGGTCTGGTCACCAGGCCAACCGTGGACGAGATCATGGCTTACCGTGAACACGTGGACGAGGCGGTGTTACGCCTGTGCGACCGCATCGCCGGTGATCCGGAACATCCCGCGTGGTCAATCATTGAGCTGGGACTGCATCATGAACAGCAACATCAGGAGTTGCTGCTTACTGATATCAAGAACGTGTTCTGGATGAACCCCCTGCGGCCTGCCTATCGGTCTGCTCTCAGCCCGTCCGCACAACCGGCGAATTCGAGCTGGATCGAATTCGGCGAAGGACTCCGCGAGGTCGGGCACATGGGGCAGGCCTTCTCGTTCGATAACGAAGGGCCGCGCCACCGTGTGTTCCTCGACAACTTCCGGATCGCTGATCGTCTGGTCACCAATCAGGAGTTTCTGGCATTTATCAACGATGGCGGATACCAGCGGTCAGAGCTTTGGCTCTCCAATGGGTGGGCCACCGTGCAGGAGCTCGCCTGGATGGCTCCATTGTACTGGGAACTTCTCTCCGACGAGTGGTGGGAGTTTACACTCGGCGGTGACGCACCGCTTGATGCCAATTCGCCCGTGACGCATATCAGTTACTACGAAGCAGACGCGTTCGCCCGATGGAGTAATCAACTGCTTCCCACGGAGTTCCAGTGGGAAGTTGCAGCCTCGCACGCTCCGCTCGACGGACACTTCGTCGAAGCAGCCCGCTTTCATCCGGGATCTTCTGCTGATGGCACGGGCCAATGGTATGGAGACGTGTGGCAGTGGACGCAGAGCGCGTATGTCGCCTATCCGAAATATCAGCCGTCCACTGGCGCCATAGGTGAATACAATGGCAAGTGGATGTCAGATCAGTGGGTGCTCCGCGGCGCATCGTGCGCGACACCGCGATCACACGCGCGGCTCACCTATCGCAATTTTTTCCCCAGTGACGCCCGTTGGCAGTTTACTGGAATCCGCTTGGTGGAACGATGAGATCAGCACAGGAACGATTGCAGATTCAGCCGAACGTCGGCTCTGCTCCGAAACCGGCGTGGGCATCAGAGGTGGTTCGCGGCCTGCTCGGCAATCCCAAGACGCTCCCGCCCAAACTGTTTTATGATGCACACGGTGCTGAGCTGTTCGAGCGGATTACTGAGCTCGATGAATACTACCTCACGCGAACGGAGCAGAGCATCCTTGAGGAACAGGCGCCTGCGATCGCTGATGCGATGGGGCACGATGTTGCGCTGATTGAATACGGAAGTGGCGCGGCGACCAAAGTACGTCTCCTGCTCGACGCGCTGGTTCAACCGGCCGCGTACGTCCCGGTCGATATCTCGGCAGAGCAGCTGGAGAGCGTCGCCCGCGAACGTCGCAGGGAATATCCCGCGATCCCCGTGCTGCCGGTTGTTGCCGATTACACGTCTCGTTTTGTTTTGCCACAACTTCCCGCTGGCGCACGGCGTGTGGCATTCTTTCCCGGTTCAACGATCGGGAATTTTCACCCGTCCGAAGCGACCGCGTTCCTCTCCAGGATTCGCTCGGTCGTGGGCAACAACGGCGCGCTGGTGCTTGGAGTGGATCGGCGAAAGGATGTCGAGGCGCTGCATGCTGCGTACAACGATGCGGCGGGGGTAACGGCGGCGTTCAACCTGAATATGCTCACTCGCCTCAACCGCGAGCTCGGTGCTGATTTTGACGTGAGCAGCTTCACCCACCGCGCGTATTTTGATCCCGACAAGAGCCGGATCGAGATGCACCTCGTGTCACAGCGAGCGCAACGCGTGAGCGTTGATGCCACCGACATCTTCTTCGAGCAGGGCGAGAGCATTCTCACCGAAGTGTCCTACAAGTATGACCGCGAACGGCTGGAGCAGGTCGTCGGTGGCGCGGGGTTCGCTATTGATAAGCTGTGGACCGATGCCGGTGACCGTTTCTGGGTCGGCTACCTGGTACCCGCGTAGCTATCGCTTGTGACCGCGCTCATTGGAGAGTGCGGTTTCAATTCGTCGGTCCGGGATAAGCCACATCAGGGCGACGATGATATACAGCGCGAGCGACACCTGGTGAAACTTGAGACCGACGAGTAGTGCGAGGGCGTAAAATCCCAGTGATGCCCAGCCTTTGCGATCGGCGCCGATCGCTTTCGCAAGCGCCGAGTCACGTCCCTCGGCCGCGATGATCGCGTTCTGCAGGATGAAGTATGCGACGGCACACAGGATCAGCACTGCGCCATAAAGTAAAGTCGGATTCCGCGCGAAGTGGTTCTCGCCCATCCATCCGGTAACGAACGGAATCAACGACAACCAGAACAGCAGGTGCAGATTGGCCCACAAAATCGCACCGCTCACTTTGTGGGCGGCGTGGAGCAAATGATGGTGGTTGTTCCAGTAGATCCCCAGATAGACGAAGCTCAGCACATAACTGAGGAAGACAGGGATGATGGGGATCAGGGCCTGCCCTGACGCATCGTGCGGCACCTTCATCTCGAGCACCATGATGGTGATAACGATGGCGAGGACGCCATCACTGAATGCTTCGAGGCGATTCTTGGTCATGGTCGTGGGAGAAAAATGCGGGACAGGGACGCTGGAGGGCGGCAGTCCGGCGCTGCGCACGAAATACCGCGGCGGGACTTCCGTAAACCTAGTCAGCCAGCCGCGGCGCGACATCGTGCGTGGACTCCCCCTTGCTCAACGCAACGGTGTGCCGCAGCTTCCGGACGCGTCCTCCCGTCCTGATCACGAATGCCAATCGTTCACGACCCCGTAGTACTCGCCGATCTTAAGAGGCGGCTTGATGCACTCACGCCATCATCCGAGCGGCGCTGGGGTCGCATGAGTGTGGGGCAGATGTTGCGGCACTGTAACCGGGCCATGGACACGTCCGTCGGCAATTTCCGGCCGACTGCAGTGGGTCTCCCGCCGATCCCCAAGTGGATGCTGAAGTTTGCCGTGCTTCGCCTGCCATGGGCGAGGAATATTCGCACGGCGCCGGACTTCGTGGCCCGGGAGACCTACGATCTCGAGGCGGAACGGCGTCGAGCGCACGCGCTTCTGGACACGATCACGCAGCGTCCGCTGAATGGCAGCTGGCCGGTGAACGTGGCCTTCGGACCCATGGACGGCAAGGAGTGGAGCCTCTTTATGTACCTTCACCTCGACCATCACCTGCGGCAGTTCAGCGTGTGAAAGCCTGGAGCACGTCGTACGACCCGAAGTCTTGTGAACGCACATCAGGCTTGATCGACTTTACGCTGGCGGCTGGCGGCTGGTGGCTGGTGGCTGGTGGCAGGTGGCTGGTGGCTGGTGGCTGGTGGCTGGTGGCTGGTGGCTGGACACGTTCATTAACCGGCCCGCACGATCCAGCACAGGGTGCAAGCTGCTTACAATTTGCGCCGACGGAACACCTGATGGTTGCCGGCTTGCCACGTCTTGCCACCGTCCAGACTCCGCTCCATGCGCGATTCGAACCGGTTCGGTGCAACGTTGTAGCGTGTGAATCGCAATTGCAGCGTGGCGCCATTCGGCATGACCACGCCGGGTGTTCGCCGCACCGAGTCGCCGAATGCACCGGTCATGACCCATAACTTCCCATCGGGTCCGACGGATGACATCTCAATTTTTGATTCATCGGGGCGCAGATAAAACAGGATGGCTGATTTCTGCTTCAACGCGGGGATCTCTGTCACACCGCGCGCGATCTTGTCTTCCACGACCCACTCGAACGCGTACATGCCCTCGAAGGACTGGCCTATCGCAACATCATCTTGCAGGAACTCGGTCGTGACGTCCCAGGTGCCGATCGCATGACGCAGTTCCGCGAGTGAGGCAGAAAGTGCTGCGGGGTTGGCCTGCACCTGCGCGCTCGCAACAGATGTGGTCGCAAGGAATGCGGCGGCGGCAAGAGTACGGGCCAACTGCATGAGTAGTCTCCTGAACATGGGGGTTGAATCATGAATAAACGAAACGCCCGACCAGAGCTCTGGCCGGGCGGACGAAGCGTTGCAGGAAGTGACCAGCCGCATCGATCCCGCGGATAGTCAACATACTTCCGGCCGAAACTATTGAGCCATCACCTTGGACAGCGCCGCAAGAATCATCTCGTTCGTAGGACGGATCTTGTAGTTTATCTCGATGAACTTCCAGTTCACCTTGCCGGTCTTGTCGATAACGAAAACAGCTGGATGTGGCCACCCTTTGTCCGCCTGTTCGTTGTATAGGCCATAGCGATCAATCACTTTGTGACCGGGATCGGACAGGAACGTAAAATCGGGTGCCGGCGGACCGTACTCCCTGGCGACACGGTCGAGCATCAGCTGAATCTTTTCATCATCGTCAATGCTTAATGCAATGATCTCCGTCGCTTCGCGCTGCGCGGGGGTCAAAAGGGCTCTCAGCTCACCGAGCTGACGGGCGCAGTAGGGTCACCAATGCCCTCGATAGAACGCCAGAATCACGTTCTTCCTGCCGCGAAAGCCTGAGAGCGTCACCGGCAATTTTTTGAACGCCGCCAGCGTGAAATTGGGCGCCATCATTCCTGCCATCACGCGGCCCGTGTCGGCGCGCACGAGGTTGAGTCCGTCGGCAGGTCCAAGCGTCTGAGCCGTCAGCGCAATCGGGCTCAGCGCGACGGCCGCCGAAAGCAGCAGCGGTGCCAATACCTTGCGGTCCGAAAATACCATGGGGTCTCCGTGCTATTGAGGAGAGAGTCACAGCGAAGTTGCGGGTCCGGGAAGGCAACCCGCAATGACCGTAGTCATGAATCATGGTCCCGGTTCCCACAGGCGAATTCGGGACTGTATTCACTCCTTTGCTGCCTGGAGCGCCTTCAATCCCTGGAACCGGAAGCGGTCGGAATGGGATCACTTTGGCTCCGCTGTGTATGAGCAGGCTCACATTGCGTACCCCGCGCTTCGGCGCGAGCTTTCGTTATCCCTCTGTCGGAGAAAACCAGAATGCGTGCACGTTCTTTAGTAGCGGTCGTCGGTGGATTGGCCATCGTTTCCACAGCGTTTGTATCATCAGACTTCCACGGCATGTGGATGGGCGAAGTGAATGGCAAAGACGGCATGACCATCAAGGGCAATGCCACGATGAAGGGCAGCGACGACGAAAAGTCGACCATCGTCGAAGTAGAATTGAAGGGTGATGCAGCCGGGTCAGTGCGCCCCTGGCACATCCATACGGGAACGTGCGCTGCCGGCGGCGGCGTATTCGGCGGCGGCCGGTCCTATACACCAATCACCATGGACGGCATGGGTGGTGGAAAGAGCACTGCAACTCTGCCAGTCGCACTTCCTGACACGGGCAAGTACTACGTGAATATCCATGACTCGGGCAGCAACATGGGCAAGATCGTTGCGTGCGGCGACCTCATGCATCACGACGACAACTGAGCACTCGCTCAGCGCAGTTCATGGAGGGCGGCACCATACGGTGTCGCCCTTCTGTTTTTCACCGCATCATCGTCGGGCCGAGCCGCACCCCTTTCGTTTTCGTTCTCTCGGGCTGGGCCACCCCCCTTCGTTCGTTCTCTTGGTTTGAGCCACCCTCCTTCGTTCGTTCTCTCTGTTCTGGCGGGAACCTCACCGGAGCCCCTATGATCGCTCGTCACTGGCAAGGAGTCGCACGCGCCGAACACGCCGCTTCATATCTGGACCACCTGCTCAATAATCTGAAACCCGAGATGGCGCAGCTCACCGGCTTCGTGCAACTCGATGTGTATCGTCGCGACGTTGAATCCGGCCTCGAGATGGTGGTCATCAGCACATGGGACTCGCTCGAATCCATTCAGGCTTTTGCGGGGCCGCACATTGAGACCGCCGTCATTCCTGACAAAGTTCGTCCGTGGCTCATCACATTCGAGAGCGTGGCTCGACACTATCAGGTCGCGACACACGCCAGCACGTAGGGCCATCTGCCAAGTGCTCCTCGCCGTGTGCGCGCGTCAGCCCGTTGAGGAACACTCCGTCACATTGGAACCGCATCGATTCCGGGGCACATGTAGAATCAGAGAAGCGTCATTCGACTACAAGGTGAGTCAGCCTTCTCCTCCAACCCGGATTATTCAATGACCACAGCAGAAATCGCCAAGGATCTGATCGCCCTGGTCAACCAAGGCAGGAATATGGACGCCATCGATAAACATTACGCGAAGGACATCGTCTCGCTCGAAGTGCAGGAACCGATGAAAGAGACGAAGGGCATCGAAGGCGTGAAGGGCAAGAACACGTGGTGGCAGGAGAACCACGAGGTACACAGTGGGGCTGCGCGTGGCGGCTGGGCAAATGGCGACCAGTTCGCCGTTGAGTACACCTTTGACATCACGCCCAAGGCCACAGGGAAACGTATGACCATGAATGAAATCGCAGTCTACACGGTCGCGAACGGCAAGATTGCGAAGGAAGTGTTCTTTTACTAAGCACAGCTGTACAACACATCAGCGGCTGTCCGTCACCATAGTGTGATGGGCAGCCGTTCTCGTTTTAGGCCTTTCACGAGGCCGTTTGCGTCAGACGGTCGATTGCACCTCTGTGCGCGCTGCGGCGATCCGCCGTTGTTTGAGTGCCTCGTACACGCGATAACCGAGCAGCCCCACGATGAATGCTGCGAAGATGAGCGGCTCGGTAATGTCCTTCTTCACGGCCATGAAGAAGTGGATCAGGCCTAACACAACGCTCACGTAAACGAGGCGATGCAACGCCCGCCAACGCTTGTTGCCGAGTCGACGGATCCAGCCTTTGGTCGAGGTTACGGCGAGCGGTACCATGAGCAGGAGCGCCAGCATACCCAGTGTAATGTACAGACGCTCGAGCACATCCTCGACGAGATTGTTCCAGTCCAGTTCAATGTCGAGACCGAAGTAGATACTCAGGTGCACGACAGCATACGCAAATGCGAAAAGGCCGAAGAGACGGCGGTACGTGATGAGCCACCCGACGCGGAGCAGTTTAACAGCTGGCGTCACCGCGAGGCTCATGATCAGGAAGCGGAGGGCCCATTTGCCGGTGAAGTGTTCACTGGCCTTGATGGGTTCAGAGCCGAGGTGTCTCGTGTTGCTGAAGACGTCGGAGAGAAAGGCGTACGTCACCCAGGCGAGTGGTGCGAGGGCGAGCGCAAATACGAGCGGCTTGAGCCAGCGCGGGTTCGGGATGCGTCTGGCGGGTTTGCGGTTATCGCGATCGCGCTCTGTCGTAGCACCTTTCCCGGTGGGGGGGCCCCCCCGCCCCCGCGCGACGGTTTCAGTTGTTTCGATCACAGCTCACCGTCCGGGACCCTGGTCCACTCAATCCTTAGTAGTTCCGGCGCAGGTCCATGCCCGCATACATCGACCCGACCTGCTGCGTGTAGCCGTTGAACATCAGCGTGTCCCGTCGACGCAGCTCACCAATGCGACGCTCCTTCGACTGCGTCCAGCGCGGATGATCCACCTCGGGATTCACGTTCGCGTAAAAACCGTACTCGCTCGGAGCGGACACCTGCCATGAATTGCGCGGCTCATTTTCAGTAAACCGCATCTTCACGATCGACTTGCAGCCCTTGAAACCGTACTTCCAGGGAATCGCAAGGCGCAGCGGGGCGCCGTTCTGGTTGGGCAACATTTTACCGTACACACCTACCACAAACATGGTCAACGGATTCATCGCTTCATCAAGGCGCAACGCTTCAACGTAGGGCCACTTGAGGACGGGAACACGCTGACCAGGCATCTGCGCGGGATCGAGAAGTGTCGTGAACTCGACATACTTCGCTGACCCCAGCGGCTGCACACGCTTTATAAAATCGGCCATCGGAAAACCCAACCACGGAACCACCATCGACCACGCCTCCACACAACGATGCCGATATATTCGCTCTTCAAGCGTGTGTGGCTTGATGAAATCTTCGAGGTTGTACGTCGCAGGTTTTGCTACCAGTCCCTCGACTGACACTGACCAGGGCTTGGTCTTGAACGCCTGCGCGTTGTCCTTGGGATCGTCCTTGCCTGTCCCGAACTCGTAAAAATTGTTGTAGCTCGTCACATCCACTTCCGGGGTCAACTCAGGCTTCAGCTCAAGCCCCTTGGTCGTGGTTTGAACCTGTTGCTGGGCTCCAGCATCCGGACCACATCCGGCGAGCGCGAGCGTCAGTCCGGCGCCAAATAGGCCAGCCTGCTGCAGGAATTGGCGCCGATCGGCGTACGCCGACTCCGGCGTTATCTCCGACGAAGCGATTGGATTCTCTGGCGTAACACGGATGATCATGGTGTTTTCTCCCTGATTTGGCTCCTGACGACACACAACGAAGTGTCGCCGGGCCGATCGAGTTCCTCAGCACATCTACGAGACCCGGCAAAACACGGATTTATGCACAACGTTCCCGTCGCCTGCTCCCTCCTGAGAATAACAACTGATACAGCAACGGGGCACGGAGCGAATTGCCCCATGCCCCGCTTTCAGTCACGCGTGATCCCTATTGAGGAATCACAAAGGGCTTCCAATACGGGAATCCGGGAGGATCCCATGCATCAGGCTCCGGGGCTGCATTGCGGCCGGGAGCACCAGTGATGGGCTGCCGAATCTCGTAATTGTCCGGCGGAGTCGCTCCGAGGAGATGTTCCACGAAGTAATCCCAGCGGCGACGTATGAAGTAGGGCTCGTTCAGACCATGGTTGCGGTTGGGCGCCCAAACCATGTCAAACGCCTTGTTCGCCTTGATCAGCTCATCGATCACCTGCACGGTCATGGCCGGATGCACGTTGTCATCCATGTCGCCGTGCATGAGCATGAGCTTGCCCTTCAGGTTCTTCACCATTGTCTTGTTCGCCGACGTTTCGAAGTTGTCCGTCTTGCGAAGCGTGTCGCGGTCCATCAGCCCCTGATACTTCTCGGCCCAATAGATATTGTATGAACGGTTGTCGTGGTTACCCGCACCACTTACTGCAACCTTGAAGAACTCAGGATAACGCAGGATGGCGTCGGTCGACGCAAAACCACCGCCGGAGTGTCCGAAAATGCCCACTCGCTCTACGTCGATGAACGAATACCGCGCACCCAACTGCTTGATCGCAGTGATGTGATCGGGCAATCCGTTGTCGCCGAAGAAGCCATAGTAGTTGTCATGGAACGCCTTTGACCGAAGCGGCGTGCCCATGTGATCCAGCTGAATGACAACGAAGCCCAGCTCGGCGAGCGCATAGGGCTCACCGCCCGCTTTGAAGTTCCATCCTCCCACGCTGCCAACCTGCGGGCCTGGGTAGATGTGCGAGATGATCGGGTACTTCTTGGTCGAATCAATGTTCGGCGGCATGTACGCGAGGCCGTAGATGTCGGTCACACCATCACGCGCCTTGACTGAGAACATCTGAACCGGGCTCCAGCCGATCTTCTTGAGCGCGGAGATGTCGCCCTCCTCGATCTTCTTGATGACACGGCCATCTGGAGCCGAGCGCACGACGGTCACCGGCGGACTCTGCAGCGTGGAG
>JBGTBX010000290.1:0-28313 GCA_041749115.1 Gemmatimonadaceae bacterium
CCTGCCTCGGATGAGAGTTTTCCTCAAGACCTACGGCTGCCGGGCGAATCAGTACGATTCCGAAACCGTGCGCGCGATGATTGAGCGCAGTGGCGGGGAAGTCGTGGCGCGGCCCGATGAAGCCGACGTCGCCATTTTTAATTCGTGTGCCGTCACCGCCGAAGCTGAGGCGGATCTGCGCAAGGGAATTCGGCGCGCGGCACGCGTGCAGCCACAGCTTACTACGTTGGTCATGGGATGTGTGGCCGCGCTTGATCGTCCTGCGCTGCACGAACTTCCGACGGTGAAACATGTGGTGGGTGGGGCGGACTGGACTGCGATCGCAGGTGCGCTCAACCTCCCGCCCGAATCGTTAGGTGCTGCTGTAAAGCAGACCGGTAGCCGCGCACTCCTGCGTATTCAGGACGGGTGCGATGAACACTGTACGTTCTGCACGACAACGTCCGCCCGTGGGGCAAACCGGTCGCGGCCCATTGCAGATCTGGTCACGGAAGCGCGCACTCTTGCCACCACGCACGAAGAAATCGTCCTTACGGGCATTCACATCGGTACCTTTGGTCGCGACGTTGATGCCGCGTTAAGCACGCTCGTCCGCGCGTTGATCGACGCATTGCCGGCCGTACGATTTCGCTTGAGTTCGGTCGAAGCAACGGAGGTGGACGAGGCGCTGTGCACTCTGTACTCCGCTCCCAGGCACCTCGTGCCGCATCTGCATGCTCCGCTGCAGTCCGGTTCAGACCGGGTGCTGAAACGTATGGGACGCCATTGGTATACTGCACAGCGTTACGCCGACGCTGTGCGATCTCTGGTCGACGGACGAGAAGTGTTCGCACTGGGCGCTGACATTATTGCCGGCTTCCCCGGCGAGCGCGACGAAGATCACCGCGCCACAATGGACCTCGTACGATCCCTGCCGTTCACCTATCTGCACGTCTTTCCCTTCTCACTCCGGCCGGGTACCCCAGCTGAACGCTTGTCGGACCATGTACCCGGCGACGTCGTGTCGCGGCGTGCTGCCGAACTGCGCCAGCTCGGTGAGGAGAAAGCTCAGGCGTACCGCCAGCGGCGTATCAATACAATTGCTGACGTTGTATCGCTTGGTGGTGAATCCCGCAAAGGGCTGACCGAGGACTATCTTACCGTTCACCTTGAAGGGCCCGTGGTCGGACGCGGGCAGCGCGTTCAGGCCAGACTCCGGGAATCGTCCGGCGATCTGGTCGCTGCACCGATTGGTTAGTATGACCGCCGCCCGGGTCGCGCTGGAGATATCGGGTCCCGCGGCTTCCACTCTGTACCCGAAGTCCTGTGCCTAACGTCTACATCGAAACCTACGGTTGCCAGATGAATGTCAGCGATTCCGAGCTCATGCTCGGAAAGCTGGCGGCCGAAGGGTACGCGCCGGTAGACACGCCCGAAGAAGCCGACGTGATTCTGGTGAACACCTGTGCCATTCGGGAGCACGCCGAACAACGCGTGCTCGGACGGGTGGGTGAGCTCAAACGATCCATGCGGGCCGGGGCCATCGTCGGAGTCACGGGTTGTATGGCGCAGCGGCTCGGGCCAGTCCTGCTCGAGAAGGCGCGCCACGTAAGCCTCGTGGTGGGACCCGACGGTTATCGCGCCCTTCCTCAGCTTATCGAGCGTGCCCGAGCCGGAGAAAGGGCCGTCGAAACCTCCTTCGATCTCGAAGAGCACTACGAAGATTTTTCGCCGCGTCGGTTCGACGGCGTCAAGGCGTGGATCCCCGTCCAACGCGGATGTGACTATCGTTGCACGTATTGTATTGTGCCGTACACCCGCGGTGCGGAGCGCAGCCGGCAGCTGAGTGATGTGGTGCAAGAGGCGACCACAACCGTCGCCGATGGAATAAGTGAGATCACGTTGCTTGGGCAAACCGTGAACTCCTACCACGATGGCGAGAACGACTTCGGAGCCTTGTTGCGAGCCGTGGGCGCGGTGGATGGTGTGCGACGTTTGCGCTTTACGAGCCCGCATCCGAACGACTTCTCCGAGTCCGTCATCCGGGCAATGGCCGACGTGCCCGCCGTCTGTGAACACGTGCATTTACCTATGCAGTCCGGTTCAACGGAAGTCCTCAAACGGATGTTGCGCAGGTATTCCGCTGACGAGTATCGGGAATGTGTTGCGCGCCTCCGCGACGCGATTCCCGGGCTGGCGCTCACGACGGATATCATCGTTGGATTTCCAGGCGAGACGGACGAGGACTTTCAGCAAACGGTGGAACTCGTGCAGGAAATCGGATTTGACGACGCGTTCACGTTCAAGTTTTCCCCTCGCGATGGTACACCCGCGACCAGAATGCCCGAGGAGTGGGTCGTACCAGACGTCGTCGCATCGGATCGATTGAATGAACTGATTCGCGTCGTGCGCGAAGGGTCCCGAGCCAGAAATCTGGGGTTACTGGGTCAGCGCCGAGAGGTGCTGGTGGAGAAGGTGGCTCGACGGGGAGGGTTGCTGCAGTGCCGGAGTCGGGACTACAAGACGGTGTTGCTCGACGGGGCTGAGACGCTGGTGGGGAGCTACCAGACCGTGGAACTCACCGGTACGACAGGCTCAACGTTCACCGGGTCCGTGGTGGCTCCGCGCGCGCCGTTGCCGATGGCCCGGTAGCGCCCAGGCCCGCCGAGTACGGAGGCCGTGCCCAGAGCGCAGGGGGCATCGTCAGTATGGGGACCGCACGGGTTCCCCGATCAGGCACCAGATGAGAAACGCGCTCGAAGAAATCACCGACGAAGAATTTCAGCGGCTGCGCGCGCTCGACGCGTCGTTTTGCGCCTGCGCGCAGTGCCGCGATGACGTGATCACTCGCGCCCTCAACAAGATTCGACCTCGGTACGTGAGCGGAGCCCTCATTGGAGCCGCTGTCACGCGTGCGGCGCTTGCCCACCACCAGGTGCGCACGGAACTCGCTGTGGTGCTGCTCGACGCGATGCGGGTCGTACGTGCCGAACCTCGGCATGTGGGGCCTCCACAGCCCAGAGCTGTCAGCGGATAACCATCCCGTGGTGAGGGGGCGTCATGCCACTCATCACGAAAGTTTTCCTCGGCTATGCGGCGGGTCTGCTCGTGGGGTTTTCGGGCGCACCGGTCAGCGCTGGTTGCCTCGTTTTCATCGTCCTGTTCGGCGTGGTCTTTCGCAGCGCGGGAGTTGCTCCGGCGCTGATCTGCGGTGGCGTCGTGGTGTTGGGCGCCATGACGGGGGTGCGTTCACGATCCGCAGATGAGCGATGTCGGGAGGCAATTCTCAAAACCGGCATCGCAACCGTTGAGCTGCTCGCACCCCTGGCTCCCGGCGGCAACGCGCCCTCCGTCACGGTGGGGGCCTGTCGACTGCGGGTGTATGCGCGAGCGTCGCCGGCGCACGCGTTTGATGTGGGCACGCGCCTGCGACTCGAAGGGGTGTTTGCTCGCGCTGGCGCCGCAATAACGGCACGTCAGGTTGAAAGTGTTTTGCTGGAACGCCCGTCGGCCCTGGTGCGATTGCGCATCGCGACCGGACGACGCCTCGACCGGCTGTACAAGTCTCATGGGCCGCTCGCTCGCGCCCTGGTCGTCGCAGACCAGCACGATCTGGACAAGGATCTGCGGGAGCGCTTCGCAGACGCGGGAATCATTCATATGGTTTCGGTGTCGGGATTACACATATCCATTATCGGATCTGCTTTGCTGGGCCTCTTGCTCGCATGCGGGATCAATAAACAGCGCGCCTCGCTCGTCGGAATCTGCTGCATCGCCACGTACGTTGTATTCATCGGAGCGCCGCCGCCCGCCGTGCGGTCGGCAGTCATGTTTTCCGCGGGGGGAGTGTGCCAGTGGCTGCAACGCCCCACCTCTACGTGGGCGGTCTGGGCCGTGTCCTGCGGGGTGTCGCTGGCTGATCCGTGGATAGTGCTCGACCTGGGTTGGCAGCTGAGTGCCGCCGGAATGGCCGGGCTCATCGCGAGCGGTATTCTGATCGAACGCATCGGTACGACGTGGACGCCCGCGACCCGCACCATCCTCAGTGGTGTCACGGCCACCGCCGTCGCATCGCTGGTGACAACGCCGATCATCGCGTGGACGTTCGAGCGGATCAGCATCGCGGCGTGCCTCACCAACCTTGCCGCGGCACCATTGTTTAATGTCGCGCAGCCGCTGCTGTTTCTTTCCGTGATCGCGTCATTGATCTGGCCCCTCGGCCAGTTTGTGGCGGATGCGGCGCGCACCGCGCTCATGCTGGTGGATCTGGTGGCCCGGATCGGTGCAGCGCTGCCGTTCGCCGTCGTGCGCGCAGAAGCGGATGTCGTCACCGCACTCGCCCTCGTCCTCCTGGCCGTTTGTGCTGTCGTCGCGTGTGCCTCAACCCGCCGCAGGGGCGCTACGGGCTGGGGATTGGCGGCCCTCGCTTGCGTGGCGTGGTGGCCGATGGTCCGCCCGGGAAACGGTCAACTCGAAATCCACATGATCGACGTGGGGCAGGGTGACGCCGTGGCACTTCGCTCACCGCGGGGGCGATGGATGCTTATCGATGCCGGGCGCGCGTGGCCTGGCGGCGATGCCGGTCAGCGGGTGGTGTGGCCATATCTACGTCGCCGAGGTGGCGATGTTGTGCACTTCGTGATGACGCATCCCCATCTCGATCACATCGGCGGCGGAGTGAGCGTGTTGAAGCGCGCCAAGGTCGATACCGTGTGGGACTCCGGGTTTCCTGGTAACTCATCGGCGTACACGGCGCTTCTCAAACAGAGTGTCGCGTCTGGCGCGGTTTGGAAGCGCGCGGTCGCCGGTGACAGCGTGCTTTTTGATGGTCTCATCGTGCGGGTGTTGTTTCCAACGGATGAGTGGCTCAGAGCTCAACGTGACGCCAACGATGCGAGCGTGGTGCTCCAGGTGATCTTTGGTGAGACACGGATCCTTCTAACTGGCGATGCGGAAGAGCGCGCTGAGCACGAAATTGTCGCGCGATACGGCGACGCACTCAAGTCGGACGTGCTCAAACTGGGGCACCACGGGAGTGCAACGAGTACTTCGCTTCAGTTTCTCGAGTCGGTGCGGCCAACCCTCGCGCTCATTTCCGTCGGGGTCCTGAATGACTACCGGCACCCGTCACCGTCCGTGTTGCAGCGGCTCAGCGAGAACGCCGTGAACGTGTTGCGAACGGACGACGACGGGACCATCGTCCTTATCTCAGACGGGAGAACGTTCAAAGTGTCCAACAGCCCCAGCCGGTGGTAAGGCAACTGCTTCGACTGGTCGCAGGAATTCCTGAACCTGTACCTGCCGCGCTGGTAGCGGAGTTTCCCGAGACAGGGATCATACGGTTGCGCCGCGGGGGGCTGCTTCCTCGCGTATCGGGGTGGCTGCTGGGGCGGTCGACTGTGGATGGCGTTACGTTGTGGCGCACCGTGTGGGTTGGCCGTCGTACCCAGATAACGGCGGAACTACTCTTGCACGAGTTCCGTCATGTTCAACAGTTTGGGTCTGTGGGTGGCTTTCCGCTTCGTTATGTGTTGGCCAGTCTACGGCACGGTTATTCCAACAATCCTTTCGAACGCGACGCTCGGCTGTTCGCAGCGTCGCGGATCCAACGTCAGCACGCCGACCCGTTTTCCGAGGACGTAGAGCTTGGTTAAACACACTGCCACGTCGGTTGTTACGATCGACCGATTCATCATTGAGCAGGAACGCACGTTCCCGGAGGCGACTGGTCAGCTCTCCGGTATTCTCACAGATATGGCACTGGCGGCCAAACTCATCGCGAATAAAGTGCGGCGAGCCGGGCTTGTCGACATACTCGGCTCGCAGGGGTCCGAGAACGTGCAGGGAGAGATTCAGCAGAAGCTCGACGTCTTTGCCAACGAAACCATCGTCAAGGCGATGGACCACGGGGGGCAACTCTGCGCGATGGCGTCCGAAGAAGAGCCGGACATCATCCCGATTCCTGATCAGTTCAAGTGTGGCAATTATGTGATGTGCTTCGATCCGCTCGATGGTTCGTCCAACATCGATGTGAACGTGCCGGTGGGAACGATTTTCTCCGTGATGCGCAAGATTACGCGTGGCCCGCGGGGTGAGCTCGAAGATCTGCTGCAGCCGGGGCGTCGTCAGGTGGCGGCCGGCTATATCATCTATGGATCCAGCACCATGCTTGTGTATACGACGGGGCAGGGCGTGCACGGATTTACACTGGACCCATCCATTGGTGAATTCCTGCTGTCACATCCCGACATTCGAATTCCCGAGCACGGACGCTACCTCAGTGTAAACAATGCCTATGAACAATACTGGGCAGAAAACGTCAAGGCGCTGATGGGGCGCTACCGCGGCCTCGACGGCGTGCAGAAGGCGATGAACGTTCGCTACGTTGGTTCACTGGTCGCCGACTTTCATCGCAACCTGCTCGGCGGCGGCGTGTTCGCGTATCCCGCCAACTCTCAGTCCCCGGTCGGAAAGTTGCGGTTGCTGTATGAGAGCAATCCGCTGGCGTTTATCGTGCAGCAGGCCGGCGGAGCGGCGATTGACGGTGCCGGGAACATCCTCGACATATTTCCGACGGAGCTCCACCAACGCACTCCGCTGTACATCGGCAGCAGCGGGGACATCGCGACGGCCCGCGAGATCCTCGGGGCGTCGTAACGCATCCGTAGACCCCCGAGGGCCCGCTTTTGCCGGCGGGCCCTTATTTTTTGATCATGACAAATTCTGACGAACGAGAGACCACGTCCGGGATTTCCGTACAGCGCGTCTATGGGCCGCCGGCGCAATCGGCGGCGGCGACCGCCGCTGCGTTGGGCGAGCCCGGGGCGTTTCCGTTTACGCGCGGAATCCAGTCCTCGATGTATCGCGGGCGGTTGTGGACCATGCGCCAGTACGCGGGCTTCGGCACAGCGCGGGATACGAACGAGCGGTTCAAACACCTCCTCGCCGCCGGCCAAACGGGTCTGTCTGTTGCATTTGATCTGCCCACGCAGATGGGAATGGACAGCGATTCGCCGCGGGCTGCCGGCGAGGTCGGGCGCGTCGGTGTGGCCATCGATTCCGTCGAGGATATGCATGCGCTGCTGGCTGATCTGCCGCTGGATACCGTATCGACGTCGATGACGATCAACGCGACTGCTGCGACGCTCCTCGCGATGTACATCGTTGTAGCGGAGGAGCGCGGCGTTTCCAGAGAACGCCTCAGCGGGACCATTCAGAATGATCTTCTGAAGGAGTACATCGCCCGAGGAACGTACATCTACCCGCTCGAACCATCGCTTCGGCTCATCGCCGAGCTCTTTGACTTCTGCGGGCGTGAGGTGCCCAATTGGAATCCGATCTCGATCTCCGGTTATCATATCCGTGAGGCAGGGGCGACGGCCGTGCAGGAAGTCGCCTTCACACTGGCGAATGCGGTGGAATACGTCACCCGTGCGGTTGCACTGGGTCTTCCCGTCGACAGCTTTGCAAAGCGACTGTCGTTTTTCTTCGCCGCCCACAACGATCTGTTTGAAGAAGCTGCCAAGTTTCGTGCGGCGCGTCGTCTGTACGCGCGGATCATGCGCGAGCGATTCGGTGCGAGCGACGCCAGCGCCCGCTTGCGGTTTCACACGCAGACTGGTGGCGTAACGCTCACGGCCCATCAGCCATTGAACAACGTGGTGCGCGTCACCGTGCAGACGCTCGCCGCAACGCTCGGTGGCACCCAGTCGCTGCACACAAACGGCTACGATGAAGCGCTGGCGCTGCCCACTGCCGATGCCGCAACTCTCGCGCTCCGCACGCAACAAATCGTCGCCCATGAATCCGGCATCGCGAACACGGTGGATCCGCTCGCCGGATCGTACTATGTCGAAGCGTTAACCAATGAGATTGAGGAGCGTGCGCTCGCACTGATTGCGCGGGTTGATGAACTGGGCGGCGCCGCCAAGGCGATCGAGGCCGGTTTTTTTCAGGAGGAAATCGGGGCGAGTGCCTATGCGCATCAGCTGCGGGTCGAGGCAGGGACGACCGTGGTGGTCGGAGTGAATCTGTTCGCGGACGATGAGGCGCCCCCTCTGATCCCCGCTCCCGATTTTCGCGCCCTTGAGGTCGAGCAGGTTGGATCGCTCACGCAGCTTCGGGAGCGGCGCGACGCCGAGGCTATCCGTGTAGCGCTCGAGACCCTCCGGACCAACGCAGCGAGCAAACCGGGCGATCCAGCACCACTGATGCCCGCGATCATTGAGGCGGTCCGTGCCAGGGCGACAGTGGGAGAGATCTCCGACGCACTGGAGTCTCAATGGGGACGATACGCGGCCCGATGATCCCGAGCTGGCCTGGCCGCCGACACGGCTTCGCCTGTCCCCGAGGCGCGTGGACCCTTCCGGTGCCGTCTCATGCTGCCTCGCAGCACGACCCGGAGTAGAGTAACCGCAGTCAACGCAATAACTTTAGCGGTTGCAGTATCCCCGTCTCCAGATCATGCCCACGTATCAATTTCGATGTCCCGACGGCTCAATAATTGAGCGCGTTTTCAAGATGAGCGATGCTCCTGCCACGATTCCGTCGCCCGACGGATCGGGTGACGCCGTGCGGATGATTTCCGGTGGCGCCGACCTCATTTTCAAGGGGTCCGGCTTCTACATCACCGATTACGGCAAAGACGGCAAAAAGGACCAGCGGGACGCCGTCGCGAAGAGCGAAGCCAAGACAGACGCTAAGAGCGAATCGAAGAGCGAATCAAAGGGCGAGTCAACCAGCGGAACCAAGAGCGAGTCGAAGGCCGAGAAGGCCCCGGCGAAGGACTCCCCGGCTTCGCCTGCCGCGAGCAAGCCTTCGCCCAAATCCGGCCCGTCAAGCGGCAGCGGCGAGTGACCGCGGAGGAGATCCTTCGCCTGGAGGTGAGCGCGGCGGCAGTGGCGCTGGGCGCCGAGTCCGGCTTTGAGGCACAACTGGATCGGCCGCGCGATCCGTCGTTCGGTGACTGGGCGACGAACGCGCCAATGGTGTTGGCCCGCGTGTTGCGCCGCAAGCCGCTGGACATCGCCAATGACTTAGTTGCACGACTGCATGTAGAGCGCGCGGGGGTGAGTGAAGCCTACGTCGCAGGAGCCGGTTTTATTAATTTTCGACTCGCCGTCGGTGTGGAGGCGCGTCGTCTCGCCGAAGTGCTCGCTGGTGACGCATTATTTGGTTCCTCCGCCGACGGGGCCGGTCAGCCGGTCAACGTCGAATTCGTGTCGGCAAACCCGACAGGTCCCCTGCATGTGGGGCACGGGCGTCAGGCCGCACTCGGTGACGCCATTGCGTCATTGCTCACGTTCACCGGATGGGCCGTCACGCGCGAGTTCTACTACAACGATGCCGGCGTGCAGATTGCTAATCTGACGCGGAGCGTTCAGGCACGGGTGCGCGAGTTAAGCACGGGCCACGTTGACATTCCCGAAGGCGGGTACCACGGCGAATACATCAAGGATATTGCGCGCGCCTACGTCGAGGCTCATCCCGGTGACGCCGAGGCAGAGCAGGCCGACGCAGTCCAGCATTTTGCTGTGGCGGCCCTTCGCGGCGAGCAGGACGCGGATCTGCAGGCGTTCGGTGTACGCTTTGACGTGTATTACCTGGAGTCCTCGCTGTACGCCGATGGTCGCGTGGAGCGCACCGTGGACATGTTGCGCGAGGCCGATCAGATTTTCGAGGAAGACGGCGCCGTGTGGTTGCGTACGACGGCGTACGGCGACGACAAAGACCGTGTGATGCGAAAGCGTGATGGAACCTTCACGTATTTTGTTCCTGATGTCGCGTATCACGTCAATAAGTGGGAGCGCGGTTTCAGCCGCGCGATCAACGTGCAGGGCGCTGATCATCATTCAACGGTAACCCGCGTGCGCGCGGGGCTGCAGGCGTTAGGCATCGGCATTCCCGAAGGGTACCCCGAGTATGAACTGCATCAGATGGTGACGGTCATGCGCGGAGGAGAAGAGATGAAAATCTCCAAGCGTGCAGGGAGTTATGTCACGATCCGGGAACTCGTCGACGAAACCGGGCGCGATGCTGTGCGGTACTTTCTGTTGATGCGAAAGGCCGACTCACCACTCGTCTTCGACATTGAACTGGCTCGTACGCAGAGTGACGAGAATCCGGTGTACTATGTGCAGATGTCGCACGCGAGGCTGTGTGGCATCTTTCGGGTGGGCGAGATCGCGGCTGACACGGTGTCCGCAGCGGACGTCGATTTTGCTCAACTGTCATCAGACGACGAACGTGAGCTGGTGAAGCAGCTGTTGCATTTCCCGTCCATGGTCGCTACAGCAGCGCGCACCCG
Source organism: Gemmatimonadaceae bacterium (assembly GCA_041749115.1). Classification (GTDB taxonomy): domain Bacteria; phylum Gemmatimonadota; class Gemmatimonadetes; order Gemmatimonadales; family Gemmatimonadaceae; genus JBGTBX01. The sequence continues at coordinate 10,286 of JBGTBX010000290.1, forward strand.
CTCTCCTCATTTGCTCGTCGCGTATCTGCACGACACCGCCGGCCTGGTGCACAAGTGGTACCACAAACACCACGTGCTTGGCGAGGCGGATGCACTCTTTCGTGCGAGGCTGGTGCTGGCCCGCGCAGCGCAGATCGTTTTGCGCAATGGTCTCGGTCTCCTCGGCGTGTCTGCGCCCGAGCGGATGTGACCCGGCTCAATTCCTTTTATCTGCCTATACTGTGACACTTCTCGTAGTTGGTTCAGTCGCTCTCGATTCCGTCGAGACACCCTTTGGTAAAGCAGAGGATGTGGTCGGTGGGTCCGGCACCTTCTTCTCGGCTTCGGCCAGTCACTTCACCACGGTCAAGCTCGTGGGAGTCGTGGGGCGTGACTATCCCATGGATCAACTGGAACCGCTGCGTGAACGCGGGGTGGACTTGTCCGGTCTTGATCAGGTCGATGGCGAATCGTTTCGCTGGCGCGGGCGCTATCGTCACGACCTGAACGCCGCCGAGACGCTGGAGACCAAACTTGGCGTGTTCTCGCATTTTCGCCCGAACATTCCCGAGTCGTTCCGGCAGGCGCCTTACGTGTTTCTGGCCAACATTGATCCACGGCTGCAGCTGGATGTATTGTCGCAGATGGAGCGACCCAAGTTGGTCGCTTGTGATACCATGAATTTCTGGATCGAGAGTCGGCGCAGTGATGTGCTTGCGCTCCTGCCCAAGGTCGATGTCCTGCTCGTCAACGATGGGGAGGCGCGACAGCTTACTGAACACTCCAATCTGGTGAAGGCCGCGCGCTGGATTCTGGATCGCGGGCCAACCCACGTGGTCATCAAGAAGGGCGAGCACGGCGCCTTCATGTTTACGAAGAAGTCCGTGTTCTTTGCTCCCGCGTATCCGCTCGAAGATGTGTTTGATCCCACCGGTGCCGGTGATTCGTTCGCCGGGGGGTTTCTTGGTTACCTGGCCCGAACCGACGTGCTCGACGAGGCGCATTTCCGCCGCGCCGTTGTCTACGGGTCCACAATGGGTTCCTTCGCCGTGGAAAAATTCTCCATCGAAGGTCTTCTGCATATCACCGAAGAGGACGTGACGAAGCGACTCGGCGAGTTCCGTCGATTGGTGGCGTTCGAAGAGGAGCTGGACGGATGACGGACCAGTCGGGAGCACTCAGCTACAAGGCCAGCGGTGTTGATATAGAGGCCGCCGATGATGCGAAGGGTCGCATTGCGCGCCTGGTCGAGTCCACCCGAACGGCCGGGTGCCTCGGCGCGTTCGGCGCATTCGGTGGATTGTTTCGCGCACCAACCGGCACGTCGCCGGTGCTGGTCGCAAGCGCCGATGGCGTCGGTACGAAACTGCGGGTTGCGATCGACGCCGGTCGCCACGACACCGTCGGTCACTGCCTGGTGAATCATTGTGTCAACGACATTCTCGCGCAGGGGGCCGTCCCGCTCTTCTTTCTCGATTACGTCGCGTTCGGTGCGCTTGACCCCGTGGTGGTGGAGCAGGTTGTTGCGGGCGTCGCGGCCGGATGCCGGGAGAATGCATGTGCGTTGATTGGTGGTGAGACGGCGGAGATGCCGGGCCTGTACGACGCTCGTGATTACGACGTGGCGGGTTTTATTGTGGGGGTTGTCGAGGAAGGAAGCTCGTTAGGCGCAGACCGCGTGCGTGAGGGCGATGTACTGGTCGCGCTGGCGAGCTCAGGACTGCATACCAACGGATATTCGCTCGCGCGACGTATCGTGTTCGATCGGATGCAGTTGACGGTCGACGATCAGTTTCCTGGCGAAGATGGGAGCGTTGCTGACGTGCTGCTTCGCGTGCATCGATCCTATCTTGAGACCATGCGTCCGCTGCTTAAGCAAGTGCATGCCATTGCACACATCACCGGAGGAGGACTCCCGGGGAATCTGAATCGAGCGTTACCTGGGGATCTCGACGCGTTGGTCGACACCACAACGTGGGACATTCCAAACCTCTTTCGGGTACTGGAGGAGCGCGGCCAGGTCGCGCGTGCAGAAATGTTTCGGGCCTTCAACATGGGCGTCGGAGCTGTAGTTGTTGCCGATGCCGCCTCGGCATCGGCAGTCCTCAGTCGGGCCGCTGAGACAGGTGTGCCTGCCTGGATGTGCGGCTCCGTCGTGAAGGGGGCAGGAATCGTCCAGTTACAGGGAGAGCATGCATGAAGGTTGTATCCGTCGTTGCACTGATTGGCGCCACGCTGTCGCCCGCCGTTCTTGCCGCACAAACCATCGATCCCCGATGTCCCGCCAATTCGGTGAATTCGCTCGGGGCTCAGGATGCGTGCGTCAAGGCGCTCGATCTGTTCAGTTTCCTCGCTCCGCAGCTGAGTACCGGGCTCACGGGAGGCAATGCCGTCAGTGGCGAGTACAGCACCATGCGCGGCGGCGGGCACATGTCGTTGGGGCTGCGGGTGAACGCAGTCCGTGGCCGCATCATTGATGTCGAACAGGTGACCGCTTCGATCACCGGTGCCGTCGCGTCTGATTACGAGACCGAGGACGCAACGATTCCCGTGCCAACTGCCGACCTCGCTGTGGGCCTGATTCGCGGTTTTCCGATCGGTGGCAGCTATGCGTTCGGCGTCGATGCACTGGTGAATCTTTCATACGTTCCCGAGATCAACGTGGCCGACGTCTCTGTCACCGCGCCTGACGGCAGCTTCAAGCTGGCGTACGGGGTGCGCGTAGGTATCGTGGAAGAAAGTATCATCACCCCAGGTATCGTGGTGACGTACCTCAAGCGTGACTTGCCGCAGCTGAATATTGTCGCGAGATCGGGTGCCGACTCGCTGACGATTTCTGATTTTATTGCCAACACCTCGGCGTGGCGCGTGGTCATCGGCAAATCGCTCGGCATTCTGGGCATTGCCGTCGGGGCCGGGCAGGAGAGCTACAAGACGTCAGCGACGGCGGCCGCCGCAGTCAGGCGGGGCGGTCAGTCGTTTGCCTCATCCGTCAGCGCGCGCCAAACGCTGACCCGAGACAACCTGTTCGGCAGCGCGTCCTTGAACTTCCCGTTCGTTCGGGTTGTCGCGGAAGTCGGTCGCACAAGCGGCGGCGACCCCATCAGCACCTACAATTCCTTTGGTGGTGCGCTCCCAACTGACGCGCTGAAGTTTGCGTCGGTCGGACTTCGCTTTCGCTGGTAGATGAGCGCGTCTGGCGACGCAGGATACATGCAGCGGGCCCTGGAGCTCGCGCGCCAGGGGTGGGGCATGGTCGCGCCGAACCCGATGGTTGGTGCGGTCGTCGTACGGGATCAGCAGATCGTGGGCGAAGGTTTTCACACCGCCTACGGTGAGCCTCATGCGGAAATTCACGCGTTGAACGCAGCCGGAAACGCTGCGCAGGGCGCCACGCTTTATGTCACGCTCGAGCCATGCGCGCACCACGGAAAAACCCCGCCTTGCGCCGACGCCGTGATCCGGGCGGGGATCACACGGGTCGTGGTGGCGATCCTGGACCCGACGCCGGTCGCCGCCGGTGGAGTCTCGCGCCTCCGCGACGCAGGTGTCACGGTGGACCTCGGCACAGGGCGTGCGGAGGCGCTGCAGCTGAGTCAACCATACTTCCATGCCCTTTCGTCCACCCGACCGTGGATAACCCTCAAGCTCGCCGTCACGCTGGATGCCGCCATTGCTGAACGTGCGGGCAGCATCAGCCGAGTGACCGGCGGTGAGGCCAGGCACTACGCTCACTGGTTGCGGGCGGGACACGATGCCATTGGTGTGGGTCTCGGAACGGTGCGCGCGGACGATCCGCAGCTTACGGTACGCGAGTCAGCCGAGGCGCGCCGTGCGCCGGTGCGCGTGGTCTTCTCGCGGAGCGGAGAACTGCCGCTCGCGTCGAAGCTTGCACGTACCGCGCGTGACGTCCCCGTGATGGTCACCATGCGGCCACATCCAGGTGACGCGGCACGCAGATTAGTAGAGGCCGGCGCACAGCCGGTTGCTGGAGACACGCTTCGTGAGCAACTGGATGCGCTGCGAGCGCTCGACGTGCGGTCTATCCTGGTAGAGGGCGGCGCGCAGATCGCCGCCGAACTGTGGAGAGCCAACCTCATTGATCGGCTGATACTGCTTCAGGCTCCGAAGGTCTTCGGTCAGGGAGGACTGAACGCGTTCGCTCACCTGACGCCCACCGAAGCCATGTCGCGCGTGTGGACCCTCGCTGGTGTAGAACAACTCGGGGACGACGTGGCATTGACCTATAACGCCGGGGGCCCGGCGCACTGATGTTCACCGGCCTTGTGCAGGCAGTGGGCGTGATCGAGAGCGTCGACCAGACGGCCGACGGTCGGGAATTCGCGCTGGTCAGTTCGTTCTCCGATCTCGGAATCGGTGAAAGTGTCGCATGCGATGGCGCGTGTCTGACCGTGCTCTCGTGCAACGCATCCGGTCGGTTCACCGTCGCGGCGGTCGAGACCACGGTCGGGCGCACGACGATGGGAACCTGGCTGGCGGGAAGACGGGTTAATCTGGAACGCGCAGTTGCCATTGGGGAACGACTCGGTGGTCACTTCGTCCTGGGGCATGTGGACGGTGTGGGCACCATCATCAGCGTGCACATGCAGGGGGACGCAATGCTGATTGACGTGGCGGTGCCTGAAGAGGTGGATGAACTGCTCATTCCGCACGGCTCCATCACGGTGGATGGCATCAGTCTGACGGTGAACGCGCTCCCAGGCCCTCGGCTCCTGCAACTCTCGATCATTGGCCATACCAGAGTGGAAACCACCATTGGCGACCGCAAGGCGGGGGATTTGGTGCATCTCGAGGCCGACGTGCTGGGCAAGTTCGTCCGTCGTCTGTTGAAGAGGTAACCTCGACGCATTGTCCCTACCCCGTGGGGCGCGGCATCCCTTACCATTCACATATGCCATTCGGGACTGTAGAGCAGGCTATCGCCGATTTGCGCGACGGAAAGTTCGTCGTGGTCGCAGACGATGAGGATCGCGAGAATGAAGGCGATCTGATTTGCGCTGCACAGCTGGTCACACCGGTGATGGTCAATTTTATGATGCAGGCCAAGGGGATGATCTGCGTGGCCATGCCCGGAGATCGCGTGGAGGCGCTCGACCTGCCCATGCAGGGCGCCGTCAACACAGAGGCCATGAAGACTGCTTTTACGGTCAGTGTCGATGCAGCACCTCACTACGGGGTGACTACGGGAATCAGCGCGAGCGATCGGGCGACGACCATCAAGTTGCTGGCCGAAACGGACCTCCCGCCGAGCGACCTCCGGCGCCCGGGACACGTACATCCGCTGCGTGCGCGCGATGGCGGCGTATTGCAGCGCGTCGGGCACACGGAAGCGGCGGTGGATCTGTGCCGCCTCGCCGGGCTGCGACCGGTTGGCGCTTTGTGCGAGGTGTTGGGCGACGATGGACAGACGATGAAGCGCGACGAGCTGAGCGCCTTCGCAACGCAACATGGTCTCACGTTCATCACCGTTGCTGCGTTGGTTGCCCATCGCCTCCGAACAGAGCGACTGGTGCACCGCGTGGTCGAAGTTCCGTTGCCCTCGGAAGTCGGAGGAGATGGCTGGCGCATCGCCGGCTACAAAAACGACGTGGACAGCGCGGAGCATGTGGCGCTTGTTTTTGGCGAGATCGGGGATGGTGAGAACGTGCTCGCGCGCATGCACTCGCGCTGCCTAACGGGTGACGTGTTCCATTCCCGCCGATGTGACTGCGGATGGCAGCTGCATACGGCCATGGAGATGATTGCCGCGGAAGGCCGGGGTATTGTGGTGTACCTCGATCAGGAAGGGCGAGGTATCGGCCTGTTGAATAAATTGCGGGCGTATGAACTGCAGGATCATGGACACGACACCGTCGAGGCCAATCTGCAGCTGGGCTTCAAGCCGGATCTGCGGAATTATGGAATCGGTGCCCAGATCCTGCTCGACCAGAGGATACGATCGATTCGCGTGATGACAAACAATCCGCTGAAGCTGGTTGGATTGGATGGTTACGGACTGCGCGTGGTTGATCGCGTCTCCATCTCGGCTCCCACCACCGAAGACAACGCGGAATATCTGCGCACCAAGCGTGCGAAGATGGGACACCTCTTGAGTACCTGATGCCTGAATTCAGTGGGACCCCTGATGGAAGCGGTCGGCGATTTGCCGTTGCCGCATCCCGGTTTAATGAATCGATCACCGATCGCCTGGTTGCCGGTGCGCTCGACGCGCTGACCAGGCATGGCACCTCGATTGATGATATTGATGTGGTGTGGGTACCCGGAGCATGGGAGCTACCGATGATTACACGGCGCCTGCTGAATAGCGACCGCTATCACGCCATTGTGGCTATTGGCGCCGTGATTCGCGGCGACACGCCGCACTTTGATATCGTAGCCGGGGAGGCGTCGCGTGGCCTGGCGTCGGTCAGTGCGGAGTTCGATGTGCCGGTAACCATGGGAGTACTTACCTGCGACACGATGGAGCAGGCGGAGGCCCGTGCTGGCGGCGCGCACGGCAACAAGGGTTGGGATGCCGCAATGGCCGCCCTGGAACTCGCAGACCTTTTCGACCGATTGGATGCCACTCACGAAGCATGAACAGCGGGTGAGGCGCCGCGCGCGAGCGCGGGCGCTGCAAGCCCTCTACGCGTGGGATGTTTCTCGCGAAGGTGCGCTTACGGTGACGGCGGGGCGCCTCTGGGACGATTTGCTGGTCGGGAGCGAAGAGCGCGAGTTCGCCGCCCCCCTGATCGGCTTGATTGAGCAGCACGCCGCGGAAATTGGTGCGGCCATTGAGGACGTGACAACCAACTGGCGTCTGGAGCGCATCGGTCGCATTGAACAGTGCGCCCTCCGGTTGGGCACCGCCGAGCTCCTGTATGGAGATCAGCCGACCAAAGCGGTGATTCAGGAAGCGGTGAGACTCACCGAACGTTTCGGCAGCGCCGAGAGCGCACGGTTTGTGAACGGTGTTCTCGATGCCGTAGCGAGACAGGGCGGGAGACTGTAGTTGCGGCTCCTGCTCGTGAATTGGCAGGACCGTGAAAATCCGCAGGCAGGTGGCGCGGAGTTGCACCTCCACGAAATCTTCGGACGGCTGGCGTCCCGCGGGCATGAGATCACGTTGTTGTGTGGCGGTTGGCCGGGGTGCCCTCCGACGACGGTCCTGGATGGCATACGTGTGATTCGCTCCGGGACCCGATATACGTTTCCGCTGACTGTCAGGCGCAGCTACCGGCGTCTCGCCGCGACGCACACGTATGATGTATTGATCGAAGACATCAACAAGGTTCCGCTGTACACGCCGCGATGGGGTAACACACCGGTGGTCGCGATCGTGCCGCATCTTTTTGGCGGGACAGCGTTCGAGGAAGTGCCATGGCCCGTTGCCGCCATGGTGTGGGCGTCAGAAAAGCCGATTCCGCGTGTCTATCGCGGCGTTCCGTTCGAGGTGATCAGCGAGAGCACCGCAGATGATTTAGCAGCACGCGGCATACCCCGCGACTCGGTGCAGGTGATCTATTGCGGCATCGATCAGGTCGCCTTTACGCCGTTGCGCGGTGCGCGGGCCACGACGCCGCACTTCACGTACATCGGACGTATCAAGCGGTACAAGCGCATTGATCTCATCCTGCGCGCGTTCGCACGGCTCACGGATGTCCAAGCGCAGCTTACCATTGCGGGAAGCGGAGACTACCGTGACACACTGGTGGCGTTGTCCCGATCGCTCGGCATCGCAGACCGTGTCTCATTTCCGGGACGTATCAGCGAGGGAGACAAAGTGAGCTTGTTGCGTCGTTCGTGGGCGGTGATGCTCACGTCACCCAAAGAGGGGTGGGGCATCACCAACATGGAAGCCGCGGCTTGCGGTACCCCCGTGATTGCTTCTGACTCGCCGGGAATTCGCGAGTCGGTGCGACACGGAAAAACGGGCTTCCTTGTTGAGCACGGGGCCGTGGGCGCTCTGTCTGAACGAATGGCACAACTTGCAGGTGATGTGGCCCTTGTTGAGCGGTTGGGGGTGGAGAGTCGGCGCTTCGCGGAGCATTTTACGTGGGAGCGGGCGGCGGACGAGACAGAGGCGCACCTGTTGAGCCTCTGCTCACTGCACGCTACCTCGTCAGGCTCGTCGTGAGACACCACAGCGGGACAGGCGACTCTTGGACCAACCACTGCGGAGCAGATCGGTGAACAGAACCACGACCGTGGGAAAGCTCGTTGAACGGCTGCGTGCGGTCATGACGCTCGAGCAGCTGGGAGGCGACTACGGTCACGAGCGTGAGCTGGTCAACCCGGATGTATCGAGCCCCGGCCTGGCGCTCGCCGGATTCGTGGGTCGCTTCGTGTCAGAACGTGCCCAGGTGATTGGCGAAACGGAGATGACATATCTGCGGTCGATCTCCGAGGCAGAGAGGCGGCAGCACCTCACGCAGTTTCTGTCATTTAATGTTCCCGCCATTTTTATTACGAAGCACCTCGATCCCGCAGAACCGCTCGTCGAGCTGGCCGTCGCGAACGGAACACCTCTCTTTCGTACGGAACTCAAGACCAACGAGTTCTACCGGTGGGTCAAGCCGATCGTTGAAGATTTGCTGGCGCCCACCACCACCTTGCATGGTTCGCTGGCCGATGTGTTTGGCGTCGGGTTGCTGTTTACGGGCGCCAGTGGCATAGGCAAGTCCGAATGTGTGCTCGACCTGGTTGAACGACGACACCGACTGGTTGCCGACGATCTGGTGATTGCCATGCGGCGGGGGCATGACGTACTCATTGGAAAGGGCCACGAGTTGCAGCGCCACTATATGGAGATTCGCGGTGTCGGACTCATCGACATTCCGTCAATTTTCGGTATCCACGCGGTCCGTCAACAGAAGCGCATTGAAGTGGTTGTTCAGCTGAAAGAATGGGCAGAAGGCGCCGAGGTCGATCGCACCGGTCTGGATTATGCCACGACATCAATTCTCGGCGTCGAGCTGCCGGCGATTACTGTGTATCTCAATCCCGGAAAGAACATCACGGTGATCAGCGAAGTCATCGCGATGAATCATCTCCTTCGGTACAGCGGAGTGGATCCGGCGCAATCATTCAACAAGCGCCTGATCGGGCACATGAAGGAGCGAGCGGCCGTCCAACGCTATCTGACCGAGGACGATGAATAACCAGCCACGGGCCATTCTCGCCGGCCACGGCGACTTCGCCGCTGGTATGCTGACGGCGCTGGTGCAGATTACCGGTCGATCCGATGTCTTCGCCGGGTTCTCCAATCGTGCGCTGAGTGGCGTCGCTGTGGAACAGGAGATGTCGGAGTTACTCGCGCGGACCGGGGCGCTTGTGATCTTCACCGATCTTCCGGCCGGGAGCTGTGCCATGGCTGCGCGCAAGCTGCAGCGGCGGCAACCTGAGCTCGCACTCGGCCTTGGCGTAAATCTCGGCGCACTGTTGAATTTTTCGGTGCGTGATGATGTCGACGCGGTGACCGCGGCGTGTGATTCGGTGGAGAAGGGCAAGGGGACCATGCTGTTCGTGCCGCCGGGAGAGCCGCGTGGCGCTTAACTGGTATCGTGTCGACGATCGTCTCATACACGGGCAGGTAGTGGTGGGGTGGGGGCAACCGCTCAATCTGCGGTTTCTGGTGATGGTCGATGACGAAGTGGCAGCGAGCGATTGGGAGCAGGAGCTCTATCGCATGGGAGCGCCGGACGATATCGAAGTCTTCTTTCACACCGTCGACGCCGCCGCAGAACATTTAGCTGCCTACCGCGCCGACGAACGTCAGGGGATGCTGTTGACCGGCAGCATCGAAACGATGACGCGTCTTGTCGCCAGGGATCCTGCGATCACTGCCGTTTGTCTGGGCGGCATTCACCATCAACCCGATCGGACACAATATCTGCGTTACATATTTCTCTCATCAGAAGAAGTGGCGCAGTTGCAGGCGCTGGTGGATCGCGGCGTGGCGGTGACCGCGCAGGATGTTCCGGTCGCCCGCCCCCTGCCGCTGGCAGAAATTCTCGAGAATGTCGGGAACGAGTAGTGTTCGTTGAACTGATTCCGCTCGCCGTACTCGGCGCAGTGCTCGGCCTCGATGTGGTCGGTTTTCCTCAGGCCATGATTTCGCGACCGCTCGTGGGGTGCACGCTTGCGAGTGCGTTTCTCGGTGTCCCGGAACACGGATTGCTGCTTGGTGCGATCGTGGAATGTTTCGCGCTGGAGACACTGCCCGTTGGCGCGTCACGATATCCCGAGTGGGGCTCCGCGTCGGTCGTTGGAGGTGCTCTGGTCGCGCAGCCGGCCGTACTGACCGAAGGGGGATTGTTTATTGCCGTGGTGGCGACGCTCGCCACCGCCTGGATCGGGGGCTGGTCGATGGTTCAGCTGCGGCGGATGAATGCCGCCTGGGCGCGCGCCCGGCACGGGTCCGTGTCACTGGGCCTGCGCAGGACCGTGACGGGTCTTCAGGTCGCCGGACTCACCGCAGACCTGGCGCGCGGGGCCGTCCTGACCTTGGTCGCGCTGGCCGTGGCGCTGCCGGCGTATGCGTACGCGCTGGAACTGTGGGGGCTGCCAGCGACGCTATCGCGCGCCATTCTCATCGGTGTTGCCGGGATCGTGGCCTGTGGCGCGGCGTGGAAAGTGTTTCACTCTACGCTGCACACCCGCTGGTATCTGGCCGCAGGACTCATGATCGGATGTCTCGTCGCGCTGAGCCGACAATGAGTGACGCACCGACAATGAGCGACGCGCCGACTCTGCCGGCCCGAGTGCGTGCCGCCATCCTTCTTCGCCTGCTCGCGGTACAGGGAGCGTGGAATTACGAGACCATGGTCGGAAATGGGATCGGGTTTGCCATCGAGCCTGCGCTGCGGCTGCTCCCGGGCGGCCCTGATGGCCCCGCCTACCGGGAGGCGCTCGCACGTCAGAGTCAGTACTTCAACGCGCATCCCTATCTGGCATCCGTTGCCGTTGGCGCGATGGCCCGGGCGGAGCTCGACGGAACAGACGCCAAACAGATCGAGCGATTCCGCACCGCCTGCTGCGGCCCACTCGGCAGCGTGGGCGATCAGCTGGTATGGGCGGCGTGGCTCCCGTTATGCGCCTGGCTGGCCCTCGCCGTGTTCGGGTTGGGGGGATCCCCTACGCAGTCGGTTCTGGCCTTTCTGTTGACGTACAACATTGGCCACCTGTCGCTTCGCGTCTGGGGGTTGCACGTTGGATATCGTAGCGGCCTCCGTGTTGCTGGTGCGCTGGGTGCTCGTGTGCTTCGCACGGGACCGGCCTGGATCAGCAGGGGGGGCGCACTGGTGGCCGGGATTGCCGTGCCCCTTTTTGTGCAGCGGACAGTGTCAAGCAACGCCTATGTTGTCTCCGCCGTGCTGGTCGCAGTTGCTGCAGGCGGCATCCTGGCCATGCGTTTGCGCGGTCGGTATGAGCTCTGGAAATTCTCCCTGGGTTTACTCGCACTCGTGATCCTCGTGGCTTTGGTGGTCTAATGATTGAACGGCACGTGCAGGTGTTGAATAAGAACGGCATTCATGCGCGCCCAGCTGCGGAGATCGCCAAGATCGCCGGGCGCTATTCCTGCGACGTGCTGCTGGCCTTCGAGGACGTCGAAGTGAATGGCAAGAGTGTCCTCGGTGTCATGATGCTGGCTGCCGGGCCTGGTTCGATGGTGCGCCTGCGGGTCAGCGGGCCCGATGCCGAAGAGGCCGCGTCTGCGCTCTCAAGTGCCATCAGTCGCAAGTTCGAGGAGGACTGATGGATCGCGCGCTGGCGGGCATCTCCGCATCGCCCGGTATTGTCCTGGGACGGGTGCGCCGTCTCCTGTGGGAGGTGCCCGACGTCAAGCACCGACATATCCGCGACGATGAAATCGAATCGGAAATCGCGCGGTTTAACGACGCCCGCGATCGCGCCAAGCTGAAGCTCGAGTCCGTCCGCGAGCGCGCAGAACGTACGGCAGGTAAGCAGGAGGCCGCGATCTTCGAGGTGCAGAAAAGCATGCTCGATGACGTGGAACTGATTTCGCGTGTGGAATCCTACGTTCGCGATAATCTCGCGGCCGAAAAGGCGTTCGATGTTGCGATGGGTGAATTGCGGCAGATGTTCGGGCGCAGTGCATCGCCGATGATGCGCGAGCGGGTCGGCGATCTCACCGATGTGCATATCCGGGTGCTGTCGATTCTTCTGGATCTTGGAGACCACGATCCGGTGGACGTACCCAAAGGGTCGAATGCGGTCCTGGTGACCCACGACCTGACGCCAAGTCTTACCGTTCAGCTCGACCGCGAAGCCATTGCCGGTATTGCGACGGACCTTGGCACGCGCACCTCGCACGTCGCTATCCTGGCGCGATCACTGGGTCTGCCGGCCGTCGTGGGTTTACGCGATGCGACGGCGCGCCTCACCGGCGATGAATTCGTTGTGCTGGACGGCACCAGCGGAATGCTGATCGTCAATCCAAGTCAGGCAGAAATTGCGACGTTCCAGCGACGTGCCACGATGGAGGCACAGTCAGAAGCTGAGTTGCAGAAGGTGGCGTTTAATGCCGCGGTCACTACCGACGCCGTACCGGTTGTTATTCGCGCCAACGTTGATCTGCCGGAGGACGCGGCCTACGCGGCTCGCAGCGGAGCAAACGGCGTGGGCCTGATGCGGACGGAATTCCTAGTGGTGGGACGGACTGGCATGCCTGACGAGGACGAACAATACGCGGAGTATGCGCAGGTCGTGCAGGCATTCAGTGGTCAGGAAGTGACAATTCGCACGTACGATATCGGCGGCGATAAGCTGCCGGTCGGCGGGTATCCGCATGAGCCGAATCCGTTCCTTGGCTGGCGCGCGATCCGCATGTGCCTGGATGAGGTTGAGCTGTTTAAGGTCCAGCTGCGGGCGCTGCTGCGAGCCGGTTCCCATGGCAAGCTGCGGATTCTGTTGCCCTTGATCGTCACTGTCGACGAGGTGCGGATGACACGAAAGCTCATCGCCGAATGTGCGCTGGAGCTCGAGGCGCGGGGCGCAACGTTTGCCCGCGACGTGCCGCTCGGTGTGATGATCGAAACACCGGCCGCGGCGGTCAGTGCCGATTCGTTTGTGGGTGAAGCCGACTTCTTCAGCATCGGGACGAACGATCTGGTGCAGTACACACTCGCGGTTGACCGGGGCAACGCGGATCTCGCCGCACGATTCACACCCCTGCATCCCGCGGTGCTCCGCCTCATCAAGCGCGCGCAGTCGGTGGCCGAGGGGGCGGGCCTGAGTGTCAGTGTGTGTGGGGAGATGGCCACCGAACCGGTGATGGCCTTTGCCCTGCTGGGTCTTGGGATCCGGGAACTGAGCGTTAATCCGCGGTCGGTTCCGCTCGTCAAACGTCTTATCCTTGGTGTCAGTGCGTCGTTTGCTACCGAAGCGGCTGAGGCGGCGATGGCTTGCAAAACCGCAAGCGAGGCGCGTGGGGAGCTGGAATTCAGGCTGCGCGCGGCCTTCGGCAATGCACCCTTCCTCGGACTCTCCTGAGGCACATCTGCGGGGATGCGATCGCCTCCCCGTCCGTTGCGCATCGTTATTGTTCTCAGTCAACACCGTACTGGTCATCACCTCAACGAATATTCTCAGTGCCTGAACGCGTGCTTTTTACATCTGAATCCGTTACCGAGGGGCATCCGGACAAAGTGGCCGACGCCATCTCTGATGCCGTGCTCGACGCAATTCTGGCCGACGATCCTGCCGCCCGTGTCGCGTGTGAGACGCTGGTCACAACCGGACTCGCCGTGGTGTCAGGCGAAATCACGACGAGTACCTACGTCGACATTCCGCAGATTGTCCGCCGTACCATCGCGGAGATCGGCTACACAAATGCCGCGTACGGATTTGACGCACACACGTGCGCCGTGATGAGCACGATCGATAAGCAGTCTCCAGACATTGCGATGGGCGTTGATACGGGCGGAGCGGGCGACCAAGGCATGATGTTTGGTTACGCGAGCGATGAAACGGCCGAGTATATGCCGATGGCGATCATGCTGTCGCACCGGATTACAAAGGCCCTGGCCGATCAGCGGAAGAGTCGCAACATCAAGTGGTTGCGTCCCGACGGAAAGGCTCAGGTGACGATTGCATATGAGGGAGATGTCCCGGTCGCCGTCGACACGGTTGTGGTCTCCACTCAGCACGACGACAACGTGTCTGCTGCCGCCATTCGCAAAGCGGTAATCAATGAGATCATTGAACCGAGTATTCCGAAGGAACTGCGCCGCAAAGCGCCGAAGTATCACATCAATCCGACGGGACGTTTTGTGGTTGGTGGTCCGCAGGGTGACGCGGGTTTAACCGGCCGCAAGATCATCGTCGATACGTACGGCGGAATGGGCCGGCACGGCGGCGGCGCGTTCTCAGGCAAGGATCCGTCGAAGGTCGATCGCTCCGCCTGCTACGCGGCACGATGGGTGGCAAAGAACATCGTCGCTGCCGGCCTCGCCAAGCGGTGCGAGGTACAGCTCGCTTACGCGATCGGTGTGGTGGACCCCGTGTCGATCAATCTGAATACTTTCGGAACATCCTCGGTGTCCGAGGCTGCCATCGCCCGGGCCATCCGGGATGTCTTCGATCTCACGCCAAAAGGCATCGCCACAGCGCTGGATCTCCGGAAGCCCATCTATTCGCCAACCTCGGCGTATGGGCACTTCGGGCGCACTTCCGCGAAAATTTCCGTCGACGTCTCCGCGACCAATGGCAAGAAGGCACGTCAGGTCAAATGCACGACGTTCACATGGGAACGTCTGGACAAGGTTGCTGAACTCAAGCGCGCCGTGCGATAGTTCACACGGGCTCAGCCGGTTGAGGTAGCATGGACTCGATGGTAGAAGTGGTCGTAGCAAAACTCGGACTCGACGGCTCGTCGAACACCTACGTGGTGATTCTACGGGAACGAGAAGGCGAGCGCATTCTTCCGATCTGGATAGGGCATTCGGAGGCGGAAGCTATCCTGCTCGAAATAAACGGCGTGAAAAAGCAGCGCCCCATGACCCACGATCTGTGCAGGACTCTGATCGGGGAACTGGGAGCGTCCGTCGTTCGGACGGTGATCACGCATGTGGATGGGCGAACGTATTACGCTCAGCTGGAACTGGAACGCAGTGGAGATCATATGGTGATCGACGCGCGACCGTCAGACAGCATCGCGATTGCGTTGCGGACGGGGTCGCCGATCATTGTCGACGAGGAATTACTGCAGGAGGTGCCCGAGGAGGTCGAGTCCGATTTCACTCCCTCGCCGCACCCTCCGCCCTCGGACGCGGCCATGACAAAAGAGGAACTGAAACAGTACTTGTCAAAGTTGCGCCCCGAGGACTTTGGCCGGTTCAATCCGTGAAGTCCGCGATCTGGGCGCTGGCCACCGTCGGCTCCCTTGCGATCGGCAGCCCTTCCGAAGCCCAGGATCGCAGTGGAAGCAGCAATACGCTCCGCGTCGCCGGCCATCTGGTACGCCTGACCGTTGATGGCGAACTACCCATCCCGTCAGAAACCGTGACTCTCCACCGGATTGGAAGACAGTCAGGCCCCGTCGATTCCGTGAACACGACAGCGCGCGGCGAGTTCTCGTTCTCCTTTGCGGCCGACTCCAGTTCAATGTACGTTGTGACGGCCCGTCATCATGGGATCGCCTATTCCTCACCTCCGGCTCGATTGGGTGACGCAGGCGGCGAGTACGAAATTGTCGCGTTCGACACCACCTCTCAGCCGATGCGCGTTGCGATCGCCGGTCGCCATGTGATCGTATCGCAGCCCGATGCGCTCGGCGATCGAACCGTCATCGAGGTCGTCGAACTTCAGAACGATTCAGTGGTCACCCGTGTGGCAGCTGAGGGTCGGCCGGTGTTCGTATTGCAGCTCCCTCAGGCTGCCGTCCGCCCCTCCACGAGGCAGGGAGATTTTATTGGTTCATCGGTCGAGTTCGCAGAGCACGAAGCGCGGGTGATTGCACCGCTGGCGCCAGGCGTTCGGCAACTCGTTCTGCAGTACGTGTTACCGTCCTCAGCATTTCCGGTTGGCTTCGATTTGCAGAGCGAAACGGCCGTACTCGAGATTCTTCTTGAGGAGCCGGGGGCATCAGCCTCTCTCTCCAGCGCAGAGCTGTCGACCGCGGAGTCTGTCACGACAGACGGTCGTTCGTTCCAACGCATGTTAAGCCGTACGGTACCGGCGGGTGCCGTGTTGCAGATTAGCACACCGCCCGTGAGCTCCGGCGTGCCGCTTGGTGCATTGGTTATCGCACTGGTGTCGTCGTTGGCACTTGCCGGCCTGTGGATGTGGCGGCGCCACACGCCGCACCCCGTTCCTTCCGTCAGCGCCGAGGCCAATGAGGTGTTGCGGTCGATCAGCGCCCTTGATGTCCTGATTGCCGACGCGTCCACGCCGAATGCCGCACGCAAGCGGCTCATCGCTGAGCGTGCTGACAAATATGCGCGTGTGGAACAGCAGCTTGCTCGCGGCGCCGAATCGAACTAGGTTCTCACCAACAACTGAAGTTTGGACGGCGGATACGGAAACCGGTGCAATGCCGGTGCGACCCCGCCACTGTATCGGGTGATCGACGAGTGCTCAACGCCACTGACTTCCTGTGAAGTCGGGAAGGCGAGCCCTCAAACCCGGAGCCAGGAGACGACCTCCGTCCACAGCACACATTTCGGTCTTCGGGGGAGGACCGGTGCGCTCCGGCACTTTTCGTCGTGGCATGCATCTCGGGCTTCCTCACCAGACCATTGGACGAGGAATGCCCGTTCGTCGTTTGCGCCCGATTGTTTTCGTACTTGCCGTTGCCGCTGCCATGGCATGCGGCACGTCAGGGGACGTCGCGCAGCTGAGTGAAACGCATGATGATTTCGGAATTCCGCTCCCTCCCTCGGGTGGGCAGAGCGCCGGTCGTGTGGTGTCGCTCGGTCCGGCAACAACGGAGATAATTGCAGGGCTTGGCGCGCTCGATCGTCTGGTAGGTCGCTCAATCTGGGACACCTGGCCTGCGGAGGTGACGCGAGTCCCGGAACTCGGCGACGCGCTGCGGCCCAGCGCGGAGCGCGTGCTCGCCGCGCGCCCCGACCTCGTGGTTTTAGATGCCAGGCCGGACAATCAACAGGCGGCAGCCGTGCTCCGCAACGCCAACGTACCGGTTGTCGCGCTCAGGGTCGATCGTGTGGATCAGTTCCTGAACACGTTGACGATCCTTGGCAGCTTATTGAACGCACGCGCGAGATCCGATTCGCTACGTCGTACGCTGCAAGCCACCCTCGATTCGGTACGGCAGACGCGCTCGGGGGCACGGCCAACGGTCTTCCTGCCCGTATGGAACGCTCCCCTTATGACGGTGGGGAGTGGATCGTTCCTGTCCGAGCTGGTGGCGATCGCCGGAGCGAAGAATCTCTATGAGGAACGGATCGAGTCGGCGTTTGTGGTGTCGCCTGAGGATGTGAGTCGGCGTGATCCCGACGTGATCCTGGTCGCGCCGGCCTCGGCAGCTGAATGGTCACCCGGCGGACGATGGGCGGCCTTGCGTGCGGTCCGGACAGGCCGGGTGTTGACCTACGACACAACGCTTGTCGGGCAACCGTCACTCCGCATGGGGTTGGCCGCTGTATCGCTTGCCCGGTTGTTTGATTCCACGCGCGCAGTTCAATGAGTGAGGGTCGCGTGGTTCCGATTCTGGTGCTGGTGCTGCTGGTGGCCGTCGCGCTCAGTCTCACCCTTGGAGCGGCGTCCGTTCCGTTGGCAGACGTGTGGGACGGATTGCGTGGTCGCGGCGATGCCACCACGACCAACATCGTGTGGCAGCTGCGGGTGCCGCGTGCCGCACTCGGCGCGCTTGTTGGAATCGCCCTGGCATCAAGCGGTGTGACACTGCAGGCCGTGCTGCGCAATCCACTGGCGGAGCCCTACCTGCTGGGCGTCTCAGGCGGTGCGGCGGTCGGTGCCGTGATTGTATCGTCGTTAGGCTGGCAGTCGGCCGTGGTGCTGTCGTTGGGGGCGTTCGCCGGCGCGCTCGCGGCGGTGGCGCTCG
>JBGTBX010000291.1:0-11074 GCA_041749115.1 Gemmatimonadaceae bacterium
GGCGCGGCGTGGCCGCCGTCGCCGGTCGTCTACCCGTGCAGCGGCCCACGCGCGCGCTGTCGAACCGGACGATGCGGTGGGTCAAACGCGTCTCGGAGCCACGCTTCCAGCGACATGCTCGGCGCATCATGCACTTTCAGCCGGAGGTCCAGGACGAGGTGTGTACTCCGGCGTTCGTCGAAGCCGTGGGGCAGCGCAGCGCCTTCGACCTGCTGCTTGGCAGCTACGGTGTGTCGGACGCGCCGGACGCGATTGACGCCATGCTTGACATCGACGTCAATCATTACCTGGCGGATTGCCTGCTGGTGAAAGTGGACATCGCGTCGATGGCGCACGGCCTCGAGGCGCGCTCGCCGATGCTGGACCACGTGTTCATGGAGTTTGCCGCGAGCCTGCCGTCGCACATGAAGGTTCGGGAGCGCGTGACCAAGTACATCTTGAAGCGCGCCGCCGTCCCGTTTCTGCCGCACGACAACATCTACCGCGCCAAACGCGGCTTCAGCATCCCGCTGGCGCCGTGGTTTCGCGGCGAGTTTGGCGACTATGCCCGCGATGTGCTGCTGGATGGGCGACTGGCCGGCCGGGGTTACTTCCGGATGGATGTCATTCAGCGCCTGCTCGATGAGCATCAGCAGGGAATCTACACGTGGCAGAAAGAACTCTGGAATCTCCTCATGCTCGAGTTGTGGCACCGGATGTTCATCGATGAGCGGCCGCGGCAACCGTCACCTGCCCCCGGTCTGACCACCGCGGCGACGGAGCTCGTGCGATGAGCAAGATTCTGATCGTGTGGGTCCTGATGTACTTCGGGGGGCTGGCCCTGGCCGTCATACATCCCATCTACCCGCTGATGTCGTACCTGACGTTCTATTACGCGCCGCCACACGTCAACTGGTGGGGCGACATGCTTCCGGACCTTCGCTTCAGCCTGCTGGCTTCGGCGGTGATCCTCGGCTCGGTCATGTTGAAGGGCACCGGCCTGGAGGCACTGAAGGAGACGAAGAATCCGGCGTTGAAATGGCTGCTGCTGTTCGGTTTCTGGGTCGTCGTCGTCACGGTCTGGGCCGAAGATCGAGTCAGAAGTTGGGTCTGGACCGTTGCGCTGCTGAAGCTGATTCTCTTGTACGTCCTGATCCCGGTTGTCGTGCGGACGCCCGCGCATTTCGACATGTTCGCTGGCGCGCATATCGGGGGGGCGACCTATTGGGGCTACAAGGCCTGGGACGATCCAAAGCGGGAGGCCGGCAGATTGAAGGACGTCGGCGGGCCAGATACGCAAAACGAGAACGCCGCCGCCGCCCACCTGCTGACCGTGCTGCCGTTCGTGGCGGTCTACCTGTTGTCAGTCAGGAACCGGAAAATGCAGGCGGTCATCCTCGTGTGCGGTGCTTTCATCGTGAACGTCATCGTTCTGTGCAACAGCCGTGGCGCGACGTTGGGCATCCTCGCAATGGCGGGTGCGGCCTTCGCGCTCGCAGGCAAGGGCAGACGCTTGAAATTGCTGGGAGTTGGAGCGGCTGGTCTCATCGCGTTACTGGCGCTGGCCGACCCAGAGTTCTTGTCTCGTCAGCAGACAACCACCGAGGCGCAGGACGGTTCGTCGCAGGGCAGGTTAATGTCGTGGAAGGCCGGGCTGGAATTAATCAGGGATCATCCGCTCGGCACGGGGGGGCGCGGGTTCCACATTCTCAGCCCTCAATACATTCCCGAGATTGTTGAGTCACATGACGGCGAGGAGCGATCAGTCCACAACACCTACTTACAGCTAGGGTCCGAATGGGGTGTGCCAGGGCTGGTGACGTGGGGCGGCTTCATGATGTCGACATTCTTGCTGCTTCGCCGAGCGCGGCAGGCGGCTGCCGACAGCCCGTGGTACTTTTACCGCATTCTGGCGATCCAGCTTGCTCTTATTGGCATTCTTGTCGCGGGTATTTTCACCAATCGACTGTATGGCGAATCGGTGTACTGGATGTGCGCGCTGGCCTTTGCAGTGCATCGCATGCACATGACGGCCAATGCCGACGCATCAGCACCGGTCGTCGCGCCTGCACACCCCACAAGCGTGTTAAACGCCGCAGCGGTGCCAGTGTCGCGTTGAGCGTGGTTGATTCGGTACTCGATTGTTATCAGCAGCATGTGTTGGGGACGGCATGGACGCACCAATGACTGAGAATCAAAAAGCTCGTGACGTGCTGGCCGCATTCTGGCCACGCAAACTGTCACCGCAGATAACCGCCTTGCTGCTGAAGACCCCAATCACGGCCAATCAGACGACCGTCCTGTGGGGGGCTATCAGCGCCATGAACAGTTACGTGATCTATCGCGCGCTGACCGGCGATTACCTGCTGATCCCGTTGATTCCGCTGGTGTACGTCTTCACGTACGTGCTGGATTGTGTGGACGGGGAAATCGCCAGGGGCCGCAAACAGGCCAACCCGGTTGGCGGCAAGCTACTCGACGGCATCTGCCATCGGACGACGGAATACTCGCTGCTCGCCGCGTACGTGCTGGCCGCGGCGCAGTTGTACCCTTCGGTTTGGGTGTTGCCGGTCGGGCTGCTGTTGCTGTCTGGGGAGGCGATGCATACATATGCCTACGAGCGTCGGCTCAGCACCTTGCGGCTCAGCATAGGCTTCACAGGGTTGTTGGCATCCACCGCGGAGAAGATGTACGAGCGTGGGGAGCGTTGGCGGGATTTGTCGTGGCGACGCCGCATCGCCACCTTCAAGGGTCAGATTCACTACAAGTCGATTTATGTGGTCATCGCGCTTGCTTACGTCTCCGGACTGGCGCTGCTGGTCGGCTTAGGAATGCTCGCGTTGTACAAGCACGTGCAATGGATCCGTCTGATCGCCCGCACACTCGCCCTGAGCGAAGCACCTCGGCCTGACCCGACATCGGTGGAGGCCGGGTCTCCGCGGCCAGTTGAGGCACTATGAGCCCGGCGATCGAGACTCAGCTCATGCCGTCTGACGCCGCGTTGTCGTTCAGCGAGTTCTTTGAGAGAACCAGAGAAGAGCCGGTCTACGTGATCTTGGGTGTGCAGGGCTCCGGGACGAACCTGCTGAGCCGTCTGCTATCGCGACTCTTCAATTTTTCGGTGATGCGGGACCGGTCGGCTGTCTTCAATGCCGCGGCGCGCCTGGGACTTGCCCCCGCCGCGGACGCCGTCGAGCGGGAGGTCAGGCGTTTCACGAACCTTGTGTCCCCTTCCGCGGTTCGCCGCAAAACGAGCAAGGACGTGATTCGCAAGAATGAGGCGTTTCGAGGAGTAGAATTCGCACTGGAGCGCTCACGAATCCGGAGTGGTGCGGACTTCGCACGGCTCATCTACGCGTATCGCGCTTTTTCGCTCGGGGCCGCACATGTGGCCATCAAGTCAGACGATCTGTGGGAGTCGATCCATGAGATCGATGCCGTTATTCCCAACCGGCGGGTGATCCTGCTGACCCGCGACTTCAGAGACAACCTCGTGTCGGTCAGCGGGAAGCAGTTCGGCCCGATTGAGCCTATCTGCGCGGCGGAGTACGTGAAGCACCAGGTGGCGCATTACGCGGGAGAGTATCGACGCGCCGGGGCATCTGGATACCACGTCAAGTACGAGACCCTGCTGAGCGATCCGGGGCGCTTTGTCAACGAGTTCTCCAGCCGCTTTCAACTCGCCCCGGTGGTGGACCTGGACGCGGCGATACCGGCCCTGAAATTCAGGCCCAACAAGATTGGCAAGTGGAAGTCGTTGTCTGCCCGGCAACTGTCGTGGTGCGAAGGAATTCTCCAGGAGGAGTTGCGGGAGTTTGGCTACCCGTTCGCCTCGACCCGCCCTGAGCGCCCTGGCCGCCGCCAGCTGCTGATCGCCTCGGCAAAAGACACGATCAAACGCGTTCCGCAAAAAATCCGCCGCGTCGTCAAGCGCATCCGGAGCTGACCGCCGTCGGGTATAGAGTCATGAAAAGGTCGCATTCGCCAATTCCAGGGTCCTACTCGATCCGTTCGGCCGCCACCCGCGGATCGCGGGCGATCCTGAACCCTCTGCTCGGAAACCTGACCGCCGACCGGGACTACCACATCGAAAACACGATTCTCGTCGCGGGTTGGGCGCGCAGTGGCACGACCTGGCTGGCCGAGGTGCTCAGCGCCATCCCGAAATCGGCCATTCTGTTCGAACCCTTGCATACCGAGCGGGTTCCACAGGCGGTTGCCGCTGGATTCCCGCCCGCGGAGCTGCTGACTCCCGGCGAGGGCACGGGAGCCCAGCGACTGTTCATGGAGCGCGTGCTGCGAGGCGAAGTTCTCAACTGGTGGACCTGCAGCTGTAATCCGCTCGATCGGGCGATTCGGCCGAAAGTCTGGATCGTCAAGGAAATCCAGGCCAACTACCTGCTGGAGTGGATTCTGGGCACTTTCCCTGTGCGTCGCGCCATTCTGATCGTGCGCCACCCGTGCGCCACGATTGCCTCCCGGCTCGCGCAGGGCTGGGCGCCGGAGAGTGCCGAGGTCAAGGTCAAGCAATACGCTGCACTACGCAGGTTCCCGCATCTGGCCGCGTTGTGTCACGACCTCAAGGATCCGTTCGAGGTAATGGCGGCCCGCTGGTGCATCATGAACTACGTGCCGCTCCGCTTGAATCCGCGACCTTTTCACGTCATCGCATACGAGTCGCTGGCTACAAGAGGAGCGCGTGATCTCGCGCCCGTATTCGCTGACTGGAAACTCGAGATGCCGCCGGCGATAGCCGACTCGCTTGGTCGAGCCAGTTCCACCACGAAAGCCGAGGCGATACAGGGGACCACGCATAACAAGTCCCTCGGTCAATGGAAAAAGACGCTGACCAGGGATCAGGTCGCCAGGATTCTTGGCGTCGTGCGCACTTTCGGGATGGATTTTTACACCGACGATCTCGAGCCGGATTACGACCGGCTGAATCGAACGCTCGTCAACTGACATCGGCGTGAGCGGGCGCATGCAACCGCTGGAGGCGAAGCAAGATGGACAGACGAAAAGGAACGCTCGTTGTGCGGGGTCTGCTTCTGCTGGCCTGCGCCGTGGCGTTGGTCACCGTGCCCTCCGCGCAGCAGCCCGCCGGCGGCTGTGCGCCGGCCACGTCAGCCAGAGAGCCAGCAGCGTCGCCGTCACACGACTACTTCGTTGAATTGGCGTCGCGGCCCGACTGCATGGCTGCCTTCAGCCTGCGCGACAACGCGCAACTGTCGAAGTTCATGCACGGGCCCAACACCCTCGGACAGCGGGTGACGTACGACCCTGCGAATGATACCGATCCGCGGCGACAGGATGCCGCGAAAGTGGTCGTCCCCGCCGGCGAACCAAGCCTTCGCACCACCGTGAGACTTCCAATCGGGACTTCGGATGGCACTACAACTCTCGTCACGTGGGACGCCTGGTTCGGCTCGGAATTCCGATTCGAAGAGACCGGGATCAACAATTACAAGAACTTTCAGTTCGCCTCGCCTGCAAAGCGCATCTGGTTTGAAGTGAAAACGCGGTTCTCGGCGGTCGCTGAGCCGAACTCGCGGCGAGCGACAAGCGCGCGTCGCGCCGGCAAAGGTGAGGTTGGTAAGAAGCAGGAAACCGCACCGACTCCCATGCCCTCACCGCCCGGCAAGAGCGGGGAACGCCCCGACATCGGGGTAGTGGACGCTCGCGCGTACCTGAGGGTGGGGCCCAACGTGACGAATAAGGGGTCGCTGTCGCCCAAGGCAGGGACATTCACGATCCGTGCGGAAACCTGGACGCGCTATTGGGTCCTGATTGAACAGCGCGCGAATGACTGGGATCTGGTGAGTCTGTGGGTGGCGGACGCGAATCACGACCCGACGCAAATCATCGATCGCCGGCAGCTGAACGTGAATGGTAGCGTAGACGAGTTCTGGCTCCAGTACAACACGTCCACGCGGCGCACCGACGGGCTCGGACAGCGAGTCGGCTACGCGCGGAACGTAGTGATGCTCAGAAACTCAACTGACGTATCAACGCTGCTGCGGCGCCCGTTGAAATAGCCGCCAATTACTTTACGACCGGACGTTGCAGTAGGCTTCGAACGTCGGTGACGCCGCGCAACATGACGATGTTGCGGGCGTATGCGACTCGTGCACCGAAACCCTCGTCCAGCCCTTTACCTGAGGTGTTGTACTCCAGCCAGAAACTGTTCCACCCGCTCCAGCCAGTCTTAAGGTTCGGCTTGATCTGCAAACGGTCGTTGATGAGCACGGGGTCGTGGTTCTCGTCGGCCACCCACAAACTGAACTCGTGCCACTCGCCGACCGGGTTGAACAGTACCCAATATCGCGTCCACGTTTCCGGCTGTATCGTGAACTGTCCGGGCATCGGGGACGCCGGGTGTCGGTTGGTGACGTTCGGGCCGATCTCGCCTTCTTCAGGCTGGCCGTATAGCCGCACTTCGATGTCAGCAATGCCGGCTGGTGGCGTGTTGTTTCGCCCGGAAAAATTCGACTTGATCTCCGTCCAGATACGTCCGGATGCGAACTGGAAATGCTTGTAGTTGCCAATGCCCGTTCTGGCGAAAGCGTATTCCGAACCCAGCCATGATTCCCACGTGACCAGCAGACTGTCATTCCCAACTACCGGTATTGGGACCCGGACATTGTTTGGCAGACTGACGATGTTGGCTGGTACGACGATCTTGGCCGCATCCTGCCGCCGGGGGTCCGGGTCGCGGGCCGGATCGTAAGACACGTCGATCGGTTTATGAGTCGCGTCCATGTAGGTGAGGAGCTGGTCCATACTCCGCAGACTGTAGGCAACCATGCAGTCTGCACGCATCGCAAGGGTGTCAAAGTACGCATGGGGGCCGGCTGCCGCAACGGACTCGTAGTTCTCGCGTGCGGCATGCGGACCAGAAATCAAGTCTTCGAGGAGGTCAGAGGGTGGGATGATCCGCAGTCCTGTGGGCCCGTCAGGCCGCTTACCGACAGCGGGCTCGCACGGCGCCTGAGCGGCACTCCTGGCCAGGGCCGGCGAGTTGATACTGGCGGCGTCGAACCCGACGACAAGGCATAAGAAAGCGACCGCCGTGATCATTACGTGACGTAAAAGCATTGAAACCCTCTCAGCTGACGCAGCGTTGCGTCGGCTTCCGTGCGACGCACCGTGGCGGTGATTCGGTTCAGCCATAACAAGAGTAGTACCAAGGATTTTCTGCCCGGAGCGGCGTAAAAATGCGCATCTCGTCACCAGGACCTGGGGCAGGCCTGCGCGACCGGTTACAATTTGCGCTGAGAGACCAACTTTACACGGACGCCGCGCGAAGGATGCTCACCACGTAATGCCGCGGTAATCGATGTGCGCACACTCGGCAAGCCCTGGGATCCTTGCCAGGTCGACGACAATCTGGTCTGGCCGGCAGAGACTACACAGACCACGAAACGCGGCTGAGGCATTACCGACGACGAGAACCTCTCCGTGGTCGACGACTTCAGCGATGTCATCGACCAGCAGAGAAGCGATATGGGGGATTTCGCGCTCGATGTATTCCTTGTTCGCTCCGACGAGACGCGCGAGTGACACCTCGCTGTCGTAGATGCGAATGTCCAGGCCCTTTCCGATGAGCGCCTCGGTGAGCATCACCAGTGGGCTCTCGCGCAAATCGTCCGTCCCAGCCTTGAAGCTGATCCCAAGGATTCCGATACGCCGCCGCTTCAGGCTGAGGACCAAGTTGATCGCGCGCTCGATTTGGTACCGATTGCTCGGAAGCATGGCCTGCAGCATCGGCAGTTCCACGTCGGCCTCCCGCGCACGATACAACAGCGCCCGTACGTCTTTGGGGAGGCAGGAGCCGCCGAAGGCAAATCCGGGCATCAGGTACTTCGATGAAATATTCAGCTTGGTGTCGGCGCACACCAGGTTCATGACGGCATGGCTGTCCACGTCGCAAGACTGCGCCAACATGCCGATTTCGTTGGCAAAGGTAATCTTCAGGGCGTGAAACGCATTGCACGCGTACTTGACCATTTCTGCCGTTTCGACGCTGACCTGATAGACCGGCGCGTCGACCTTCGCGTAGAGCTGTGCCGCCTGCTCGCCGTCACGCGCCTCCCAGGACCCGATCAGCGTATAGGGCGGATTGTAGTGATCGTCGACCGAGCTGCTCTCGCGAAGGAACTCCGGGTTGAAACAGACACCGAAGCCGTCTCCCATCTGCTTGCCGGACGTGCGCTCGAGCGCCGGAACCACGACGCTACGAACCGAGCCAGGCAGCACCGTACTGCGCACCACCACCAGGTGCCGGTCTGACTTCTGTGCGATGGCGCGGCCGATCTCCTCGCTGACCCGCTGGACCGCATCGAGCGAGATTCGGCCCGCCGCGCTGCTTGGCGTGCCCACCGAAACCACCGAGATGTCACTGTTGTTGACGGCCTCGGCGACATCCGTCGTGGCACGCAGCTGTCCCGACCGGACCGCGTCGGCCAGCAGATCGCCAATGCGCTCCTCGACAATCGGTGAACGGCCGTCATTCATCAGCTGCACTTTGAGTGGGTTGACATCCACGCCGATGACTTCGAACCCGTCGTTTGCGAAGCAGCCGCACGACACCGCACCCACATAACCCAGACCGAATACGCTTACTCGCATGAATTATTTCCGCTCTTTGGAAAGCCGTGGCAATCTTGACTGATACACCTGGTCGCGACAAAGTCACGCTCGCCGGCCGCAATCGTGGGGTAATGACAATAACCTACATTTCCTGGGCTGCCAACTGCAGCCGCAGCGACCACACGGCGCGCGAACTCGGAGGCGTCTCGCACATGATCTACTGGGAGTCGCTCGGTAGCCACCCGCTGACCGTATGGTTGAAATACCTTGGCCAGGCGGTGCGCACATGGCGCACCCTTGCGGCGGACCGTCCATCGGCCGCGTTTGTCATGACACCGCCCGTGGTCGCGCCGCTGGTCGCCTGGGCATTCTGCGCAACGCATCGATGCCACCTCGTGCTCGACGCGCATACGGCGGCATTTCTGCACCCCCGCTGGCGCCATCTGCAATGGCTGCAGTTCTGGCTGAGTCGCCGCGCTGTGACCACGATTGTTCACAATGAGCATTTGAAGGCGCTGGTCGAGCGTCACGGCGCGCACGCCACGGTGGTCAGCGACATCCCGGTGCGCTTCGAGCACCTTGAACCGTACCCGCTTCCGGACGGTATCAACATTGCCGTCGTGTCGTCGTTCAATCCCGATGAGCCCATTGGGGACATCTTTGCCGCCGCACGTGCATTGCCGGACGTGCAGTTCCACGTGACCGGCAATCCAAAGGCTCTGGACGCGACGCACAGAGCGAGTCTTCCGAGCAACGTGCGCCTTACCGGTTTTCTCTCGACCGGAACCTACGGGTCGTTGATCACAAAGGCCGATGCGGTCATGGCGCTGACGACCCGCGACCATACCATGCTGCGGGGCGCCTGGGAGGCGGTGTACCAGGGGACGCCCGTGGTGGTGTCGAACTGGGGCATCCTCCGCGAATCGTTCGATGCCGGCGCCGTGCACGTCGACAACTCCGTACAGGGCATCGTTGAGGGGATCAACCGCCTTCGGGCCGCCCTCCCCCGATATCGGGCGGAGGTCCTGCAATTGCGCGAACGGAAGGAGCGCCGCTGGGCCG
Organism: Gemmatimonadaceae bacterium; assembly: GCA_041749115.1. GTDB lineage: Bacteria > Gemmatimonadota > Gemmatimonadetes > Gemmatimonadales > Gemmatimonadaceae > JBGTBX01. Next base: position 9,631 of record JBGTBX010000291.1, read on the forward strand.
ACGTCCGGGAGGCGCTGCGAGCCCGTATTGGCGCCGAGCCTAAGACACACCCGTGAGGAGCCGTGCTTCTTCGGCAAGGGTGTCTCGCACTTCCGGCCGCTCGAGAGCCGCGACGATCTCGTCGCGCCGCGCAATGACGTACGCCAGATGGCGGGCCAGCGCTTCACGATCTTCAGGGGGATAGGTAATCACGCCGGCGGGGCGATTGTGGTTTTCTGTCGCCACGACGGGAATGCCCATCGCGAGCGCCTCCATCACCGAGGAGCACACCCCGTCGCTCACATGCGTGCGCAGATAGACGGACGCGCGTCCTAATGCCTGCAGAAACGCGTCATGCGGCAGATCGTCGACGACGAGCACGCGATCGGCGATGCCGAGACGTTGAATCCGCCCGTGCACCGATTCCCAGAGCCCTGGCTCCATGTGGCCGGCGATTCCACAAAGGAAGAGACCCGCTCCGGGATGCGTCGTCGCAAACTGTGCGAATCCCTCTACCAGCGTCTCAGGATGAAACATCGGCCTGATCTTCGTGTACGAGAACACGAGCTGCGGATAGCGGCGATAGAACGCCTCGATCTCCTGCGGCAATTCGCACGTGTCCGCTTCGAGATACTGGGTGCTGAATGCCTGAATCGGGACCACCTTCGAGGCCGGTACTCCGTATTCGAGGATCTTGGCTTTGACCTCCTCGCTGTTGCAGATGATGGCGCGAGGGATGGCAAAGAGCACCCAGAACACCGGCCAGAGCAGCGGGTATTTCGGTCGGGGAAAGTAGACCTGATTGATCCCGGCGTGGAAGGTCAGGAACGACCGGCGCCCGGACACTAGGTTGATCAACTGTGCGGCAATCGCCAGGACGAAGCCCTTTGGCGAAGCACCGTTGACGTGCACGTGGGCGACGAGGCCCTGTCGCGAGAAGCGCCACACCTTCCGGGCATAATCCAAGCCTCCGAGCACCGTCTCGTACTCGTCGCTCGGGATGGCCCGGCTGGCGCCGATGTTGAGCACCACGCATCGATGTCCTCGGGCTTCGAGGTAACTTTTCAAGAACTGCACACGCATGCCCCAGCCCGCACGCGGCGGTGGGTACGACGTGATTTGCAGCAGTCCCACACGACCAGCCGTTTTCGCGCTGGCGGTGGTCGCTGGCGACACCACCCCCCTGGTCATTTCAGCGCCCATTGAGCCCGGTCTCCATGAGGGACGCGTCGTTTACCATCCTTTGCATAAGTTCTACGTCTTCGATCCCGCGCGTAGTGTCGGCCACAATCGTTGTGAGCGTTACCCGGGGCCCCGCAAATGAAAAGTTCAACGTCAGCCGCGGCGCTTCTTTCCGCACGCCAAGGCTCGGCGCGACCCAGCCGCCCTCCGGCCGCGGCTCCCCGCACGCGATCGCCGCGCGCGCAGCCGCAGAGCACGTCCATGCGACAGAGAACCGCCGGTT
>JBGTBX010000292.1:0-11520 GCA_041749115.1 Gemmatimonadaceae bacterium
CCGATGCGACCGTCCTCGTGCGCGCCGGCAAGTTCGCCGAGGTGGGCAGGCGCGCCGACGTGCAGGTGCCCGCCTGCGCGCAGAAGGTCGACGGGACTGGCAAGTACGTCACTCCGGGTTTCGTCGACACCAACGTGCACAACGGCATGCCGACGAGTGCCGCCGAGTATGCGCGTTATTGGGAGAAGCTGAGCGACATCGCGATCGAAGGGGCGCAGATGCACCTCAAGTACGGCGTCACGTCGATCCGCGACTCATATGGCACGCTTGCCCCACTCCTCGTCGCACGCGATGCGATCAAGAGCGGCAAGGCGATCGGCGCGCGCATGTACGTCGCCGGAAACATCATCGGCTGGGGAGGAACCTTCTCCAAGACGTTCCGTGGCCGCGACCCTGAGAACTACTACGAGGAGTGGCTGAACGACCAGATCACGCAGGGCGCCGGTGAACTCATGCCGTGGTTCGGCCTCGACTCGCTCAAGATCATCGTCAACAACTACATCGACCGCGGCGTCGATTTCGTGAAGATCGGCGGCACAGTACACTCGCATACCGAGCCCGGGCTCGTCTTTTCCGAGCGACAGTTCAAGGCGATTGTCGACGCAGTCCACGCACGCGGACTTATGGCCGAGACGCACTCTACCACGCCGGAGGGGATGTACATCGCCCTCATCTCGGGGATCGACCTCATACAGCATCCTGAAGTTGGGGGCGTCCCCATTACCGACGAGGTTCTCAAGCTCCTGAGCGAGAAGAAGCCGTTCTGCTCCATTCACGGCAACAACCATGCGGGGCGTGCCTACCGGACGGCGCTTGCACGCGGCGGCGCCAACCGGGCGGGAGGAACAGACTCCGCCGGTAACGCGAACAACCAGCCAACAGAATTGCGGAGCTGGCCAAAGCCGACAATGACGGAAAAGATGATCGAAGACTCGATCCGGTCCACGAACCCGCGCGTCATGCGCGCCAACGCCGAGAAGATCGTGAAGACGGCCTGCCCGATCACGACGGCGACCGACAATCAGGTGGCGCAGGCGATCGAGTTCTCGCGTGACCCGAACCAGTGGGGAGCGCGCCAGCCGGGTGTTGGCACGCTCGCGGCGATCGAGTCGCTCGTCGAGTTCGGGATGACCCCATCGCAGGCGATCGTCGCCGCCACGAAGAATGGCGCCAAGGCGCTACCTCACCACATGGGTGACTCGCTGGGCACGATCGAGCGCGGCAAGATTGCAGATGTGGTGATGCTCGACGCCGATCCCCTCGCCGACATCACGAATATCCGCAAGATCAGGATGGTCATGAAAGACGGAGTGATCATCGACCGCGACAAACTCCCTCTCAACCCGATCATCTACAAGCGCCATCAGCCGTGAGGGTCACGTGCGGGTTTAATGATGTTATTCGATCCGGACAATCCGGTGATACAACTGTGCGCGGCCGGCATGGAGGTCGACGGCGAACCGGCCAAGGCGCTCGCCCTCTTTGAACAGGCGTGGGCGGCACGGCGCGATGATTTTGACGCGAGTGTCGCGGCGCATTTTGTAGCACGACACCAGGCCACACCGCGCTCCGCACTGGAGTGGAACGAGCGCGCACTTCAGCATGCCGATGCGTTAAACGACGATCGCGCTGCCGCGCTCTTTCCGTCGCTCTGCCTGAATCTCGCCGAGTCCTATCGACTCGAGGCGCGCTTGGACCAAGCCGAAGAGCTCGCCCATCGCGGATTGCAGACCCTCGATCGATTACCGGGCGATAGCGGCTATGAACAATTTGTTCGCGCCGGCCTCGACCGTCTGCTTCAGCGTCTCCGTCACGATGCAATCGGGTAGATCGTGACAGATTAAGCTGGGTATATGGGTAACACCCGGTGAAAGGTGAAAGGCGCGATATGGCGAGGCCACGCGCGCCTCCTTTCGATTTATTTCCCCTTTTGCTTGGCCGAGATGACCGGCGTCGTCGGCAACGATGCCAGATCCACCATCTTGCCATCCTTGATCACCGCATGGATTCGACGGTAGTTGCGAGCGCTCGCCAGCGGATCGGCATCCAGAATCACGAGATCGGCGCGCTTCCCCGGCTCCAGGCTCCCAATGTCGGAGTGCTTGTATGCCTTGGCCACATTGCTCGTCACGGACTGGAGAATCTCCATCGGCCCCATGCCCAGTTCTTCGAGTGCGACCATCGCATTGAACAGTCCCTCTCCGAGATCTGTTCGCGCATCGATCGAATCCACGGCGAGCGAGCGCGATTCCGAGCGAAGCACCGGGTCCGCGACGCCGGCGTCGGTTGACAAGAGAATCCGGATCTTGTGCTTAATCATGTTCCGGATATTCTGCTGCGCGATCCCGAAGTACGGCGTCAGCGTGCTCTGCGGTACTTGCGTGCGCAGCGCATCCATGCGCCGTTGCGTGATCGGGAGGATTGACACGGAGACGTTTCTGGCGGCGATCTTCGTGAGCGTCTCTTCCGGGATCGTGTGGGTTGGCCCTGATATGTCGCCGTGCGTGAGGATGTCCACGCCAGCATCCACTGCCATGTCGATGCTCTCCGGAGATGTCACATGCGCCTGCACGGTCATGCCCGCCCGATGCCCCTCCTCAACGATCGCCACCTGTTGCCGTAGCGACAGCGCAATAAAATCCATGTCGGTGTGACCGCTGGCTGCGTACTTGAGGAAGTCCACGCCGCTGCCGGCGTAGGTGCGAATCGCGGCACGCACTTCTTCCGGGTACATCGCCATGATTTTGCGCCCGGTGCCGACCTCCCACGTTTCATTGGTACGCTTAGCAAAGGCCTTGCTCACGAACGCCGCTGCCGGCAGACGGAAGTCCGCGGAGAGCGGGCCATCCAACCCGATAATGTTGCCGGCGAGGTAGATGCGGCTGCCGGTCGCCTGGCCACTATTGATCAGCTCCCGCGCCTTGATGAGTGCGTCCCGCGGACCCCAGGTGTCGAATACCGTTGTCTGACCCGACTTGAGCGCGATCTGTGCCCCCTCGATCACGACCTCGTGATAGCGTCCCTCGTACTTGATCAGCGTCTCGAGGTCGCCATTCAGGTAGAGGTGCAGGTTCGCGTCGATCAGGCCGGGGATGACAAACTTGCCACGCCCGTCCACGATGCGCGCTGACGCCGGCACCTGGACTTCACGGGCCGTGCCGACCTTGACGATGCGGCCATCCGTGATCAACACCACGCCATCGGGCAGGGCTGCCTTTCCCGTCCCATCGATGATCGTCGCCCCGGTCACGGCGAAGGTCTGTGCCGAGAGCGTCCCGCCCGACGCGGTAATCGAAGCGACAGCGGCGACGAGCAGAGCGGCGGAGCGTAAGCACGATACGTACATCGAAAGTCCTCCCGGAATATGTGGCCTTCTTGCGGTCGACAACTGCGCGTCGTGGGCGCAGGTTAACGGCCGGAGCATCGGGAGATCGCGCAAGTGCGTATCGACCGCGCACCCCCCGCTCCGGCGAATCTTGGAGAAGGGGATGACTGTTCGCCACCCTTGTACGACCTGTCGGTGCGGCACGGGCGCGAGAAGTGTGATCTGCAACTACAGGCGTGCGCGACCCAACACATTGGCCCGCCTGGAAATTTGCCCCATACGCGCGCGGGCTGTCCTTAAACAACCACCCACTGCCCCAACTTCTCGGAAGCACAGCACACCTTCCTTGACGTCTATTGCGTCAAAAGTCATAATGACGCGAACCGACGCTGCATAACGACTGTGCTGCTTAGCTGCCGTCTCAAAGTGGCGTGACAGTCGAGCCCATCGGTGACCCCCTAACACGTTAAGGAGACCCAATGCACCTCCTCCTGTTGCCGGCCATCCTGTTCCCTCTCGGCGTTACGCCGACGGCGGGGATTGCCATGGAGAATCCCCCATCTGTTCGCAATGAATGGGAAGTTGATCGCATTGCCGGGACCGTTCGCGGCCGCGTCACTGAAGAAGGCTCAGGACAACCGGTTGTCGGTGCGACAGTCGTGGTCGCCAACACCCGCCTTGGGGCGGTCACGGGCGACGATGGTCGTTATACCGTGACCCAGGTTCCCGCCGGTCGACAAAGCATCACGGTGCGCATGCTCGGCTACGCTCCGAAAACAGCCGCTGTTACTGTGACCGACAACGGCGAGGCGGTAGCAGATTTCTCTCTCGAGCGCTCGGCCTCGCAGCTTTCGCAGGTTGTAGTAACAGCCACCGGCGATCAACGCCGGGTCGAAATCGGCAATGCAGTCGCTACGCTTCGCGCCGACTCGTTGATGATCGCCGCGCCGATCACCTCGTTAGGTGACATGCTGCAGGGCCGAGTAGCCGGCCTCATGACGTTCGCGAACGCAGGAATGACAGGCTCGGCTCCGCGCGTGCGCATCCGTGGATTCAACTCGCTGTCGCAGCCTAACAATCCACTCCTTATTATCGACGGTGCACGCGTCGACAACACCACCGGCGCGGGAAGTGGCGGTGGCACCAACATTCAGTCGTATGGTTGGACCTCTGGCTCAATGACCTCGATCAATCCCGAAGAGATCGAGTCTATGGAGATTGTGAAAGGTCCCGCCGCCGCCACATTGTACGGCACCGATGCCGCTAACGGTGTGATCGTGATCCGTACCAAGCGCGGCGTGGCCGGCGAGCCAAGGTGGAACTTCTACGGCGAAGGCGGGCTGATTCCGGGCCCCACTAAATGGAACGAGAACTACTACGCGTTCGGCAAGAACACGGCAGGGCAGCAAGTGAACTGCGTGAATCTTGCGCGCGCGGCGGGCCAGTGCACCGTCGATAGTGTGAGCCAGTGGAATCCCATGGCCGACGCGATCAGCTCACCTGTAGGTACGGGCTATCGTCGTCAGATTGGAGCGCAAGTCTCAGGCGGCGCTCAGCAGTTCCGCTACTTCGTTGGCAGCGACTGGGAGCGCGAGCAAGGTTACCTGCGGCTCCCCGAGTCCGAAATCGAGCGCCTGAAACTTGAGCGTGGCGGCGCGGAGATCCCGGACGAGCAGATCCACCCCAACTACCTGAATCGGGCAGCGCTGCGCGCCAACGCATCGGCTATGCTTGGCGCCAAGTCGGACCTGAATCTCTCCAACAGTCTGCAGTTCCAGCGCAGCCAGATTCCCACCAACACAGTCTTCACCGATGCGGCGTGGGGGCGGGGCTTCAATGATGGGTTCGACGGCTGGCTGAACCAACGGCGGCCCGGCGAAAGCTTTGCCACACGTGCCGCCGAGCGCCTTGTGCGCCTGACGAGCTCCGCCAATGGCAACTTCACTCCGGTCCCGTGGCTGCTCAGCCGCGCCACTGTCGGCGTGGACGTGAGCTCCAATTTCTCCGACAACCTCCAGCGCCGAGGTGAGGGAGGAACCGCTCCGGCGCCAAGTCTCGGACGCCGCCTTGACTCGCGCTCCAGCACCATTCTTTTCACCGGCGATTTGGGCGCGTCTGCGACCTTCAACCTGACCCCGGCGCTCGTCTCCAAGACGTCTGTCGGTGCGCAGTACAACCGCCGCGGCCGCGGGATTACCACGGCGATCGGTACCAACCTTCCGCCGGGATCGAGCACGCTCGCCGGTGCCGCTACTGTCACCAACAGCGAGGCGACAATCCAGTCAGTCGTGGCGGGAGCATATGTGGAGCAGCAATTCGCCCTCAACGACCGTCTCTTCGTGACCGGCGCAATGCGCGCTGACGGTGCCAGCACCTTCGGTGAGAACTTCACTACGGCCTACTATCCGAAGGCGAGCATTTCCTGGCTCACTTCGAGCGAAGACTGGTTCCCGAAGTCGAACGTGATCTCGAGTTTCCGCTTTCGCACCGCGTACGGCTCGTCCGGCGTTCAGCCACCCGCCGACGCGGCGCTCACGCGGCTGCAGCTGGCAACGGTATTCGTGAATGGCTCCAGCGCCTCGGGCGCGCAACTACAAACGTTGGGTAACCCGAATTTGGCACCGGAGCGCACCACCGAGCTGGAAGCAGGTGTCGACATTGAGTTCTTCAACGGTCGTGTCAGCCTTGAAGCAACAGCATACGAAAAGAAGAGTAAGGATGCCTTGGTGCAGCGCTCATATCCTCGCTCGGCCGGGCTCATTGCCACCGGGCAGCTGGACAACGTTGGGCGCGTCCGCAACCGCGGCTTCGAGGCGATCCTTAACACTCCTCATCGCGGACGCGTTTATCTGGCATGGAATGACGTCTACGATTCGTTCGTGCGCGATCAGTATGCGATGTTCCTGCAATACTCAGACGACAACGGCAAGACGTTCTCCGATCCGATGCTCATTGACCTGCGCAGCGGAGGAAAGCTCGTCGCCACTGAACCCGTCGTCCTGTCCGACGGAACTGTTCTGGTGACCTACTACCAGTACTGGAACCCGCTCGGCGACCCGCGGAACGAAAAACTTCCGATGTTCGTGCGGCGCTCCACCGACGGCGCGAAGACGTTCTCACCTGCCGAGCAGGTTTTCGATTTCGGCCCGCACATTTGGCCCGCGCGACGTGGCGAATTCCCTGCGGCCTTCAGCCTTCCCATCGTGGTGGCCGACACCTCGTCGGCCAGCCCGTATCGTGATCACATGTATGCCACGTGGGACGATACGCGCAGCGGCCAATCCGACATCTGGTTTACGCGATCCAGCGATAAGGGGCGCACGTGGTCCGCTCCGTTGCGGGTGAACGACAATGCGCGTACCTCACCGCTCGGTGTCGCTGACTTTCGAATGACTCCCGTGGTTGCCGTAGCACCCAAAGGGGAGATCGCCATCGCCTGGTATGACCGGCGCGCCGATCCGGCACGGCGCTGTTGGGACTACATGCTCGCCGTATCGAACGATGGCGGTCGTCGCTTCGGCACCAACCACACTGTGACGACGGCGCCGTCGTGCCCACCGCCTGGTCAGGGACCCACGGCCTACGTGCACAACCTCTCCACATTCGACGACCCCAACCGCCCGCCCGATTCCACTGTGGCCCGGTTGTCGACCATGGAGCGCTTCGCTTTGGCCGGCCCCGATTTCGTGCGCAGCGCGCGCGACGAGGCCAACAAACAACTGACAAACGGGCGCCTTCTGGTCTCGTTCGACGGCACGCGGAACGTGTTCGCCGGGCACTACACCGGCCTCGCCGCAGACAGGAACGGCGCCTTTACCGCCGTGTGGGCCGACCGCCGAAACGGCCGTCAGGAACTCTTCACCGCCCGCGTGGCGCTCGGCGCTCCGACACCTCCTCCTGCCAACCTCCGGGAAGTTGACGTGACCAACCGTGTGGAGGTGATAACTGGCACGCCACGCTACGACGCAGCCAAGAGCACGGTACACATTCAGCTACAACTGCGGAACGTGTCGGGTGAGACAATCTTCGGCCCGCTGCAGCTTGATATCGTGAATATTGCGTCGGCGGGCGGACAGCCAACGGCAGAGCTGGTTGATTCGGCGGGAGTGGCACTGCCTTCGACGGTGGTATCGTTCGCAGGGAAGGCCGGCGCGGCCGACCGACTGGAGCGGCGAGAGATAAGCGAGGCGGTGGAGGTGGTTCTTAAGCTGCGGCCGGGCGCGGGGTTTGACACGGCGCTGGATTTTCGCGTGAGAGGACGCGCAGCTCGTTAGGCACGCGAGGTGCGCCGTCTCTCGCCCGCGATTCAACTAGCGGCTCTCTGCAGCTGCCGTCGTAAGCCGTTGTACTGCCGGTCATTGAGCACTGATTGACCCAATTCTGAATCGGCGTTATCCTGCAGACCAGGTGCCGGATAATGTTTGGGTGCAGAAATAACCAGCTTATCAAGTTCTGTGTAATTCCAGTGAGGGCGCACAGTGGCCCGGACCCACGAGGGGTCAAGACTGCGGTCACTGCCCGGAGTAGAAACAGATTCCGGAGGACGCATGACGAACGATCAAACTGGTTTGCGAGCGGCGGGGGCATGGCTCGCCGGGGCTGCGGTGCTTCTTGTCCTCGCGCTGAGCTTCCATGGACCTCTCCATCCCGACCTCGAGATGCAGATGACGCGCATCGGCGACTCTCCGTCGAGGTGGGCGGTCGTCCACTGGATCGCCGCTGCCTCATTCTCATGTTTCGCCATCGCCGCCGTTCTCGTGCTGGTAAGTCGCTCGCGGCTTACCGGCAATGGCAAGACGGCGTCGGCCTGGGCGGTGGTGTTGGTCGGGGCGGTCTGGACGCTGACGACGTCCGTTACCGAGGTCACGGTATTAGCCGACCTCGCGGCAGCCAGGGATCGTGCCCAGTTCGAGGCGTGGTGGTCCTTCGCTCAGGGGTACGGCAACGGCTTTTCAATGCTCGCGTTGGCAGTTGCCGTCATTGCCTTGAACGAGTATCGGGACCCACGTCGGCTCGTTCCGAAATGGTCGGCCGTCGTAGGTGCCGGAGCAGGACTGGCGTCATTCGCCGGCTGGGCGCTCGGCGTCTGGCTCGGCATTGGCCCCGCAAACATTTTATGGCTCGTTGCGTCGGGGGGGATGTGCGTTTGGCTTGCCTGGCTTGGTACGGAGCTCGCAAGACCGAGCGGCGTCGATGGAGGCCGGCGAAGGACCACCGTTCGGAACTGAGCGCCCTCGGCGAGTCCTTCTTTATAGGGACCGCATTAAACAAAGCGCCGTTCGTGGTCGTGGTCGAGAAGGTGCTGTGAGTTGAGCCCGTCGCCGGGCGTTAGGCAATGCAGTGTCACACCCGGTGAACCGATCTCATGCCACTCAATATCGGCTCGACTCGAAGCTACGGACGCAGCGATGGCGGAATGCGAGCTGCGCGCGCAATTTGATGTGAGCGTTGCAGCAGAACGTAATCCGTGACTCATTGCGAGGACCAACACAGAATGAGCGTTTCGGACAGGCCTGATGTGACGGGCAGTATCTCGCGGAGGGATCTCCTCGGTGTGCTCGGAGCCGGAGCCATCCTGTCTGGCAATAACGACTGGTGGGCACGCGAAGGGACGCCACAACCGCGGTTGCACCAGGCCAACCTGCACCACACACCTCTCGCTGATGTAGCGAGACTGATCGAGAGAGGCGAGGTCTCGCCAGTTGAGGTCACGCAGCGAATCCTGGACCGGATCGGCGCGATGGACGGGGATCTGCACAGCTACGTGACGATCACGGCGGAGCATGCATTGTCCAGCGCGAAGGCGGCCGAAGCCGAGATCCGCTCAGGCCGGTATCGGGGGCCGCTTCACGGCATACCGATCGGCGTCAAGGATCTTTGTTATACGCAGGGCGTTCGCACGATGGGAGGAACGAAGGTCCTTGCGGACTTTGTCCCCGCCTTCGACGCGACGGCTGTGGCCAGGTTGCGGGCGGCCGGGGCTGTGATTCTCGGCAAGCTGACCCTCTGCGAGGGCGCGATGGGACCGTATCACCCGCAGCTGAACGTGCCCGTGAATCCTTGGAACGCCGCACGCTGGAGTGGCGTGTCCTCAAGCGGATCGGGCGTCGCGACGGCTGCTGGTCTGTGCTTCGCTTCGATCGGCACGGATACGGGTGGCTCGATCCGTTATCCGTCGGCTGTCAACGGCTGCGTTGGGCTAAAGCCCACCTACGGACGAGTCAGTCGATACGGCGTGCTTGCCCTGGCGGAATCGCTGGACCACGTCGGACCCATGGCGAGAAGCGTCGAGGATACCGCCATCATGTTCGACGCCATGGCCGGCTACGATCCAAACGATCCGACATCTCTCCTGGAACCCGTGCAGCCTGTCAGACCCGAACTGGCGCGTGGTATCCGCGGCCTCCGTATCGGCTTCGATCGCGAGTACTCCGCAGCCGGCGTCGAGCCCCAGGTACTGCGTGCTCTGGAGGCAGTGCTCCAGCAGCTATCGGATCTTGGGGCCGACATCGTTGACGTCACCATGCCAGACGTGGCCCCCGTCGCAGCCGCCTGGTGGGACCTCTCCACCGCCGAAGCGGCCGCCTTTCACGCGAACACGTTCCCGAGCCGCGCGAGCGAGTACGGTGCGGGATTTCGCGCGGTGCTCGAGTATGGACTTGGCGTAAGCGGTGCGGCTTACGCCAGTGCGGCAAAGGTCCGAGCCGAATTCACAATGCGCCTGAATCGCATGCTGGCGTCGGTTGATCTTATGGTATGTCCTTCGATGTCGAACGCGGCTGGGCCGAAGCTGGCTGACCCATTCGCTCCGGAAACTGATGAGAGTTGGGCCACTCTGGTCCATAGCGATATCCACACAAAGCCGTTCAACTTCTCCGGGAGCCCGACGCTGTCGGTGCCATGCGGCTTTTCCTCCGATGGTCTCCCCCTCAGTGTCCAGTTTGTCGGCCCTTCATTGAGCGAAGCGGTCATCTGCCGAGCAGGATACGCGTACGAGCAAGCCACGCGATGGCACACGATGCATCCGTAGAGTACGACGGGGTCGAAGTCACCCTCGATTGCGAAGGGATCAGGCAGACCCGGCCGCCGGGGCCTGGGACCGGGGCCGAAGCCGCAGTCCACGCCTTGGGGGATGTAAATCTCTACTGCCCCCCCGTCGAGGTCGTCGCGATTTGACGAACTAGCTACAGCTGCAAAGGGCTGGCAAATTCTCGCACCCTCTCTGGAGCGAGTCATGATCTGTTCCGAACGTGTCGTGGTCGTCGCAGCCCTCTCGTTGGCGTGCGCCGCGTGCGCTCAATCCAGAGACGATACGGTCGACTCGGTGGCTACCGCGACGGTCACCGTGTTGGCCGAGGCGTCGGACCAGTCGTTCACACGTGGTGATGTCGCGTTAAACTATCGGGTGATCGGGGCCGGTGAGCCCGTGCTCCTGGTGCACGGCTACGGCGACAACCTCATGATGTGGAGTGGCTTTCTCGCCGACTCGCTCGCGCGCGAACATCGCGTCGTCGCGATTGATACGCGGGCCTTCGGGAAGAGCGCTAAGCCGGCGGGCGCGGAGAATTACGGCGTCGCGATGGTCGACGACCTTGTGGCGCTCCTCGACCATTTGCAAATCGCACAGGCGCACGTCGTCGGCTACTCGATGGGGGCCGTGCTCACTGCTCAGCTGGCGTTGACGCACCCTGAACGCGTGCGTACCGCCACGATGGCCGCCGGCTTATTCCCCAAAGACAGCGCGGCGATGCACGCCCTGGGTGCGCCGTGGATCGCGGAAATCACGAGCGGCCGGCGCCTAACGAAGTTCGTCAAGGAAATTGTTCCCGTGCTCCCCGACAGCATTGCGCGCGGCTACAGTGACCAGCTCTTCGCGGAGAGCGACTCGGCTGCGCTCCTCGGCGTGCTGCAGGGCTTCATGCGCCTGAGCGTCGACTGGGCGAAAGTCGCCGCGTCGCGGGTCCCGGCGGTCGCCATCGTCGGCGTCGACGATCCGCTGCGGCCGTACTCGGCGGCGCTCGCTGCGAAATGGCCAGGGGCGAAACACGTCGAGCTCCCCGCCACCGATCACATGACGGTTTTCACCTCACCGGTCATGTTGGCCGAGGTGCGCGCGCTCCACTCGGCCAACCCGATACGCTAAACAGGCGCACTGCACCGCGCCTCACCCCGACAACGGCATTCGCATCGATTTA
>JBGTBX010000293.1:0-2798 GCA_041749115.1 Gemmatimonadaceae bacterium
CTGGAGACGGCCATGCGATCTCACAGACATGCGCCAAGGAAATGTATGTCTCGCCGTTCACAGGCGCGACAGGCAGCTACGGCTTTCATTGCATCGCGCCATCCGACCGAGTCGTGATCGGCGTCAACTTCCGCGAGTCGGGCCATCCGGTTCTCAAGACTCACTTTCGCGGCGACCGACGACCTCTGACAGACCGCATGATTGGTCGGCTCATGGCCCGCTATCCGCTCATGACGCTGAAGGTGATCGGGGCCATCCATCTCGAGGCGGCGCGGCTGTGGAGCAAGGGCGTTCCTCTTGTCACCCGCCACGCGTCGCCCGCCTACTCATTCACCATTGTCGATCAACAAGAGAGGGATGCGCGCCATGCGTGACGTCGGCGGCGCCGCTCGGGCGGCTATTGGCACGGACAGCCGAAAAGCCATTCACGGGCGTGGAGCTGCCACGACGGGGCTGCTCGGAGCGTTGGACTGGCTCTTGAGACGGCACGGTATCGGTCGTTTCCGCCTGACGCTGCCCTCGGGCGCCTCAGGCGTCATCGGCGCTCCTGATGGGCATGTCGAGGCCCAGTTGGCGATCAAGTCATATGGCGCGTTGTGGAGCCTCGCTCGACGCGGTGCTCTTGGGTTCGCTGAGAGCTACATGGACGGAGTCGTCGACACCGACGACCTTCGCGCGCTGTTCGGGCTCTACCTTGCCAACGAGCCGGCGATCACGCGCGCTTTTCCAAGCCTAAACGCAACGCGCAGCCGAGATCGCCGCTTCCACATGCACCGGCGCAACACGCATGCGGGCAGCCGCCGCAACATCGCCGACCACTATGACCTCGGCAATGCGTTCTACCGGCTCTGGCTGGACAAGAGCATGTCGTACTCGAGCGGCATCTACACAGGCGGCACGGCAACGCTGGAGGATGCCCAGCAGGCGAAGTTGGGGCGCGTCCTGTCAGCGCTCGACCTGTCGGACGGACGTTCGTTGCTCGAGATTGGCTGCGGCTGGGGTGCGCTCGCCGAGGCTGCTGCACGGCGAGGAGCCAACGTCCGAGCGATCACCATCTCTGAGCAGCAGTTGAGCGCGGCCCGGGAACGGATCGCGGCCGCGCGGCTCACTGATCGCGTCGAGGTTCGTTTCGAGGACTATCGAGACACCATCGGCAGTTTCGACCGGCTTGTCTCGATCGAGATGATCGAGGCGGTCGGTGAGGAGAACTGGCCGCTGTTTTTCAAGACCATTGCCGATCGATTGTGTCCCGGTGGTTTGGCTGTAATCCAGGCGATCACGATCCGGGAAGACGCCTTCGCGCAATACCAGCAGAACCCGGACTTCATCCAGCGTTATATCTTTCCGGGCGGCATGCTGCCGACGGTCGACTTAATGCGTCAGCGCGCTGAAGAGGCGGGGCTTGCTTTCGAAACGATCGAGCGGTTTGGCGGTTGCTACGCCTGCACGCTCGCCGATTGGCGGAGCCGTTTCGAGACGGCATGGCCGGAGATTGCAGCCCTCGGGTTCGACGATCGGTTTCGCAGGATGTGGCTCTACTATCTGGCCTACTGCGAGGTGGGCTTCGAGCGCGGCTTGATCGATGTGGGTCTCTATCGCCTGAAGAAGCCCGCATGAGTGCCGTTTGATCAGCACACCGGCGGACAACTACGAATTCATTCATTCGATCAAGAACGTGCAGGACAACGATGCCGCATGACATGACGCCGAAGGTCGGTCCGCCGGCTTCACCTCTCTTCGAGCTGACGACATTTCTGGAGGGGCATACCCGAGCCTGGGGCGTGTTCGAAGATAGATTCGGGCGCCTCAGGCGCCGCTTCACCGTCGACATGCACGGGCGATGGCGCGACACGAGCTTCGTGCTCGAAGAGCGCTTCGTCTATGACACCGGCGAGACGGAGACGCGGACATGGCATGTCACACCCAGTGGCGCTGGTCGCTTTCTCGCGACGTGTGATGACTGCGTCGGCAGCGCCTCCGGCGAAAGCGATGCCGATAGCGTTCGCATGTCCTACCGGTTCCGGCTCAAGCTGAGAGCGCGGGAGATGATCGTTGCCTTCGATGATCGGCTCTATCGCATGGGCGATACGATCGCCGTGAACCGCGCCACGATGAGCAAGTGGGGTTTCAAACTCGGCGAGCTGTCGCTGTTCTTCCAACGCGCGAAGATCGATGGAACGGACGACCTCAAGACAGACGTTGCTTGAGACTCCGCAACGATCAGAGACGACCGGCCACCCGCAGATACAGTGAATTCGGCATAAGCCGCAGCAGCTTGAGCATGGTGACCAGCTGCCACGGAAACGCGATCTCGTACTTGCCGCGCGCAAGCCCACGGAGAATGCGATTGGCCGCATCTTCGGGTTTGATGATGTAAGGCATAGGGAATGCATTGACGGCCGTCATCGGTGTCTCGACGAAGCCCGGGTTCACGAGGCTGACGATGATGCCGTGCCGTGGCAGTTCCAGGCGCAGCACCTCAGCAAGACTGATGACGGCGGCCTTGCTCGGAGCATAGGCCGCCGCCTTCGGCAAACCCCGATAGCCGGCGACGGAGGCAACAAGCGCTATTTGACCCTTGCCTGCCGCGATCATCGTCGGGATGAGAGGCTCAAGAGCATTGGCGATGCCGATGTAGTTCACGCTCATCGATTGCGCAACGCGCGTGGCGTCATACTCCGCCGCGTTCATCGGGTGCCATACACCTGCGTTCAGGATCGCAAGATCGATGGGGCCGATCGCCTCGACGATGCGCTGGTGCACGGCCGCGACATCCATCCGCGCGGTAACATCGAGTG
>JBGTBX010000294.1:0-3608 GCA_041749115.1 Gemmatimonadaceae bacterium
TGTCCTGGATCCCGCGCCTGTCCAGCGCCACTGATCGCGCCGTGTTCGATTGGCCCACGATGGGAAACCCGGCCGACCCCACCATCTTTCAGCTCGCAGGTCGCTATCTCGATAATTGCGCGGAGGTGTACCCGGCCGGAAGCTACGATGTACGCGTCGTGTTTAACGTCCGCACGCAGGCAGTCCCCGTCGCACTGACGGACGAGACCTGGTCCCGGTTTAATCTGGGCGCGGAATACGACGTGAAAGATCCGTACACACAACAACACGCACTTCGAAATCCATTCTGGCATCGTGCACCAAGTCCGGTGGCGGATTACGTCATGCCGGTACTGGGAGACTTCTTCGACAAAGGCGGCTTCTGCCTCGTGTGCGACTTCGCGTTAGGCCACCTGGCACGACGCCTGGCTGCGAAAGCAGGCACTGCCATTGAACAGGTACATGCGGAATTGCGCGCTGGCTTTCTCCCGAATGCGTACGCGGTCCCGTCGGGGATATTTGGCCTTGCCCGGGCACAGAACGCGGGCTGCGCTTATATGCGTTTCTGAGACCTCTCAGGTATGAGCGAATCGCGTTTCTTCAGGACTATCACGAATGACCTCGAACGACTGCCAGTGCAGTTACAGGCCAAGGTGGTGAATTTTTCTGGCGCGTCGTTGGAACATGGTCACACCGGGCTCGCACCGGTGCCGCCGCTATGCAAGCAACGCTGCAGACCGCGGTGAGCCGAGGATGCGATGGAAGAAATCAAGAACCTCGTCAGCCACCTGAGACCAGTCGTTGACACACGCGGGCCTGACCATGCCATCTCCGCCCTGACGTGACGCATCAAGAGAGTCTGCGACCGCATGCGCAATGGCGCCAGGGATCGCCTCCACGAGACGCCCGCTCTGCTGATTAATGAAGAGCGCGTTGTCACCGACGGCAGTGGCGATGACAGGAACGCCGCACGCCAGCGCTTCGAGCAATGCGTTGCAGCACCCTTCACGACGCGAAACGGACACGAAGCAGTCAGCCACCTTGAGATACGCGGCAACCAGCACCGGCGGCTGTTCACCCGTGAACATCACGTCGGCGCTCAACCCCAGTTCATGAACGAGAGCGGTGAGCATACGCGTATAGCGCCGATCGCGGAGCGTGGACCCCACAATCAGCAACAGCGGATTCAAGCGGCGCACACTGCGGTTCGTCAGCGCGTGAACAAGCAGATGATACTGCTTTGTGGGATTCACGTGACCCACGGCGACAACGATCGGCCGATCACTTGGAAAATTCATCTGCGCGCGCGTTGATGGCCCGGGCCGCATGTTGAACAGACTGTCATCAACACCATTCGGGATGACCGCCAACGAGTACTCGGGCGCCCCGTTCCGCAGGGCGATCTGTGCCAGCGATTGACTGACACAAATACAACCGTCGGCGCGGCGCAACGTATCGCGCAGCTCGCGCCCGATGAGCGTTGTGTTCACCTGCTCCTTCTCCACGCCGCGCAACGTTACAACTCCCGGTACGCCAAGCTCGCGTGCTACCCGCAACGCGGCTGCGCCATCCGGAAAGCCAAAGTGGGCGTCGATGAGATCAAGCCGTCCGTTGTTATGCAGACTGCTTAGCGGCGGTTTTATGGCCCGCGCAAACCAGGTCGCATCGAGATGTTTGAGGACACCCGGGAAGTAGAACGTGGGTGCCACGGTGCGCGCTCCAAGGTCGTCGCGCACCCACCCCGGCAATGCCCGCAGGCCAGGAAAAAACGGAACCGGCTGAATCGTCGTCACCTCCATCAATGAACCCATGGCACGCAACCGATTGGCGACGAACACCCCGCGAGTTGGTTCCACGGGGTTCGACAGCTCGCGGCAGACGCTGGCTACACGCAGGCGTTTCAGCCTGCCACGAGCTCTCCGAAGACATCACGACCGGGAATCCATATTGCTACATGGCAAAACAATAGAACAGTCCGTTGCCACCGCTCGCCTGCAGATTCTCCTGGCTGCACCCGCGCGACGCATGTGCATAAACCCACGACGTGGGGTTCGCGCCGCCGCCCTGACGGTCATGGTGCGCAACCAACGCGCTCCCGCTATCGGAGCTCATCCAGTTGCGACACGTCGTATCCACGGTATCAGCCACAAAACGACCGTCGAGGCCCGTCCCGGTGAGAATATCGTGCATGTTGGGGGTATCACCACGGCCGTTTACCACAGCGCCCGTTTCCGTTAAGCTGTTCTCCTTGCTCAACTTGTTGTTGTCGCTGTGCAGATCGTCCAGGTTTTCCGCTACTACAACACCGTTCACATTGCGCCATGGTCCTGTGCCGATTCGATCGCGCGCATGGATGGCTGCCGCACCATTCATTGGCGCGGCGCTCAGGTACGCGTGCCAGGTCATGCCGGTGATGCCCGCGGCCTCGGCCAGCTGCGTGCAGTGTTGATCGGCACCTTCGAGGCCGCCAAGTGCGGCACCATTGCCAGTCCCCACGCTCGTGATGAAGAAGCTGGGTTTCTGCGCCTCACCTTCGTTGCAGGCAAGCCCGGCAACAACGGTCGCTGCAACAAGTGTCTTAAGCATTGAGTAACGCATTACATGTTCTCCTTTCCGGGAAGTTGTGCAAGTGACTGCTCCTTCATAAATCTGTGCCATCACATCAGGCATTAAGCGACGGACCGCGCTACAACAGGGCTTTTTCGGCGAACACGGGAGCGTTGAGACCGGTCAGCGAACGCCCATGTGGATCCTGGCCGGCGCGAATATCGTTCACCATCTCCAGCGCAGTCTGGGTGGGCGGTGCCATGGTCCGTGGTGATTCGCCCAGTGGCGTCACACGACTCCCCCACTTCATCAGCAGCGCCCCGAAGGTGAGTCCGCCGCCAAATCCGGGCATCAGCACGAGGCTTCCCGGCTGAATCCTTCCCTCATTCAGAGCTTCGACGAGGCTCACCGGAACAGTCGCGGCAGACATGTTGCCATACTTCTGTACGGTCACCATCACGCGCTCCATGGGGATGCCCGCGTACTTCGCTACCGATTCAATAATCCGCAGATTCGCCTGGTGCGGGACCACCAGATCCACCTGCTCGGCGGTAACTCCGGCCTTTTGCATCACACGTTCAGACGCATCGCACATACCCTTGACGGCCCGTTTGAAAATCGCCTGACCATCAAAATCCCAGAGCGTGTCTCCCAAATTAATGCCAACTCCAGCATACGCACACCCCATCCCGCGAACCCGCAACGTCTCCCGCGCTTCGGCGTCACAGCCGAGTACCCTCGCGAGAACGCCTTCTTCATTGTCGCTCGCCTGGAGAACCACCGCCGCCGCGCCGTCACCAAAGAGCACGGCAACATTGCGATTGCTCCAATCCATGTAACGCGTGATCAGTTCAACGCCGATGACGACCGCATTCGAGACGACGCCGGTGCGAATCATGGCCGTCGCTGTTGATAAGCCGTACAGGAAACTGGTGCAGGCAGTGTTCACATCCATCGCGGCCGCGCGCGACGCGCCGAGCGCAACCTGCACCCCGGACGCGCTGTTGGGCACGATCTCATCGTTACTACAGCTGCCGTAGATAATCAGTTCTACATCACCCGCGTCGAGCCCCGCACATGCT
>JBGTBX010000295.1:0-8158 GCA_041749115.1 Gemmatimonadaceae bacterium
GCCTGGCTGCTCGAATCGAGTCGTGCATCTACGTCCGCACCTGATGATTAGAGCACACGCCGACCCTGCGCTCACCGCGGGGCTGCCGCAAAACCACCGTCGCAAACACGGCTAATAGTCCCAGCGACTCGGTACGAGAGCCGCCAGCCCGACCCAGAGTTTCGCGATTCTAAGTGCTGGCCCCGGCCCCTTACGGCCCTCATAGGCTCGGTATATAATTTCGGTTCCGTACCGCTGAGAAAACCCATGTCAAAACAGCCGTTCGTACAGCTATCCGAGCTCGAAGTCACGAAGCGGGTCGAGGTGATCAAGGCCTATTCAAGCTCCTCAACAGCGTACATTCAACTTGCAGTCGGCGCACTGATTGTGCCAATCACCTTCGGCGAGAAACTCGATCTTCCCCTGACCGCTATGGCCCTTGGGCTGCGCGAGGATTTTGTTCTGATCCTCACCTGGGTGTCCTTCCTGACCTGTATTGGAGCGGGCCTCCTTTACCAGTACCTTGTCGTAAAGTACATGGCTTCCAAGTTCTGGATTGAAGAGCATCGCCGGGCAAATCACTTTGTGCAGCATCCGGAATACGCCTATGGCGTCATGCTCTTAACTTTTTATTTTGGGGCGGTTCTCTTCGTGCTCAAGACATACATCATGCTGCGAGGTTACACACCATCGCCTACGAACTGACCGTGCGACGTATTAGTGCAACCGCAAGAACCGCAGCAAGAGTCGCGGCTATGACGATCCATGGACCGGTCGTCCGCGCCGCGCACGGTAACGTGCTCGTGGAAGGGTTGAGAGCCGGGTGATAGGGGAACACCCACACTGCGGAACTGCGACCAGTAAAGCTAGTCGGCGAGATGCCCACGGTCGCTCTGCTGAGGGCCAACGGATTCTCTTGGGTATCAAGCCACGATTCGATCCCTCGCAGCGTTGAGCACTGCGACGTAAGTCCCGCGATGAAGTAGTGCATCGGCACGACTACCCGTGGCCGCAGCCGGTCTAGAATTCCTTCTGCGTCGGCGAAAGACAAGATGTGTTCGGAATCGTCAATCGGGAGAAACAGCACGTCGACCCGAGGCCCATCGAGAACCTGCGATGGAATCTCAGGGCCGTTGTCGCCCCAGTGCACAAACCTCAGCCCGCGCACATCGATCAACAAGACACGATTCTCAGAACCATACTCGCTTGGCCGAGCGTGAAGCCCAGGCACGGCGGTTACGCGAAACGGCCCACTTTCCAGTATGCCCTCAGTCTCAAGTGTGGACTTAGCATCAACGCCTTGCGTCGCCGCATGGTCAAAGTGTCCGTGCGACACCGCCAAGATATCTGCCCTCCGCTTCGAGTACTCGATATCAAACCAATGTGACCATGGGGAGTTGTGGTACGGATCGATGATCACACGGATACCGGAAGCCTCCAGCTCGAAAGACGAATGGCCCAGGTAGGTCAGATTGAGGTCAGGAGTTTTTGGTGTGTTAGTGGTCTGCATGAGTATGACGATACTAATGATGAGTGCAGGCACTGTGACACTCACGGAATGCTCACCTTTCTGAGTTCCGTGAGTGCCACCAACCGACCGGGTAGCACCTCCTTCGATACGATGGCAAACCCGGCGGCTGTCAATTCGTTGTCGAGCCCGCGAGTCTCTAGATCGGCCGCCGTCGCTCGCTCCTGCGGAGCAGAGATCAAGCGGAACACAAGCCGCTGGTACGCCCGACCGAGGCGAGTGTGCTGTTCGTGGAAATGCTCGCCCACAAGCAGCTGTCCACCAGGCTCCAGAAGTCGGTGGACTTCAGCTAGAACGCGACGGCGTATTTCGTACGGCAATTCGTGAAGGACTGCCACTATCAGGATGGTTGTGAATGCATTTGGCCGAAAGGGCGACATCAGGGCATCGCTTTGCACGTTCCAGTTCACGCCTCCGCCACCGCGTTGTCGTCCAATTTGGAGCATTTCAAGCGAGAGGTCAAGGCCGATGACTGGGATCTCAGGCCGTTCGTTCCTGAGAAAATCCGCAAGGGCACCGGTGCCACAGCCCAAATCTAGAATCGCCCCGCTCTCCACCGTCACTTGATTTAGGCAACTCCGAAATACACGGTTCTGTCCCCCCCACAGCAAGGAGAACAGCCTGACCTTCACGTCATAGGTCGCCGCCAGCCGTCGGTAGAAGGAGTCCCACCGTTCTCGATAGTGTTCATTCATCAGGAGAAGTCGCTGCGGGCGAAACCTTGAACACCGACCGAGGTCGAAACGGTTCTTGCCGGGCCGCAATAGAGGCGGTTATTGACCGGGCGACGGGATTCATGAATCCGCTGGCGAGCCTGCAATAGCAAGCCTCGTCCAATTCAACGGCGCCAAGGTCGGCCTTTGTGGGGACCGCTGTCCTACCGAAATGAACGATACGTAACCCACGCGTGATTGCGTTTTGGACCTTGGCGAAGAGGAGAGCCCTGTAAACGTACGGAGTCATCTCGTCCCTCTCCATTCCGATGTACACCGAATGGAAGGTGTCTCCGTCTTGCATGTTGACTGTGCAGCCGACCGGGCGCCCATCGCCATTTCTGATGGTAATCACGTCGGTTTCTGAAGGGAAGAGGCGTTTCATCGCCGGAAAGAACGCAGGCTGTAACTGCTGAAAGTGCTGCCGGGGCATGTTCGTGAAGTAGGTGGCCAGCCTGTCGCCAAGCCCACCGGGGTGCTGGCCGATAGGACGGTTCTTTGCGAAGGCGACGTTACAGAAAAGCCGGTAGATGTCGTCGCTGATCGGGGCGATGTCATCCTCGCATTGAATGGTCATCCCACGATTCGCAAGTTCGCGCTGGGCCTTCTTGATTAATCCCCGATAGTGCGTCGTCATGCTGGCGAGATACTGGTCGTGATTCTGCCATCTAACGGGAATACCCAGGACCGGCTCCAACGGCAGTCGAAAGTATCCAGCCGTACTCACGGTGGCTGACGGCGCACAAATCTCCTTGAGGAGGATCGCACTCATGCCTCGATGTCTGAGCGTGCGAGTAAGTTCCGTCAGGACGTCGACTAGGATGGCGGCTCGATCGACTCCGTTCGTGGTGAAGATCGCACAGTCAGCCGAAAGCACCGGGTTGCCGCACAAGGCGATGCGCACTGGAAAAGAGGCGATGGCAATCGTGAGTTCCGTGACGCATGTGAGAGCCACAACTCCATCAGCGCTCTTGAAGGCAATAAGATATACGGGTAATGATGGAAGGCCCTCGCGGAGCAGCCGGATAAAGTTCACTCCAGCCAACGTCGAAGCTGAAAGCGTTCCCGTATGAAACGGCCCCTCTGGTACTTTCGAAAGGTCGTGAATGACCTCGCTTTCAAGGCGAGAGGCTTGACTGGGAAGCACACCGGAAGTATAGCGCAGCGCGCGCGCGTTGACCACCTCTCCAGATTCTCCCGCGATAGAGCCCGATAGTACGCGACCGAGGCGCGTTCTAGCTGCTGGCTGGTACTGCTCAGTGTCGGCGTTTACCTGGCGATAGGTTGGACTTGGTCACGTCGTGGACTGTGAGGTAGGTTGTGGGTTCGACGTGGTTTTGGCTTTCCTACCTGACACTATGGTCGCTGGTACTTGTCTTGTCGATAGCGGTAAATGCGCTGCTGCGCTTCCAAGGGAAACGCCTTCTGGGGACCCTGATTTTTGGTCGAAACAGGGACCGGAGCGCCGAGCGGACGCAACAATCCGGCAACGATCTCGAATTTGCCCCTCTCGCCGCGCGGAGCGGCTGCAGCGATGTATGCACCATCAGCCGAGAATATATGGATCTTCTGGAGGCCGGCGTCCACTGTAGTTCATCCACTACGCATCAAGGTATTCACTCTGCGGATGTGGCGGTTGCTCTCTTTCAGGCTGCTTTGGTCATGCTCCTAGCGGCTCTGTATCCGGCGAAGCCGCCATCATAGGTCTACCTTGAGCGCCCTTTGCCAACACTCGCGAGCAAGGCCAGAGGACGCCAAACGTTCCGCGCGTCTCCCTGGTCTCAACTCGGGCCGATCCCGGGGCCGGGCGCACGTCCAAGGCCAACGGTGTTAACGATTTAAGTCCCCTACCGGCCCGGGTCTCGAGAGGAACGTCACCATTCGTCCACCGCGAAGTCCACGTCTCGATTGGCCGGACGTGTGGTCGCATCGACGTCCTTCAGATAGTTCCGAGTTATCAACATAATGGCCGAAGGGTGGTTGGACGCCGGTACCAGCACGTTTTATGGACCACGGGATGCGGCTACTTCGTGCTTCCAGCGTTACCCCATCGTCGACACTGGCCCCCGGCGTCGCGAGCTTCGAGTTCGCCCTGGGTAGCTCTATCCGTTCCACTCGCTACATGGGGAGGCTGACGCTACCCGTGGGGCGCGACTCCCCCCCCATATTTTCACCCATCTTGATACGAGGCACGTTCGCTCAGCTAAACCCCCGGCGAGCCGATTTCGGCTGCCGCGCAAGGCGCAGCGTGAGCGAACGTGCACTTCGCGACACCCGCGCTACGGCGTCTTGCCCTTAACGGCTACGACCGGCGGTCTGGGTTTTGGTGGGACGCCGGCAAGGGCGTCAATCGCACGCTGTCGGGTCCGTTTTGTGACCTCTGCATGCGTGATACCTCTCTTCTTGATCGCGGTCGGATCCTCGGCGAGGCTCTTGACGATTCCTAGGAGGTCGGCATCTCGGAGAACGGCAGCTAAATCGATCGCCGCCCAGAGCACGACAAACTCGGCTTCGGCGGCTGGAGTCGTCAAGCGATCTCGCACGACATTCCTCACGCGCTGCAGAGTCTTCGCCGACAAAGCACCGGCCTTCGGTGCTTCAATCATGAAGCGAAGCGTGACGAGGCCTCCCTCAACGGCGTAGTACATGCCGTTTCGGTCTTCGACCACCTTCAACACTTCGCTAGCGGCAGCCTCGCCGAATGCCGCAAGGGCATGGACGGCCTCGAAGCCGAACGCAGTGGTCGGCGCGAGAACGGGAATACTGCGCGGATCCCCAAGCCTGACGACCGACCTCACCAGCGCTCCGACGAACAGGGGGTCTTCTAACTGGGGCAACGACTGTCCGGCCCGTCCGGCGTTGTGCCGGGCCACATGCGCACGCGTTTCCCGCTGGAGCGCGTCGAACAGGGCTACCCGCAGTTGTGGGTCAACATCGTCCTTCTTCAGTCGGTTGATTGCCGCGAGCGCCTTCGCTTGCTCACCTAAGTGAGTGCTTGAGATCATCTCGGCTAACGCAGACTGGTTGACTGCGTCCATCTGCGCGACCGCCGACACGTGAGTGTCGGCGGTCGCAAAGAACCCCAAGAGACAGATCGCAACTTCACCAATATTCATGACAGTTACCACGCCACGTGAAGATGGCGGTCGGTGTAAGAGCTCCAATTGAGGTTCTCAGTTGGGCTCGTCGTAGCGGCTGCAGTCCGCAGCAGGTTAAACTCCGTCTCGGTCCAGCCTGTCCCTCCGTGGTCAGTGGAATACATATCGGCAGCTTTGCCCTGCATGTGTATGCTCTGCGCCACGCCATCGACCGCCAGGTTTCCGTGCGGACAACGATAACCCGATGACAGGGTGATGCCCCCACGATTGTACGACGTGCGCGTAGCCTCCAGTCCGGTGGTCAGCGCGCTTTTGATGATGCCTACGCCCGTGTGAGGGTTGCCATCCGAAAAGCCGCCGTTTAGTTCGCTGAAGCTAAAATTGGTGCTTCCTCCGCTCGTAGCGAAATCCTCGCAGGCGGGCTTTACGGTGACGTTGTTCGTGTGGTACTCCTCAAGCATCGTGCTCTTAGTCTCTTCGCCAGGGCAACGTTCGGACTTGACCGGAGCCTGCACCGGCCGCGGGGTTTGATCGAGTGCGCAAAACCATCCGCTTTCCGATCCTTCAACGTGATACTCGACGCCAGGGAAGTCCGCATAGAACGTCGTGTTCCCGTTGCTGATACCTGTCGCCGTTGAGTCGGCATAGCTTGTGGCGATAGACGTGTTTCCAAACGAGTAGCTATTCAGCCACGACCAAGGCATGTAGTAGGGAGACGATATGTTGTGGTAGCAGTCTTCGTCCTCAGCCATGACGAAGAGGTCAACCGTGCCGCCGACGGCAACAGTGGCTGGGTCGTCGTCCACCCAGACAGCGTTCGTGCGAGGTGGGCAGCAGCTGATGCACGCGTAGGACGCACTGACGCCGTTCTTCATGTCGGTATGCTCGGCGCGACCGATCATCGCATACTGGACCGTACTCTTGATGGCCCAAGTTACTTGGCCACTCTTGGCGGAGCGAGGGATCTTGTTGCCGAAGGCGTCTGGGACCTGGTCATCGCGAAGCTGCCGGAGGTCAAGCGCGATCGTTTGGCCCGGCTCGATTTCCTTGATGCCCGGTGCATACACGCCGTCGGCGAACTTCACTTGGAGGAGATAGATAACCTTGACCGTGGTGGTGTTCTTTAAGAATACCGTCGTGGACCGCTCAGCGGTGCGGAGGCCCCGTTCGCCGAGTTCGATGCCAGCGTGGCCCAGCGATTTGAGTCGTACCGGCGCGTCCGCCAGCATTTTTACGCGAGCGAGAGGCGATGGCCGCGAGCCCCGTTCTGGCGTCGCCGACAAGTCCACCACGTGCAGCCGCAGGCCCCGTCGTTTCCGTTGGAGGAGGTTTATCGATGACCGCACAAAGTTCGTGGCCCATTGCCGACACGCCCAATACCCACGGCATGTTCATGCTCGGCACGACAACCCTGTTCCTGTGTCATATGCCCATGTTTGGCAAGGAGGACCACTTCTACCAGCTCACGCTGCAGGCCAGCCTGGACTCTGCGTCAATGACGACGTACGTGAAGGACAGAGCCCAGAATCCCAAGGCCGCATACAACCTCATCAATCTTGACAGCAACCCGTTCACCCTGCCGGACCTGGTGACCGACCGGATCCGGAGTTACCAAGCGACCATCTTCCGGGGGTACTCGAACGACGGTGGCGGCACACCCGGTCCCACGATTGTGAACAGCGCAACCGTGACTGTTGATCGCATCGTGTACTTCAGGCCGTTCAACCAGAACATTCCCAGGCCAGCTAGCCTGACGTACGTGCTCTTCGGCGATGGCAGGGAAGCCCATCTCGACCATTACATTGCCGCGGATCCCGACTTCCAGCATCTACTAACGTTGCCGACCGTGCCCGCATGGTTGCCCGAGACGCAATTGCGGTCAGGTGTGTCGATCACTTTCGCTCAATCGAGTACGCCGATCGGGTGCGCCCCACCGATCAAGGCGGGTGCGTATTCGGTCCTGTTCCAGGGTATCGCGACGGCCCCGGTGTCAATTCAGGTCGGCGACACGTTCTGGTATAGCACCGGCAACATGCTCAATGTTACAGACCCGTGCCCGACCGGGCCGGTGGCGCACGTTCATCGGGATGAGGCGCTGACGCCGTGACGGTCTATTGCCGCGTGGCGCTGGATCCTCTGCGACACGAACTCGACGTCGAGATGACATTCGACGCGGACGAGGGCACCGACGTCTACCTCTGGACGCCAACGTGGGTGCCCGGCGACTACGAGTTCCAAGCCTACGGTCGTGACGTGTTCAACGTCCGCGCGACCGATAGCGCGGGCGCGTCCGTCAGCGTCGAACGTAACGGATGGCAGGGCTATGTCGTCAGGTGCGCACCTTCTTTGCTTTGGATCACCTACCGCGCCTCGGCATCGTCGGTGGATTTTAGCGAAGCCTGCGGCGTGCTCGGCAACGAGAACGGCGTCGTGTTGGGGACGCGGTATCTCCGGGTGGCCGGACACACCGGACCATGGCAGGTGCGCTATGAGGTACCGGAGGCGTGGGCGATCCATCATCCGGCGGGCGCTGTGCCCAGCGGGCTAGCCACCTGGGTGTATCCGAGTTACGAAATCCTGTTGGACACCCCGGTGTCGTTCGGCAGATTCGACCTGCTGACGAGAAACGTCCGCGGCACCGACTTTCACCACGTGTTTCTCAACCGTGCCGACGGATTCGCCGAGGGTGTGGAGCGGCTACTTGACGAACTGGTCAAGGTCGCCAACCTCTACCACGGCATGTTCGGCTCGTTCCCGTTCGAGAGCTACACGTACGTGTTGTCGTTCAACCCGAACGACAGCTGGGGACTTGAGCACCTGACGAGCACAATGGTCGGACT
>JBGTBX010000296.1:0-4173 GCA_041749115.1 Gemmatimonadaceae bacterium
TGCTTGAATATCGGTAATCGTATTTGATTCGTCCTGCGACAGCGTCAACCCATGCCATGTGGAGGGCGGAGGATAGGATTGAAAAGTCCACCAATGTGGCGTCGTATATCGCAGTGGCTGAATCAGCGATTACATGTGTCGAACCCTTCACCAAGCCTACCGTCATGTGCGTGCGGTCCGCGGAGAAATGTCTCGGCACAACGATTCCGAGGTTGTCCGTGTGCGGCGCGAACACGAAACGGTGCGGTGTCTCCGCGTGGTCATTTGCCTGTTGACCTCTACTTTCCGCTCGTAGGCGCCTAACCATGTCGAGGCGTTCGGCCACTTCCGGATTGTTCAGAGCAAGACTGAGTGAGGCCTCTTCAATCCAGAAGCAGAATCGACGCATCCCGTTGATGTAATCCCTCGATCCTACATATTGACGAAGCAAACCCCTGCAATCAGGGTAGTTGGAAACAAACAACTCGTATTCCGCGTCAGACAAAATCAGGTTTCCGCCGTCGGTCGGCTTGTTCCCGTAGTCCATGCGCGACAGCGAGTGAATTGGCGAATTCGACTTCTTGACGATCGTGTTCGAGCCGGGCACGAGATATGGCCCAATGCAACTGACCTGTTGCGCCTTGCCGTCTGAAAAGAGGGTACATGTCTCTTGCGGTCCCGCTGAGATGCCAAGAATGATGCAGGTTACCGCAGCCTTGTGGGTCGCGAGATTGCTCCACGTGAACGAAGTGTGAGCGAATTGGATGTGGTTGCCTTGATCGTAGATCAGCGGCCAGAGCATTGCGACTTGCTCACCCTGCGTAATAGATTTCGTCGTCACAAAGGCGCTACACGATCCCGTAGCCTCGTTGAATCGGGCTGCCTTTAGGGTGAACGCAGCAACATAATCTAGTACTCCGTCAGTCGTCGATCGTCGGGTAAAGCTTTCGGAGCTTCACGCGCGCGTCGGCGGTGCTGAACTGCCAGTTCACCTTTGCCTTTGATTCGTTGCGATGCTTCTCCCACGCGGTCACGTGCCGCTGCATCGCCGGCTTGCCGCCCACACGCTCGGGCAGGTCGCGTGCGAACGCGCTCAGTTCGATCTCCGCCATGTTCAGCCACGACCCGTGCTTGGGCGTGTGGTGAATCTCCAGCTTGTCGGCGATCCGCCGCGCCTCGTCGGGTGCGAACGCCTCGTACAGGCTCCATGCGCCGTGCGTGTTCAGCTGGTCCATCACCAGCACGACCTTCTCCGCATCTCTGTAGCGACGCGAGTCCACCAACTGCTTCACGATCCGCGCGAAGTCGACGGCCGTACGTGTGTCGCTGAGTTCCACGTGCCGCCAGCCGGCCAGCGGCTCGAAGGTCATGAACAGGCTGCTCACGCCGTTGCGTACGTAGACGCTGTCGTAACGTTCGACCTGTCCTGGCCCGGGCGGCAAGGGTTCGCGCGTCTCGCCGATCAATTGTTTGAACGTCTCGTCCAGACACACGACCGGGCGCTTCGGATCGTACGGCCGGTGGTACACCTCCAGCACGTCTTCCATGTGGTACACGAACTCGCCGGACTGTGCCGGCGGGATGCACCACATCTTGCGCAGGTGCGGCTTCAGCTCGTTTTTTTAAGCGTTTGACGCACCGTCTCGTACGAGAGCGAATCGGCGATTTCCAACTCCACCACCTGATCGGCCAGCAGTCGCAGCGTCCAGCGCTTCTTGCCTGCCGGCGGCTTGGAGCAGGCCAACGCGATCAGCTTCGCCTCCTGCTTGCCGTCGAGCTTGCGCGTGTAAATACGCTTGCTCTTGGCCGGCACCAGCGCTGCTTCCAGACCCTGTTCGACGAATCGCTCACGCACCCGTTCGATGGTGCGTGTGCTGAGGTTCAGCGCCTGGCAGATCTGTTGATCCGTTCGCGCCGCCGCAGCTTTGTCCGATTCGTCAGCCAGCAGCAAGACCCGTGCGTGCGCCAGCTTTTGCGCGCCGGACTTGCCTCTGCGGATCATCTGCTCAAGCTCTCCCCGCTCCGGTTGGGTCAACGTGACCCGATAACGTTTGGCCATGCCGCGCCTCCGTGCGTTGCGGAGCCACCGTGCAAAGCATCACGCGCGGCACTCGTCAGGGCAAGGCTGACTCGGTACTAGGTCCTTGTACGTTTTCAGAACGTCCGCGAAGACCCAAGCCATGTCATCCTTTTGTCCTGCCGTCTGATTGACACTGCCTTGGTACGGCGGGTTGCCGCAAACGTAGATTTCTCCGCCGGCGTGCTCGAAGTCGATCTCGGACTGCTCTAAGGGAGTTTCAAAGAGGTCGTCGCGTTTGATCTTGACACCCGCTCCCCGGACATCCATCACGTCCAGCCAGTCCAGGCGGAGGGCGTTGCCGCAGGTGATCCAGTTGTCCTGATCGAGCGGGAGCACCCGTTCGCGGGCGAACATTTCGCCGCCGTAGATGACGTCGCACTGGAACTCGGCGATGATGAGCGCGAGCCGGGCGATCTCGGCGGCGAAGGTTCGGATTTCGATGCCGCGGAAGTTGCTGATCGGAATGACGGACGGGTTGCCCATCTCGTTGCGACGCTGGTTAATTTCCGCCTCGATCTGGCGCATTTCTTTGTAGGCGATGACGAGGAAGTTGCCGCTGCCGCAGGCGGGGTCGAACACGCGGATGCGGGCGAGGCGGTTGCGCAGGTTCAGCAGCTTGCGCGCGGAGCCCGGTGTCTTGCCATCGCCAGCTTCTTCGAGCTTGGCGCGCAGATCGTCGAGGAAGAGCGGGTTGAGGACCTTGAGGATGTTCGGCACGCTGGTGTAGTGCATGCCGAGGGCGCCGCGCTCCTCGTCTTCGGCGACGGCCTGGATCATCGAGCCGAAGATGTCGGGGTTGATCAGCTTCCAATCGAGTCCGCCGACGAAGAGCAGGTAGGAGCGGGCGATTTTGGAGAACTTCGGAGTTTCGATGCTGCCGGAGAAGAGGTTGCCGTTGACGTAGGGGAACTTCATCGCCCACGAAGGAATGCCCGCAGCGATCCGGTCTTCCTTGCGGGTGTTCATGGCGCGAAAGAGCTGGGCCAATACCTCGTGCGTGTTGGAGCCGTCGCGCTCGGTCATCTGGTCGACTGCTGCCGTGAACAACCGGATTTCGGGAAAGATGCCGGTGTCCTCGGCGAAGAAGCAGAAGATCAGCCGGGCGAAGAAGTGGTTGAGGTCTTCGCTGCGGGTGTCCCAGTCGGGGTTGTGCTTTGAGAGCTCGACGTAGAGCCGGTTGAGTCGTCCGGTGGCGCGGATGTCGAACGCGTTCTCGGCAATCTGCCGAACGGTGGTGATGCCCGCAAGTGGAAGAAAGAATCCGAAGTGGTCAGGCAGTTCGCGGTATTCACAGGCGAGCGGTGCGACATCGTCAACGAGGCTCTCAGCTTGGAGTTCTTTCCCGTCGGTTGCGAGAATGAATTTCGCTTTGTGCTGCGCGGTAGCAGCGCTTGCCCGCAAAGCCGCTAGTGTGGCTGGGACATCGCCGTCCGCGCACACCTTGATGTGAATGTTGCTGCGTTGAAGGACGCCGCCCGGCAGATCGGATTTGTTCGTGTTGCCGCTCTTCAGCCGTTTGACGGTGGTTTCTTTATTGCCAAACGCTTCCAGAAACGCGTACGGGAACGTCGCCGGATCGAACGGCGCTTCCACCAGCTTTGCAACTGCTTCCTCGATCTCGACCGCATTCATCGCAACAACGTACTCCGTAACTGTTCTGGATTCCGGGAACTTGTACTAATCTAGCAGAGCTATTCGCTTTGCATCGCGGTCAGCTTACGAATCTGCGGCTTCCGTCGAGACTGCCGTGTGGAGCCACGAGTCCGACGTGTGCCACGGGGGTTGCCTTCGCGACGGATGCGAGCAAAGAAGAAACGCCACCTGTCGGGAGGACGTCGGGCCCGAGATGCTCTGTTAATGCGAACCCTCGAATATTGTACGCGTTTATGCGGATTCGCGGAAAACTTGCCGGCAACAGGGCCAGTTCGCCGAATTCGACGCCCGTCCGCGTCATCGCGTACGCAGATCGATCGCATTTTGGGAGAACTCTGTCATGACGGACGGGTACAACGAAGGAACCGACAACGTACCGACGATTGATCCGTCGGCGGACGCATCACCGGGCGAACGTGCGTGGGTGAAGACGCTGGAACCGCGGATCAAGAACATCTTGC
>JBGTBX010000297.1:0-11660 GCA_041749115.1 Gemmatimonadaceae bacterium
TGGCATGCTTGCCAAGCTCGGCGACCTGTTGCGCGCCACGTTACAGTCGAGCCACGCACCAGACGCAGAATTGCGAAAGGAAATCGAATTGGTGGAGCAATACCTCGCCATCGAATCGGTCCGTTTCCATGATCGATTGCAAGTTCACTTTGATGTACCGCCGGACACGCTGGATGCAACGGTTCCCTGTCTTATCCTGCAGCCGCTGGTAGAAAACGCCGTGCGGCACGGCATCGCGCGGGAGCCGGGTGGAGGAACCATTCAAATAAGAGCCAGGCGTGTGAGCGGGTCACTCGTCCTCTCCGTGGAGAACCGCAGCACCACCGGACGGGCACGCCTACCCGCACCCCACGGGAGCGGCGTTGGGTTAAGCAACACGCGCACGCGCATGACGGAAATGTACGGCGCGCAGGCGGGTGTGATCACAGAAGAACTTGCCGACGGCTTTCGCGTGACGCTCCATATTCCCTTCGACACTTTCCCGAACGACGTTGCTCATGTCGACTGAATCCACACTCCCTGAGGCTTCCCGCGTTCGGGTCCTCATAGTGGACGACGAACCTCTCGCTCGCGAATGTGTACGCGATGCGCTCAACGCATACCCGGACGTGGAGATTGTCGCAGAAGCAGGCGACGGACATCAGGCCGTGGCCGCCATTGAGCAACATAATCCCGACCTCGTCTTTCTCGATGTACACATGCCCGGGCTCGATGGCTTCGGTGTTATCGAGGAAATCGGTGTCGACGCCATGCCCAGCGTGGTCCTTGTCACGGCGTACGATCACTATGCGCTCAAGGCTTTCGATGTGCACGCCGTCGACTACCTGCTGAAACCGTTCGATGATGCACGTTTCGAACGGGCGCTGACGATTGCCCGACAGCGCCTCGCCGGAGGAGCCGCAGATCGCACAGATGAACGAACTCGGCTCAAACGCCTGCTCGAAGATCTCCTGCGCGAGGATTCGGGACGCTCCGCAACCACTCGTTACGCCACGCGGTTCACCGTGCGCGAGGGCGACCGGATGCGGTTCATCCCGGTAAACAGTGTGGATTACTTCGAGGCAAGCGGAAACAATGTGATTCTGCACGTCGGCAAAACACGCTCTTCGCTGCGCAGCCCTCTGCGGGATGTCGTTGAAAAACTCGACCCCGTTCGATTCGCCAGAATTCACCGATCGATCGTCGTGCAGTTGAACCGTGTTCGCGAAATCCAGCCGTGGTTTGGCGGTGACTACGTGGCGATCCTGGAAGACGGCCGGCAGCTCCGGATCTCGCGCACCTATCGCGCGAGTGTCCTGAAAACGATCGCCTGAAAACCGTTCCGAACCCCGGCCGCACCCGCCCGCACGCTGTGGGACCGGTTCCGTAAAGAGAGAGTCGGCGGTCGCCAATTCGAGCGCTGAGCGCCGGCACGACTGGTTTCCGGACAGCACGGAGCACATTTTGGAGGGCATCTTCACCTTCTGAGGTTCCGTCGCATGAGGCGCTTTATCCCGTTGGCTGTAGCCGCTTGTTGTGCGCTCCCTCCCCTTTCGTCAGTCGCCGCCCAGGTGCCGGCCCCACGGCCACCCGACAGTGTGTTTCTGGAGGAGTTCACCTGGGATGAGCTCAAGGTGCTGATTGAGCGGGGCAAAAAAACGGTGATCATTCCGACGGCCGGCACCGAGCAGAAGGGACCTCACATGGTCATGGGAGAGCACAAGTACGCGCTCGAGTACACGACCAATCACATCGCCAGAGCATTGGGCAACGCCATCGTCGCCCCCATCATCACGTACGTCCCGGAGGGGAGTTGGGAGACCAAGCGCGGTCACATGAGCAAGGCGGGCACCATCACGTTGCCCGAGGATCGATTTCAGCTCCTGCTGACTCATACCGCACGCAGCCTCAAAGCCGGGGGGTTCACCAACGTAATTCTCATCGGCGATTCGGGAGGCAACCAGACGGGGCTGAAAGCGGTGGCTGACGCGCTGAACATTGAATGGAAAGGGACCGGCGTGAGAGCTCACTTTATCGGCGACTACTATACCAAGAGCGCTGCGGATGTTCGCACATACCTCATGGGCCTCGGGCATTCAGCCGAAGCGATCGGCAGTCACGCCGGCATGGTGGATACCAGCGAGCTCATGTTCATTAATCCGTCACTTATCCGCTGGGATAAGCTGGCCAACGGCGGCGGCTTTGCAGACAGCGGCGTCAGTGGTGATCCCACAAAGGCCACTCCAGAACTCGGCATGCACATCCTGCGCATCAAGATCGACAACGCGGTTGCCCAGATTCGCACCTCACTCGCCGCCGGAACACGCTGATGTCACCACATACTTTCCTGCGGCGCGCGCTCAGCGCCATCGTTCTGGTCGCGTCCCCCTCCCTCGCTGCTGCGCAACCGACATATGGTGCGCCATTTATCGAAGCGATGACGTGGACCGAGATCCGGGACGCGATTGCCGGCGGCACGCGGATCGCGATCATTCCTACAGGTGGCACCGAGCAGAACGGGCCTCA
This sequence comes from Gemmatimonadaceae bacterium, assembly GCA_041749115.1. Lineage (GTDB taxonomy): Bacteria > Gemmatimonadota > Gemmatimonadetes > Gemmatimonadales > Gemmatimonadaceae > JBGTBX01. The sequence goes on from JBGTBX010000297.1 coordinate 2,506, forward strand.
CATGGTATTGGGAAAACACAACTATGTGGTCACCCACGCCGCCGGCCTCATCGCAGCTGAATTGAACGCGCTGGTCGCTCCCACCATTCAGTATGTGCCGGAAGGAGACTACAATCGGCCGGACTTCGGGGAAAAACCCGGCGTGATCACCCTGCCCCAGGCGGCGTACGAATTACTGCTTGATGCGGCAGTTCGCAGTCTTCAGGTCCACGGCTTCACGGATATTCTGTTGATCGGTGACAGTGGCGGCAATCAGACCGGTCTCACCAACGTGGCCAAAGCTCTGAACGATGCGTGGAAAGGCACCGGCGTGCGCGTGTACGCGCTCACGGATTATTACCAGAAGGGACGCGTGGAACTGCGCGAGTGGCTACTGAAAGAACACGGCCTGGATAACGCCACCGTTGGTAGTCACGCCGGCACCACCGATACCTCCCAGATGTTGTGGGTATTCCCGCAGGGCATCCGGAAAAATCGTCTCGCCCCGTCGGGGGGCAGTGCCACATCAGGGGTCAATGGTGATCCGACGCATGCCACGGCCGAAATCGGAAAGTTCGCGATTGACATGAAGGTGCGGTTGGCGGTTGAACAATACCGCGCCATGAAGGGTTCGCCCCAGTGAACAGAATGTCTTCCCCAGTGAGGATCTCTTGAGTCTGCGATCGCGCGTGTGGCATAGGCCGGCAGCATTGTTGTTGTTGCTCACCAACGCATGTTACACCTATCAGGTGGTACCCCTCGCGCAACTGCGCCCCGAGATGGACGTGCGCCTGCAGTTGAACGCCGGCGGTGTCGATCGGATACGGCAGGGTGAGTTCCGTTCAGCTGTGAACAACTTTCGGACCGAGGGACGGCTCGTAAGTGTTGGCGGAGACACGGTGCAGCTTGGCATTGCGCGCACGGTCTACGAGGCCAACGTGCGACCCGTGACGACGTTCACCCCTCTCGCCGTGCTCCGGTCCGAGATTCAGGCCGCCGAGGTCCGACTTCGCGATCAGAAACGCACCACCATTACCACAGTTGCACTGGTTGTGGCGCTCGCGACGGCATCGGTTCTGGCTATCAAGTTCGGGAACGGCCGATCAGGGGGCACCGCGCCGCCCGGCGGAGGCGGCACAGACAATATCCTCGTGCCCTGACACGTCGCAATCGAAGCGCAGTGAGGTGATCACAGCCGCGCATGCGATGATCGCTGCCCAGAGGAAGTTCAACATACTCGGCGTCTGTTCGCTTGCATCCCCAGACCTGCCGAGCGTATCCTATGGCTATGCCAGACACCTCACTCGAGTGGACGCTGGAGATGCTTCACGATCTCCCCGAAGACGGAAACCGGTACGAGCTCATCGATGGCGAGCTCCTCGTGAGTCCCTCGCCATCCATCACACATCAGCGGGCGCTCGGTCTCCTCCATTCTGTGGTAAGAGCATATCTGCTGCGCATTAGTGGATTCGAAGTGTTCTTTGCACCATCTGCCATTACATTCAGCAGGAGGCGGGAACTGCAACCCGACCTGCTCGTCATCAAGCTGATTGACGGACGTCCGGTGCGGACGTTTGCGAGCGTGCGCGAACTCGCCCTCTCGGTGGAAATCCTTTCACCCGGCACGGCACGCAACGACCGCTACAAAAAACGCCCGGTGTATCAGGAACAGAACACCGGTGAGTTCTGGATCATTGATCAGTCAGGTGAGTTGGTGGAACGATGGCGTCCGGATGATGAACTCCCCGAAGTCCTGATTGATCAGCTGGAGTGGCAACCAGATGCAACGCGGGAGCCGCTGATTATTGATCTGCGCAGGTTCTTCGCCGAGGCGCGTGGCGACGTCCTGCCATCGGCATAACAACGGCGGTGGGTTCGAGCCGGGCCACTGAAGACCCCGATCGAAGCGCAGTGAGGTGATCACAGCCGCTCGTCCGCGATGATCGCAACACGGGGGTAATCCAACATACTCGGCGTATGTTCGCTTGCATCCCCAGACCTGCCGAGCGTATCCTATGGCTATGCCCGCTCCGACATTCGAATGGACCCTGGAGATGCTCCACAATCTCCCCGAAGACGGAAACCGCTACGAGCTCATCGACGGAGAGCTCCTGGTGAGTCCTTCACCCGCCATTACCCATCAGCGCGCGCACCGATTGCTCTTTTTTTCGATCGAGCAGTACGTCAGACAGCTCGGCGGCTATGAGGTCTTCTCGGCGCCATCGGCCATCACCTTCACTGAACGGCGCGAGTTGCAGCCCGACCTGCTCGTCATCAAGCTGATCGACGGACGCCCGGTGCCGACGTTTGCGAGCGTACGCGAACTCGCACTCGCCGTGGAAATTCTTTCGCCCAGCACGGCACGCAACGACCGCTACAAAAAGCGCCCGGTGTATCAGGAGCAGAACACTGGTGAGTTCTGGATCATTGACCAGCCGGCGGAGTTGGTGGAACGTTGGCGTCCGGATGATGAAGTCCCCGAAGTCCTGATTGATCAATTGGAGTGGCAACCAGATCCATCGCGGGAGCCGCTCACTGTTGATCTGCGCAGGTTCTTCGCCGAGGCGCGTGCCGACGCCTCTGCAGCGGAATAACAGCTGCGGATGCACACCGCCACCCGCCCCGATGGCGCCGTGCAGCCTACTTGTGCGTCAGCGAGTACACGTAGGCGGCCACTGCATTCACCTGCGGGTCCGTCAGATTCATTGGCCCGCCGCGAGGATTCATCTGATTGCGCGTGCTGTCCTTGAGCGCCGCCTTGGGGACTCCCGACTTGATGAGCGCAACGATGCCTGGATATGCGCCGCCGGGTACGTGCAGCCATTCAGCGTCATTCAGCGCCGGACCTCTCCCGCCAACGCCGCCCTTGCCGTGGCAACGCTGGCACGACCCGTTGTTGAACAGTGAGTCGCCTAACGCGATATTCGCCGCCGTAACTTCGGCCGGGATCGCCATGGACATGGCGGCGCCTGGCGCACCGCCTCCCCCGCCCACGCCGCCCGCCGGTGACGACGCACGACACGCTCCGGCGCTGAAAGCAATCACGGCAAGAGCCAGCACTGACGTTACACTCCGCATGACGAGCTCCTGAGGTGACGGAAGCCCGTAACATGCAACGCCACCAGACATCCTCGCCAGCGCCAGCACCCACCTCTTACCGAAGGCCAACTCCGATCCGCACGGTGCGGCCGGCATAGGGCAACCCGCATTGGTCGAAGAAGGCGGAGTCACCGAGATTGTCCAGAGAGATCGATGCAATCAAACGGCTCAGCAGACCGTCGCCGCGTAGACGAAATTCCCGCTCCGCGCCGCCGTTGAGCAGCGTCTGCGACTTGAGCGGCGCATTACCACCGATATCGGGATTCACACAGTACTGCCTGCCGGTGTAGTTCAACCCCAAGCGACCGCGGATGTGACTGGGCAACGGAACGACGAGATCGATGTTGCTCCGAAGGGCCGGCTGATGCTCGGGTTGCCGCTGCGTGCCCTGCACCGACGGATCTTCAATGCGAACGTGTTGAACGAGAAGATCGCCGGACAATGAAACTCCGTTCCGTGTTATTCCGGCCAGCAACTCAAGCCCCGTCGACGTCTGTCGATCGCGGTTGACGCGACGAAACAGTCCATTGGGCAGCGTCAGCCGCACGATGGCGTCCTCGAGACGATGGTGAAACACGACCGCCTGGAACTGCGATCCCGCTCGCAGCATCGTCGCCCCCGCCTCCATGCCCACCAGACGCTCCGGACGCAGCGTCGGATTCGGATCGAAGCGGTTGAGTGCCCCTGAATAGAGCTCACGCAACGAAGCGAATCGTGCCCGCCGACTGACGGACGTGTGCACGCGCGCATTGCCACCAAACGCCAAACTGCTTACCCCCAGGCGACCTCCCCATTCAGACAATCTGCCTAACGACTCCTTGCCGCCGGTTTGTGGGGTCGACGCCCCGTCTGCGGCCCAACCAGCGCTCAGGCGTGCGGTCCCCGCCAGTGGATAGTCAACCTCCACCGCGCTGCTCCACAGCCGCTGCTCGTATTCACTGGGTGACCCACCGTTCAACGTTTCGCGGTAGCGCACTCGGCTGCCACTTAACGCAGTGCGCACTTCGCCACGTCCCAGTGAATGATCAGCGAGCAGACGTCCGGTTTGCGTGCGCTCCCTCCCCGCCTCACTTCCCACGATGCTATCGTACCGCTGGTCCAGGAAGTTCTCGATAAGCAGCGAGGACGCATTTGTGCCGACCACCACCTCCATATCTCCGCGTCCCAGCGGTGTTGTGCGGCGGCCCGTGCCGGCCGACACCAGCGCGAGGTCGCGCGACTGATTGGGATAGCGCCAGAATCTCGGTTCGTTCAAGTGAAGCTCGGGCATCACACCTCGTTCGAGCTCGTAGGCGGAATAGCTCCCGCCAACCCAGGCGCCGCCCTCAGTCTGAAAGCGCACCGCACCAAAGCCGTCAGTTTGTTGGAGGTCGCTGTTGGATCGGCGCCCCGATTTTGTCGCATACTGGTCATCAACCGACGAACTCAGACTAACGGCCGTGCGGTCGCGACGCCCCGCGCCCACTCGCAGATTAATCTCTCCCGGACCGGCTACAATCGCCCGCGACACCTCTCCCTGAATCGCCTGTGTGCCGAGTTGGTCGAGACCGACACCCAGCTGAACATTGGTGCCCCGCACTCTGGACGCGCGCGAAGAACTGATCCCGATGTCTACCACGCCGCCCAGCGTATTCGGCCCGTAGAGAAGGCTCGAGAGACCGCGAACGAGCACCAACCCGGTGACACCGCTCAGCGGAAACGCCGACGGATCGGCGCGACCGTCCCACCCCGCCGTCAGCGGAATCCCGTCGAACATCACGGCAGCCTGACGAGAGTCAGAGCCACGCACCGACAACTCGACCTCCCCTCGCGAATTCTGCCGCACAAGAACAAAGGGAATCTCCCTGAGCCCATCCTCGAGCGACGCCGCCGGCGTCAATCGCAGCGAGTCGATTGCCACTACCACAACCGAGGCACCGCCAACCGTGGCGCTGGCCCGAGGCGCTGTGATGCGCAGCTCCCGGAGCTGAGCACTCGTTGTGTCCGTCCGGAGCGAATCCGGTATCTGAGCAGCAACGGACTGCGGCGCCAGGAACGCGACGAGGCCGACAAGTGCAACGCGATATCCAAACAATAAGGGCATACTATTCTGACGGCGAAGCATGAACGCACGGTTCATGTACGAGAATGCGATCTGACCGCGAAACGTGAACGCCTGGGGCAAGTACGAAAGAATCCGGTCTGACGGCGAAACATGAACGTATGGTTCATGTACGAAAAATGTGGCGCCAACGCTGATACCGACGACTTTTGCGCCACGATACTGGCGGTACCCCGATCCATTTCTAGAATTCCTCAATACGGCACTGCGCAGATGCGCCGAGCCACGCACTCCATCCCCTCGGAGCAATAATGCGATTCCCTCTTCTCGCTGCTACCCTCTTTTGCGCGCTCACCCCGGCGCTCGACGCACAAAGTTCGTCGCGTGTGCCGATCGGCACGTCCTCACCTACCCTCACGCCAGCGATTCGAGTCGGCAACATGGTCTACGGCGCGGGGCAGCTCGGCACCAGCCGCACCGACCCCGATTCGAGCATTACAGGGCAGACAAAGCGTGCACTCGACAACGTGAAACGAGTCCTTGAGGAGGCCGGCACCACCATGGCCAATGCCGTGAAATGCACCGTCTTCCTTACCAGCGCGGCGGATTTTCAGGGGATGAACGCCGTGTATCGCACGTACTGGCCGTCATCACCGCCAGCGCGATCCACGGTCATCGTCGCGGCGCTGGTCGTGCCCAACGCGAATGTCGAAATTGAGTGCATAGCAGTCATGCCCTGATCGGTCCACGACTCAAGGGGCTGTGGCGAACAGTCCCTTGAGCATGGCAAACCAGAACTCCGCAGCTTCATGCAGATAACGAGTCCTGATCCGCTCGTCCTGGCCATGCGCGCGATCATCAGCTGAATCAAAGAGAGGCCCGGCGAGGCCGTACACCGGGATGCCGACGTTCCTTAAATACAGCCCATCGGTGGCACCATTCTCCATGATCGGGATTACCACCGCGCCCTTCCACACTTCGCCGGCCACACGCTCGACCACCTGCAGAACATCCGGCCGGAGTGGTGATGCCGGGCTGGCGACACCACCACGCGAAACGGTAATGTGCACGGCGGTATCTCCAACCACACGTGCGAGCGTCGCGGTGATGGTGTCGACACTGACACCGGGAAATACTCTGCAGTTTACGGTCGCCGTGGCGCGTTGCGGCAGCGCGTTCTCAGCGTGGCCGGCGGACAGCATGGTAGCAACACACGTTGTGCGCAAATTGCCGTTGAAGGAGGGATCCTGTGCAACTCTGTCGACGGATGATCCCGTGACAGCGCCCCCTACGAGCGCCGCAAGATCGGCCGCCCGCTCCCCGCGCTCGAGCCCCGCCGATCGGCGAAACGTCTCGCGCGTGACCTCGTTGTACATCACCGGAAACTTATGTCGTTCAATGCGATTGAGTGCGTTGCTTAACGCATAGATGGCGTTGTCGGATCTCGGTAACGACGAATGACCTCCGCGGTTTACCACTTCCAGACTCAGCGTGAGGTACATCTTTTCCGATGACTGAAAAAAGAACTGCGGAGGCAGTCCGTCAGATTCAAGAAAACCGCCGGCGTCTGCGTTGAGCCCATACTCCGCCCGCGACACCTCCGGCACATTCGCCAGGATCCACTTAATGCCCCGTTCAGCCAGCGTCTCTTCGTCGACCGTCAGCACCAGGATAAGGTCGCGCTGTGGGACAATTGATTCGGCCTTCATCCGTAGCATGGACGCGACGAGAATCGCGGCCCCACCCTTATTGTCGGTCGTGCCGCGCCCATAGTAGTAGCCGTCGCGCTCTGTGAACTCGAATGGCGGCACGGTCCAGTCCGCGGCAAGCGCCTCCACCACGTCGATGTGTGCGAGCAGCACAATCGGCTTCGCCTCGCGGTCACGCCCCCGCAATGTCGCGACAAGATTGAGATGCGCCGAGTCAGGGCCCAACAGCTGAACGTCTTCTTCTGCGAAGCCCCCGGCCCGCAGTCGCGACGCCATGGCTCGCGTCGCAGTCGTCGGCTCAACGCCGGTTGGCCCGGTGTTGATTTCCACCAGTTCCTTGAGCAACGAGGCGGGCGTCACTGCGTCGGCCGCAGATGTAGCGGGTGCCGTATCCGACGGATTACACGCGCCAACCAACGCGGCGAGGACGAGAGCGGGAAGAACCCGGTGACGAATCATGTGCCGTAGTAGTGAGGGTGGAGTCGCTGACTGGTCCAAACGACGAGAGGCCGACACACAATGTGCCGGCCTCTCCGATCATAATTCCTCAGTTTAACAGGACACGCAGCGGTTGCTGTTTTTTGACCCAAGGTCCATCAGCAACTTCACGGTATCCAGATACGGCGAAATACGTTGAACCGGACCGTTGGCCATGTCGGCCGTGGTCATTCCGTTCCTCGCAACCGCCGTCACATCGGCACCCTTTGAAACGAGGTACTTGATCATCTCGTTATCACCGCGCGCCGCGGCATTATGCAAAGGTGTGTAACCTGCAAAATCTCTCGCGTTCACATCGGCGCCGAGTTCCTCCACAAGGAACTTCACCGCGGGGAGCCACGCATCCGGAACGTGCCGATGGTCATTACCAGCGAAGCCCTGACCGTATCCGGATCCGGTCGCCGCGTGAATCGGCATTAAGCCAGGTCCGCCGGCCGGTATCGGTGCGAGACCGGAGGGATCCGTCGTTGGTGCCGCGCCCGCGTTTTGCTCATTCGGTCCGCGACCACGTCGTGCGCGCGGTGCGGGGCGAATCGTGGGAATATTCTTGTCTGCCCCTGCCGCGAGCAGGAGTTTCATGACCGGAATGTCTGTCGCGTACGCCGCCCGGAAGAACGGTGTCGCCCCGGCAAACTCCACGCGAAGATTGTCGCGATTGTAGGTGTGGTACCAAAGGTTGGACTCGAGCCGCACATTGGGATTTGCACCCGCCTTGAGGAGGGCAGCCACAACATCTACGTAGTTTGTATTTTGCTGCAGCTGAAATGCCGGCTGTGGTGTACGCGTCGACGGCGCCCATTCCTTGTTGATCACTCCGTACAACGGTGTGTTGCCGTTGTCACTCGCCAGATTGGCGTCCGCACCGCGGGCAAGCAGTGCCATCACCAGATCGTAGTGACCGTTAATCGCTGCCATCAGGATCGGGCTGGTGTTGTCACCACCCGTGCGCTGATTAATGTCGGCACCCCCGTCGAGCAGCGCCAGCACCGCCTCGGTTGCCCCCTCGCGAACCGCCAAATGGAGCGCCGACAGCCCGCCGTGTTTGCCGATCAGTTCAGTGTAGCCCGGCGTATCGTCGTCGAGGCCGGGACCTCCCTGCGCGGCGAGGCGCTGCGCCTCGGCGGCGGTAGCGGTTTCCAGTTCCGCGAGCGCCGCAGAGTCCGCACCACGTCGATCGATAGCCCGTGCGGCCTGTATCGAGGCCGCCACTTGATCAGGGGATGGCAGCCATGTCGCAACCTGCGCTGCTCCCTGCTCCTCCCGCAGCTTTGCAAGTGTGGCGTTACGTTCAGTCTTGGCCCGCCGATCGAGCGCGGCAGAAGCCATCACGTCGAGCACCCGACCGAGGGGCTTGGGGTCTGCCCCACGCTTGAGGAGGGCACGAACAGCGTCTGCACGACCGGTGCCTGCCGCCACCATCAGCGGCGTATTGCCCCACCCCGGTTCAACCGCATTCAGCGGTGCGCCCGCATCAATCAGTGCGTTGATTGAAACGACATCACCGGACATTGCTGCCAGGTGCAGCGCACTCGTCTCTTCTTTCGTCAACACGCCCGCCTTGGCGCCACCTTTTAACAAGGCGACCACAACCGGTCCTCGTCCGTTTCGTGCAGCGACGTGGAGCGGCGTGTGTGCACCCACTCGGGTGGTCGCCGCAACGTCAGCACCAGCCTTCAGCAGGACGGCGGTGAGATCCAGATTGCCATGTTTGGCGGACCAGTGCAGCGCGGTCATGCCATCGCCCTGCGGTTCGTTGACGTTGGCGCCCTTTTTGATAAGCTGCTGCACCGCAGCGAGATCGCCCTGCATCGCCGCATCGGCAACGGGGG
>JBGTBX010000298.1:0-3135 GCA_041749115.1 Gemmatimonadaceae bacterium
GCGCAATCCGCAACAGACTGGACGGCGGGGAACCCGCCGCATGATAGGCCGCGGTCTGCAGACTGTAATGGATCGCTGCCGCCAGCCAGCCCAACGCCCAGTAGGCTGGAAACGCGTATTTGTAGCGTCGCCGAAATCCCCACAGCATCAAGCTGGTCAGCCCCGCCACCATTGCCAGTCCGCTGAGGGCGACTGCCACGAGGATGTCGTCGGGCGAGGAAGTAAGCATAGATTGCTACGTGTCCAGAGTGAAACGGACTCGCCCGCGACGCGGTGCGAGCCTAACGACTTAGGAGAAATTAGTGATAAACAGGTTTTGGCGCATTGGTGCCTTCTTAGCATCCACGGCCGTTGCGGCCGGAGCGTTCGGCGCGCACGCGCTGGCGGAGCGGATCGACGTCGCTGCGCTGGCTACCTTCGAGACGGCTGCTCGCTACCAGATGTTCCACGCCCTCGGCCTGATTGCCGTGGCCCTGCGCGGGTGGCACAGCGGAGCGATCGACCCCTGGTTGGCGCGGGCGGGATGGTGCTTCACTCTCGGGGTGGTGTTGTTCTGTGGTGCCCTTTACATCCTCGCGCTGGGCGGACCCCGATGGTTCGGTGCCGTCGCACCCGCAGGCGGTGCGCTGTTCATCGCAGGGTGGCTTTGTCTGGCAGCGACCACGGGCAAGCCAGGCAGATAATACCAACGACCGCTGCATCGGCGCGGCGTGCGCATTCACCCATGCGTAGGGGCGGTGAGACGTAGTGCATCGGGAGGCCGGGCTACGGACACGCGTGATTCAGCCGTGAGCCGACGTTCCGGGTGACCTGCGGGACCCGCCTCGAGTCTCCGATGCGTTATCTTCAGATAATCCTTTCCTTCGTCATCAATCGCCCGGCCCATGGACGACTCGCAGTACTTTTCTGAACAGCACCTGCAGGTGCGCGACATGGTACGCAATTTTGCCCGCGAAGAGGTAGCACCGATCGCGGCACAGTTCGATGCCTCCGCCGAGTTCCCCTGGGCTACGGTGAAGAAGATGGGCGATCTTGGCCTGCTTGGCGTCCCCTGGTCAGAAGAACTTGGTGGCGCAGGCCTCGACATCACCAGCTACATGATCGTCATTCATGAGCTGGCAAAAGTGGACGCGTCCCACGGACTCACGGTGTCTGCACACACGACGCTCGGCACATCGCCGATCGTCCATTTCGGCACAGATGAACAGCGGGCGCGATATGTGCCCCTCCTCGCGTCGGGGCGTGTGTTAGGCGGCTTCGGTTTAACAGAAGAAAGCGCCGGCAGTGACGCCGGGGGCACGCGTACCACCGCGGTTCGAAAGGGCGATCGGTACATCCTCAATGGATCCAAGCGTTTTATCACGCACGGGGGCGTCGGCGAAATCTTCACGGTCACGGCCGTCACCGATCCAACCGCCGGCACGCGGGGGATATCGTCCTTCATCCTGACCAAGGGCAATGACGATCTCGCAGGAGCCGCGCCGCATGGCATCGGACACGATGATTCGTTGGTGCCTCTCGCCGGATTCACGTCCGGCAAAAAGGAAGACAAGCTTGGCTGGCGCGCCTCCGACACTCGAGAGCTGATCTTCGAAGACGTGGAAGTCCCTGCGGAGAATCTGCTCGGAACGGAAGGGGAGGGATTCGTCAATTTTATGCGTACGTTGGACGCAGGGCGCGTCGGCATTGCCGCCCTCTCTCTCGGAATTGCCGAAGGTGCGTTCGACGAAGCGCTGAAATACGCCAGCGTCCGAAAACAGTTCGGGCAGGCGATTGCCACGTTCCAGGGGGTTGGATTTCAGCTGGCAGACATGGCCACCGAAATTGAGGCAGGTAAACATCTGGTATACCATGCCGCTCGCCTGCTGAACGAAGGAAAGAGTGTGACGACCGCAGCGGCCATGGCGAAGCTGTTCTGCTCGGAGCTGGCCATGCGCGCGACGATCAAGGCGATCCAGATTCACGGTGGTTACGGCTACACCAAGGAGTACCCGGTTGAGCGCATGATGCGCGACGCGAAGATTTGCGAGATCGGCGAAGGAACCAGTGAAATTCAGCGGATCGTCATTTCACGTGAACTACTGAAGGGTCTGATCGCGTGAGCTACTCGCTTGTTGCCAAGCGCTTGCGGCTGCCACTCGGCTTTGCTGCTGCAGCCGCCTATCTGGCGTTCGTTCAGCCGACCGCGACCAGCCTGCGCATCGGTGCGGGCATCGCGTTGTTAGGCGTCGGCGTGCGGGCGTGGGCGTCAGGTCACATCATGAAGAACGATCGGCTGGCCACGACCGGTCCCTACGCGCACACCCGGAATCCGCTGTACTTCGGGTCGTTCCTGATTGCCTGCGGATTCGCCATCGCCGCTCATTGGGCGGTGTTGGTAGCTGTGGCGGCGTTCTTCGCGCTGATCTATGTTCCCACCATGCAACGTGAGCGCGCAAACATTGCTGGTCGCTTTCCCGATGATTATGCGGCGTACTGCGCGCACGTCCCCGCATTTTTCCCCCGGCTGACGCCGTGGCGCGCCGGACAGGGTGCCTCTGGAACATTCAGCCGGGCACTCTACATGAAGCACGGCGAGTGGAAGGCAGCACTCGGCTTTGCCGGAGCTGTTGTATGGCTGTCCCTGCGGCTGCGGGGGATCGTTTGATCAGCCTCGTTCTTCTTGGACTGGTTCTTTTGTTCGTCATTCGACCGGGAGCGCGACTCGCTTCTGGTCGCGTCGTTAGGTCGCGTCGATCGGAGCACGTGGTGCTTCGGCCTCGGGCGACAGGTTGCGTTGGATGCGAGCACCGGAATGACCTCCGGCATCGCACACCGTCGTCGTCCCCTCCATCCCGTACCGGGATGGCGAGCAGGGACGTCTGGTCGGATGTGTCGATAGCGCACTGCAACGGGCCAGCAAGTACTTGGGTCGGACGGCGTGCACGTGTACGTCGATCTGGCCGCCACCCTTCTGCCGGAATGCCCACTGCGAGTGCCCTCGAGTCGCGAGGCAGTGCTCAGTGGCAATTGTTTAATGAAGCGAGAAATACTCATCAATGCGACACAGCGCGAGACGCGTGTCGCGATCATCGAAGACGACCAACTGGTCGAGTTGATGATCGACCGCCCCGATGCACGACGTATGGTGGGCGA
>JBGTBX010000299.1:0-5850 GCA_041749115.1 Gemmatimonadaceae bacterium
ATCCACTACACCAACACGTCGCCTCCGGTGGTGTGGGGTGATCTCGTTATTCTCGGGAATGGCGTCGGAGACAGATTAATGTACCGCGGCGACCCTCCGGGCGACGTACAGGCGATCGACGTGCGTACGGGTAAACGCGTCTGGGCGTTCAATCCCGTCCCGCCGCCCGGTGAATTCGGGAACGACACGTGGGGTAACCGATCGTGGGAACACACCGGACATACGAACGTCTGGGCGCCTTTCACCATCGACAGCGCCCGCGGCACCGTCTACCTCCCTTTTGGCACGCCCAGTAACGACTGGTACGGTGGCCGACGACCAGGTGATAATCTGTTCGCTGAAGCGGTGGTTGCGCTCGATATCCGCACCGGCAAGCGGCTGTGGCACTTCCAGATCGCGCATCACGGCGTGTGGGACTATGATCTCCCGGCACCGCCTAACGTGGTCACGGTGACCGGGCCCAACGGACCAGTCGACGCTGTCATCGTGCCAACCAAGCAGGGCTTTGTTTTTGCGTTCGATCGTGTGACCGGCACGCCATTGTGGCCTATCGAAGAACGCCCCGTACCGCAAAGTGATGTTCCGGGTGAGCAAACTTCACCCACGCAGCCGTTCCCCTCTAAACCAGCGCCGATTTCGCCAACAGGCTTCACGGAGGCCGATCTGGTCGACTTCACGCCGGAGATTAAGCAGCTGGCCCTCGCTGAGTTCCGAAAATATCGGGCGGGCCCTTTGTACACACCGCCCTCGATGCAGGGAACCATCACTTTGCCCGGCTCCATCGGTGGCTCCGGTTGGGGTGGCGGAGCATACGATGCGACGACCAACACGCTCTTCGTCAAAGCGACCATCTCGCCATCGCTCTGGCGTATCGTTAAACGGCCGACACCGTCGGACACGAATGACGCCGAGTATCACGCCGATCTCGGGGGCAGCAGTGTGGGCGTGGAAGTCGGTGGCGCGCGAATTCCTCTTGTGAAGCCGCCGTACGGCACGCTCACGGCGATCGACATGGCGACAGGTGAACACAAATGGCAGGTACCGCTGGGTGACACACCGGCCGTGCGCAACAATCCCGCGCTTGCCGGCGTGGCGTTGCCCGAATACCTCGGCGTATCCGGCGCCCCTGGTGCTATCGTGACCGGAGGCGGGCTCCTGTTCGTCACCGGTGGAGGGGAGACGCTGTTCGGTCTGGATCGCGACTCAGGCGTGGTTTTATGGAAGCACGATCTTGGCACCGGTGCGTATGCGGTACCGATGACGTACGTCACTTCGGCAGGTAAGCAGTTTGTGGTCATCGCAACGGGGGCGCGCGGCGAAACCAGACTTCAGGCCTTCGCGCTGCCTCAACAGTAGGCGACCGAATGGACGTCGTTGTCAGCGTAGCACTCGGGCTTGTACTGGCTGCAGCGGCGGGGCTGCGAGTATTCGTACCGATCTTCGGTGCTGGTCTCGCTGCGCACCTGGGATACGTCTCGCTGAGCGACAGCTTTGCGTGGATCAGCGGATTTCCCGCGCTGATCGCTTTCGGCACCGCCACCGTGGTCGAAATTCTGGCTTTTTACATTCCGTGGGTGGATCACGCGTTGGACGCGATCGCGACACCTGCGGCCGTAGGTGCCGGGATCCTGGCGTCTGCGTCGGTGATCGTGGATCTGCCGCCGGCGCTGCGTTGGGGGATCGCAATCATCGGCGGCGGCGGAATTGCGGCCACCGTGCAGGCGCTGACCGTCGGTGCACGGATCAAATCCACGACGCTGACCGGCGGGTTCGCGAACTCCCTCGTGGCAACCTTTGAAGCGGTTGGTGCCGTTGGTCTGGTGGTGTTGGCTATCGCCCTGCCCTTGGTGGCACTGGCGTGCGTAGTGGCACTGTGCGTGGTGATTTACCGAACCGTCGGACGCCTGACGTGGAGGCGCCGCGCCCCTGTGGGGGCCCGGAAACCTTAGAACAAGAGCCTCCGTAGGGAGGCGCGACCCCCCAATTTCACGGGGGCTGACTCAGGAGGAATCCAAGATGGGACTCATTATGGGCGCGATATACGGCCTGGTAGTTGGCGGGCTCGCTCGCATCGTCTACCCTGGCGACCAGAACATGGGACTGTGGCGCACCATGTTTCTCGGCCTCGGTGGCGGCTTTGTCGCGGGATTGCTTGGTCGGCTCGTCGGTTGGTATCCCCCAGGTCAGGGCGCCGGTATCATCGCCTCGGTGTTGGGTGCTATGTTGATTATCTGGCTCTTCAGAAAGAAGGATTCCACAACCACGATGTAACTATGCGTATCCGTCACTCCTGCGTCGCGTTCGGCTTACTGTTTAACGCGCACGCCGCAGTGGCGCAGGTCGCGCGTCAGACAGACGCCGACCATTACACGCGATATGAATTGCTGGCTCCGGGTTCGGCCAAGTTCCGCATCGTCTACGAGGTCACGGCGACCACGCCCGGAGCGACGCGCTACCACAATCCCATCCGCCAGGGCAGCATCGCGACCGACGAGAGCGTGCTCGATCGCTCGACCGGAAAGCCGCTGCGCTTTTCTGTAGTCAGCGGCAAAGTTGCGCGGGACTATGGCGTTGCCGGTGCCGACACGTCGGGTGAGTACATCGGCATTGAGCTGGCTCGGCCTGTGCCGCCGGAGGGTGAACAGCGCCTCCTGATCGATAAGACCTACGAAGACGCGGCCAGTTATCTCGTGAGCGGCGACACCATCACGTTCACTCGATCGTTAGGCATCAAGAAGAACGCGGTCGTGCTCCCGGTGGGGTTTGAGCTGCTGTCGGTGAACTATCCATCGCAGGTGCGCACTGAGGCCGACGGGCGTGTGGCGGTCAGCTTCATGAACATCGGTCCTGCCGCAGTGCCGTACACCGTTCGCGGACGTAAACTGGCTCGGCCGCTGGTCGGTTCCACCGCGCCGGGGGCCCCCCCCAGTGCTCAAAGTACCACCAGTTCATCAAATCCAGCGGCTCCTTCCAGCTCAGCCGGAACCCTCTCAGCGCAACTGTCAGTCGCGTCTGCCGCGCCCCAACGACCCGACGTTCTCACCGATTCACGACTCTCCGAGCGCGCGTATCAGGACCGTGAAATCGTCTACTTCCTGCAGCAACCCGAGACACATTCGTTCGACCTCTATCACGATTACACCGAAACCCGACCCGGCGTCGACAAATACCTCAACGTTGTGCGCGCCGGCAGTCGAGTCTCCAATCCCTCGGCGTACATCCTGGACACCGGAGAACGTCTCAGGATCGAAACACTGAAGGGTGCACAGATTACCAATGCCAAAGTGGACATCGGTGGCCCGGTGGATGCGCAGACCGAAGTTGTGGTGATTCGTTTTACTGCACCCAGCCGAGGTGAGTCCGTGCGCCTGCGGATTTCGGAGACCTACACCGACGCTGCCAGATATCGCCTGCAGGGTGACATGCTCGTGTGGGACCGTGAGTTCGGCCGCCCCGCAAATGCCGTGGTACTCCCCGCCGGCTGGGCACTCACCAACAGCGCTGTCCCGGCCACCGTCAGTGTCATGCCGGATGGTCGTGTGCGGTTGAACTTCGAAAATCCCCGCACTGATCAGATCAGCGTTCTGGTGACCGCGCGCCGCAGGTAGCCCCTCACAACTCCAGCTCTTCTGGCACTCCCGCACGACCACTGCCGATCCCCAAAAACGAACAGGAACTCTTGCGAATTGCTGGGCCAGAGAGGCACAGACGACGCTGCGTGTCATCGCCGGCATCCCCGAAGGGTCCGACTGCCGCCCTGACCCGCACAAGCGGCAAACAAGGCTCCGCCTCAACGAATGCACATACCGCGGCATCGAAGCGAGTGACAAGGACCCTGCCTTACCACTCACGCACTTACCAATGCCCCTCAGTACTGTTGCGAAATATTCCGTCCTCGGCGGCGTTGTCACGGCCGCTCTGCTGACAACTGGTGCCACCCCAGATCAGCTGCAGCACGCCGATCATTTGGCAATGTCACCCTACGGGACACTGACGCCGATCAATCCCATGAAGGTCGCCAGATTCTCACACACGTCGACCGTGCTGCGGGACGGCCGTGTCCTCATTGTTGGAGGGTTCACGAGCCCGAACGCCCCCGCACCGGTTGCGGAACTCTTTGACCCACAGCGAGAACAGTTCTCCGCGCTACCGCGCACGACGCAGCGGCTTAGTCACACCGCAACGATGCTCGACGATGGCAAAGTGCTGATCGTCGGCGGATACTCCACGGGCAATGAAGTCACGGCGTCAGTGGAGGTCTTCGATCCGGCCAGTCAAACGTTCCGAGCTGTCGCACCACTGAATACACCACGCGGGGGCCACGTCGCTATCCGTCTCAACGACGGGAAAGTGCTGATCGCAGGGGGTGTTGGCCTCAACTGGACGTTTCTTGCAAGCGCCGAGTTGTTTGATCCCGCCACGGGACAGTTTACCGCCACAAGCCCTATGGCACTCGCGCGCGAGAGCCACGCCGCCGTTCGCCTGCAGGACGGGCGTGTGTTCATTGTCGGCGGCCACCGGGATCGCCGCGAAAATATTAAGCTTTATACGTCCGCCGAGGTGTACAACCCGGCCACGGGCACGTTTGCGAGCGCGGGCGACATGCAGACACGTCGGCACAAACATGACGCTATTCTCCTGAGAGACGGGCGTGTGTTCATCAGTGGCGGCTCAGATGAACGCGATAACCGCGGCACCTATACTTCCACGGAATTCTTCGATCCACGCACGAACGTCTTCTCGGCAGGACCTGCCATGCTGCATGCCCGATACAAGCACAATGGCACGTCCGTACTGCTCGCCGACGGAAAGGTCCTCCTGGCAGGAGGACACGAACGATCGGAAGTGTTCGATCCATCAAGCAACACATTCCACGACGTTGCTTCCAAAGCAGCGCTCTCAGGCCAGTTCTCGGCGGTCGCACAAGTGAGCGGCGGCAGGGTTCTCATCACCGGCGGCTACGGCTCCGGACCGGTGCCGAATGGCGGCGCAGCAGCCTGGATGTTTCGCCCCTGAACCAACACCGTGTGGGCTGAGGCACTGCTGATCCGCGGCCGGCCGTGTAACGAACGATCTGCGCTCATCCTTCGCTGGACTCCCATATAATAAAACGCCGGCCCCGAAGGACCGGCGTTTTATTATGCACTCGGAAGCTTAACGCTTGCGGGGGCGATGGCGCTCGGAGAGATCAAAGTCCATCGTCTCACCGTCGATGGTAATCGGCACAATGTTCGTCCCGTTGAACGTGATCGAAACGGTCCGCGTCGTGGTCGAACCGTCAGCCTTCTTCACCGTGACGGCGCGTGCGATGGTGCCCGAAAGCGGCCACCCCGTAGGCGTTGCCGGTACAGGGACTACCACGTTAGTGATCGTTCCCGTGTGGCTCATTTCATAGGAACGTGTGTCTCCGTCCTCGGACACTTTCACTTTGCTGGCCTTCCCGGCCGAGGTGCCGTTCCACGTAGACTGAGTCTCCGCGCCTGCGAGACCGCTGACTGTCAGCGTCGAGGTACGGTCGACGTCGCCGCTCCAATTTTCGCGCACGATGCTGGCCTTGAGGGCGGCAGCAATCGTCACGGAAGCGGTAGTCGTAGCATTGTAGGATGGTTGCGTATTACCGGCCGCATCTTTGTAAACACATGCGCGAGTTACGACCAGGCCCCTGGGGCCGCGCAGTTCATCGCATTCGAATCGACCAGCGTGATGCAAAAAGCCGAGGCCCCAACGTCCGACGCTGGGACCACGCATTACTTCAACGTCCTGGGCAGCCGCGTCGCCGACTACGGCCGCGATGTCCGCGTTTAGAACGTTTGCACTTGAAGGGAGCGAACCGTCCGAAGAGCAGGCGGT
>JBGTBX010000300.1:0-47652 GCA_041749115.1 Gemmatimonadaceae bacterium
CGCCGTCCTGTGCAGTGCGCTGCAGCGTTCACCTGTACTGCTGCTCGATGACCCGTTTGCTGAACTGGATCCGGAGCGCGCAGCGGCCATCCGCGGGCTCCTCACAGCGTCTACGCGGTCTCAGGTGATCCTCGCCGCGCCACGTGAGGATGACGTTCCGGAAGAATTTACGGCGCTGCCGCGTCGCATCATGGTGGGGGGGAGCATTAATCCATGAGAGGTTCGTCTGGTGACGATTCCGCGGAACGCCTCGCGGATACGCTTTCGCGCTACCTGCGCAGCAGTGGCATTTCCGCACGCCTCAAGCAGCAGTCGGTCCTGAACGACTGGGCCGAGCTCCTCGGTCCGCAGATCGCCGCGGTGACCCGCCCAATCTCCGTCGGTGGCGATAGCACGCTGCTCGCCGAAGCCACGTCCCACGCGTGGATGGCGGAGCTGGTGATGATGGAGCAGGATCTGCTGGCATCATTGAACCGGGTGACCGGCGATCGGCCGATCCAGCGTATCCGCTGGATACTGAGGCGCTAAGTTCTTATTTCGCATGTACTTATGGCACAGACTCGCGGTTGATATTGGGCGCGAACTGGTGTACATTCACGTGTTATCCCCGAAACGCTCCCGAGCGTATTCGGCACCGTTGATTCACGCTTCCAGCGACAACGCATGGCAAATCAGCCCAAGAAAGAGAATCCGCACGCGTACGGCGCCGAAAACATTCAGGTGCTCAAGGGTTTGGACGCGGTCCGCAAGCGTCCAGGCATGTACATCGGATCCACCTCAGCGCGCGGCCTGCATCATCTGGTCTACGAGGTGGTCGACAACTCCATCGACGAAGCGCTGGCCGGGCATTGTGACCGTGTCGACGTATTCATTCATCCGGACAACGCGATCACGGTGATTGATAACGGCCGAGGTATTCCGGTCGATATGCACCCCACCGAAAAGATGCCCGGCCTCGAGCTGGCGATGACGGTCCTGCACGCCGGCGGCAAATTTGATAAAGACAGCTACAAGGTGTCAGGCGGCCTGCACGGCGTCGGCGTCTCCGTGGTCAACGCACTCTCGGAATATCTGAACGTGTGGGTGAAGCGAGACGGTCAGGAACACTACATGGATTTCATCCGTGGCGACACCAACACGAAGCTGAAGACGCTTGGTAAAGTGGGGAAGGAACACGGCACGAAGGTCACCTTCAAGCCGGACGATCAGATCTTCACTGAACTGCGCTACGATTACTCGACATTGGCCAGCCGCCTGCGGGAACTGTCGTTCCTGAACAAGGGCGTCACAATTAATCTGACCGATGAACGTGCCGGTGAAGAACGCACCGAAACGTTTCATGCCAAGGGCGGTGTGCAGGAGATGGTGAAGTTCCTGACGGGAAGCAAAAAGCCGCTCCACACCGAGGTGATGTACTGCGAGACGGAGAAAGACGACATCGGCATTGAACTGGCGATGCAGTACAACGACGGCTACGCCGAAAACGTCTTCACCTTCGTCAACAACATCAACACCCATGAGGGCGGGTCTCATTTGACCGGCCTCAAAGCCGCACTGACGCGACGCATCAACGACTACGCGAGCAAGGGCG
The DNA here is from genome assembly GCA_041749115.1 of Gemmatimonadaceae bacterium. Taxonomy (GTDB): domain Bacteria; phylum Gemmatimonadota; class Gemmatimonadetes; order Gemmatimonadales; family Gemmatimonadaceae; genus JBGTBX01. The sequence continues at coordinate 1,592 of JBGTBX010000300.1, forward strand.
GGTTCCTGAAGAAGGCGGACTTCTCGCTCTCGGGCGATGATGTGCGCGAGGGACTCACCGCGGTTCTGTCGATCAAGGTTCGCGAACCGCAGTTCGAGGGCCAGACCAAAACGAAGCTTGGAAATTCCGAGGCCGAATCGGCGGTGAAAACCGTCGTGCACGACTGGCTCGGTGCGTATCTGGACGAAAATCCGCGCGTGGCCAATGCCGTGGTGGGCAAGGCGGTCTCGGCCGCACTCGCCCGCGAGGCCGCCCGCAAAGCGCGCGACCTCACGCGAAAGAAATCCGCGTTGGACATCGGCACGCTCCCCGGCAAGCTGGCCGACTGTTCACTCAGCGACCCCGCCCTGACCGAAATTTTCCTCGTCGAGGGTGACTCGGCCGGCGGCTCGGCCAAGATGGGGCGAAACCGCGAGTATCAGGCCATTCTGCCGCTTCGCGGAAAAATCATCAACGTTGAGAAGGCTCGCATCGACAAGGTGCTCAGCAACGAGGAAATCCGGACGATCATTACTGCGCTCGGCACTGGTATCCGCGATGAGTTCAAACTTGAAAAAGCCAGGTATCAAAAGGTCATCATCATGACCGACGCTGACGTTGACGGTGCGCACATCCGTACGCTCCTGCTCACGTTCTTCTTTCGACAGATGCCGGAGCTTATCGATGCCGGCTATATGTACATCGCACAGCCGCCGCTGTATCGCGTCGCCAAGGGCAAGCAGGAGTTCTACGCTTTCGATGAGGCCGAACGCGACGTTTATATCGAGCGGCTATGGGGCGCGGAAAAACACAAGGCGAGCATTCAGCGCTACAAGGGCCTTGGCGAAATGAACAAGGACCAGCTGTGGGATACGACCATGGACCCGGAGCGCCGCACCTTACTGCGTGTCGGTATGGACGACGCGGTGATGGCTGATCAGGTCTTCCAGACCCTGATGGGTGATGACGTGGAACCGCGAAAGGCGTTTATCGAAGCCAACGCACGATTTGCGGCCAACCTCGACGTCTGACCGGCGTGGCGGTTACTTGGCTTGCGCTTTCGAATATCTGAAGAGCTGCAGGGCGTAGGCTACGTGCACTGCGATAAGTGCGGAGAAGATCACGGCGGTCGACACCACGGTGATCAGACTGTGATCGGCGTCCATGCTGCGACTGGGCTTTGGCAGGGCGATGTACACAAACAACAGCCAAAGCCCGAAGACCGCTGCCGAAACGGCGAGCGCTCCAATAGCTGCAAGCCGGCTGTGCGTCTTCATGGTGGGAGCTGGCATCTCACACGACGTTTGGGGAAGGAAAGATCACGCGGATTCATGTGAGAGTATTGGCCCGGGACGACGGCACGCAAGGGTACGCTGGATTCGCGCGGGTCTCCCCACTGGTACACTGCACTAAGGGGAGTCTCACCCTAACGTTTGTTGTCCGGGAGCGGAGGTCAGCCTGGACCACTCCACCGTCACACGGATGCTCCGGCTTCGACAACGAGGCGAGCCGTGCACTACGTCTCGGTGAGGCGCTCCACCCCCGCTGCAGTCACGCGATGCGAAATCAGCGGCATGGGTGGATCGGCATCCACACCGATCTCGATGGCTTCGGCCAGTGCAGCCATCCCTGCGGCGATCCCCGCCTCGTCTGCGGCGAAAATCGTCGCGAGTGGTTCACCCGCACGAACCACATCGCCGGGACGCGAGCTCACCACGAACCCGGTGCTATGGTCAATGGTATCGGTCAGCGTTCGACGCCCTCCGCCTAACGCGATAATCCCGCGTCCGATCGCCCGCGGTTCCACCTGCAATATCACACCATCCCTGGGAGCGGTGTAGAACTCGCACACGTGCGCCTGCGGCAGCAAGGAAGGATCATCCACAACAGCCGGATCGCCGCCCTGCGCGGCGATGATCATCTGAAATCGCTCAGCCGCCCGCCCCGACGAGATGGCAATCTGCATCCGACGATGCGCTTCATCGCGGTCCTCCACGACACCAGCCGACACGAGCATCTCGGCGCCAAGCGCAAACGTGACTTTCATTAAATCGGGAGGCCCTTCACCCTGCAGGGCATGTATCGCTTCCTCAAGCTCCAGCGCGTTGCCGCATGCGCGACCCAACGGACGATCCATGGCGGTGATCAACGCCGTCACCGGCAACGAGTATGCGGCGCCAAGGTCGATCATAAGGCGGGCCAGCTCAATTCCGCGATCAAGCTCCGGGAGGAATGCCCCCGACCCTCGTTTGATATCGATGACCAGGGCGTTGAGCCCCTCGGCCAGCTTTTTACTCATGATGCTCGCTGCAATCAGCGGAATGCTTTCGACGGTCGAGGTAGCGTCGCGCAGCGCATACAGTTTGCGATCCACGGGTGCGATTTCGTCGCTTTGTCCCATCAATACGCAGTTTACTGCTTCGATCTGGCGCGTGGCTTCGTCCAGTCCGATCCGGGTCCGGAAACCGGGTATCGATTCCAGCTTATCAAGGGTACCACCGGTGTGACCCAGGCTGCGACCGGACATCATCGGCACCGCCACGCCAAGTGATGCAACAAGAGGTGCCAGGACCAACGACACCTTGTCGCCGACGCCGCCAGTGGAATGTTTGTCGACGCGGGGGACGGCAAGATGACTCAGGGACAGCTGAGCACCCGACGTCAGCATCGCGTCTGTCAGCGCGGCCGTTTCATCACGATCGAGCCCGTTGAGGAACGCCGCCATCACAAAGGCTGCCATCTGGTATTCGGGCACGTCCCCCCGAGCGTATGATTGCATCAGAGCAGTCCACTCGCCTCGCGCCAGACGTCCCCCGTCGCGCTTACGCGCGATGAGTCGGGTAGAAATCATTTCTCGTGTCGAGGGGGTATCATGCGTCACCACGTTCCCTGCCCCGCCGCCCGGCACGCGCGCCTGTCCACACCCACCGCACACCGACCGACATGATTGCCCTGCCCACGCTGATCCGCGCTGCTGTTCTTTTCTCGCTCGCTGCGCCGGCCCTGGGAGTTCTCCATGCGCAGAGCGTCGCCGAGCACATCGCGCTCGGCGATCGTGCGACCGCGGCGTTCAACCCAACTGAGGCGCTTCAGCACTATGAAGCCGCGATCGCGCTCCAGTCGGGCAACGGCGATGCCCTTGGCCGCGCCTCGCGGGCATCGGTTGATCTGGCCGAAGGTCTGACGGACAAGGTGCGACGCGCAGAACTGTTTTCGCAGGGCGAGCAGTACGCCCGTCGCGCGACGGCTTCTGCGCCTAACGATGCTGAGGCGCATTTTCATCTGGCGCGCGCCCTTGGCTCAGCGGCGTTGAGCGTCGGTGTGCGCGAGCGGGTGAAATACGCGACGGAAATCCATGCCGAAGCGGAGCGTGCGCTGAAGCTGCACGCGGACCATCCGGGCGCCCTCCATGTCCTTGGCGTGTGGAACGCGGAGGTCATGCGATTGTCCGGAATCGAGCGCTTCTTCGCAAAGAGATTTCTCGGCGGGAGTGTGTTTAATCAGGCCAGCTGGAAGGATGCTGTCACATTCATGGAACGTGCGGTAGAGGTGGATCCAACTCGAATAACCCACAAGCTTGATCTGGCGAGGATTTACGTCGACGTCGGCTCCAGCGCCAAGGCGAGAGAGTTGTATCAGCAGGTTATCAGCGAGCCTAAGACCGACGTCAACGACGACATCTACAAGGGGCAGGCGACCGCGGAATTGGCACGACTGAGGTAGCGCCAAGGAACTACCGCGCCGCGCGATGCATTGCTAGGGTACCTTTGGGATCATTCCCGTTCCTTCAATCCATCGTATCACTCATGCTGATTTCGAAAGCGATGAACGCGGCGCTCAACGAGCAGATCGGAAACGAGCTCGCGGCGTCCAATCAATATTTGTCGATCGCCGTCTATTTCGACGGTGAAGGGCTCCCTGCCCTGTCCAGGCACTTTCACAAGCAGTCCGCCGAGGAGCGAGCGCACGCGTTGCGCATTGTGAAGTACATCAGCGATGCCTCGGGCGCAGTAAAGATTCCGGCCATTCCCGCACCCACGATGGCGTTCAAATCGGCTGAGGCGGCGGTGAAGTTGTCGTACGACTCGGAGATGCTCGTCACCAAGCAGATCCTTGCGCTCGTGAATATCGCCGTCAAGGAAAACGATCATCTCAGCAAGAACATGCTGGAGTGGTTCGTCAACGAGCAGCGCGAAGAGGTTTCGAGCATGGACACACTGCTCCGTATGGTTCGCCGCGCGGGAGAGCATGGGCTGTTCTTCGTTGAGAACTTTCTTGTGAACGGCGGTTTATCCGAGGGCGCCGCGGGTGATGCCGCGACTGAACAAGGGTGAGCTGGATGGGGCGGCCGACAGCTTCCCCTTGTACCGTGGATAGTTGATCTTGCGCCATGTCATCAGACACACAACGCGCGCGCGCTGAAGAACTCCGCGTTCTTCTGACGCGCGCGTCGTACGAATACCATGTGCTTGACCGTCCGAGTATGTCGGACGCGATGTACGATCAGCTGTTCCGGGAGCTGGAGGATCTGGAACGCGAGCATCCTGCGCTGCGTTCACCTGACTCACCCACGCTGCGTGTCGGGGCCCCGCCGGTTTCGGCACTGACCAAGTTCACGCACGCCGTGCCCATGCTGTCTCTGGGCAATGCGTTCAACGATGACGAGCTGATGGCGTGGGAAGAGCGCCTGGTGCGCATTGCCGGAGAGAGCATCCGGACCGCCGGTTATTCAGCGGAACTCAAGATCGATGGCGCGGCGATTGCATTAATCTATGAGCACGGTGTGCTTGCCACGGCGGCCACACGAGGCAATGGAAGTGTCGGAGAGGACGTCACACCCAATGTCAGGACTGTCCGTGATGTGCCACTGCGGCTGCGGGGGACAGTCCCGGATCGCGTGGAGATACGTGGCGAAGTCTACTACCCGTTTGATCGGTTCGAGCAGATGAATGAAGAGCGCGTGCAGCGTGGTGAACCGGTGTTTGCCAATCCGCGCAACGCTGCTGCCGGCGCGCTGCGACAACTCGATCCATCGATCACCGCGCAGCGTCCACTCCGATTCTTCGGTTACACGCTCATCGCACAATCCGGCGAGCGCATCAATGTCTCCACGCAGGGTGAGGTGTTGGCACTCCTCGCCAGCTGGGGTGTGCCTGTGTCACCGCACTACCGCGTATGCAGCTCATTAAGCGAGGTCTCGGAGTGGGCGCACACTATCGAGCATACGACACGAGGTTCGCTGAATTTTGCCATTGATGGCGGGGTTGTAAAGATTAACAAACTCGCGCTGCAGGACGAGCTGGGCGTGGTTGGCGGACGTGAGCCGCGCTGGGCCATCGCCCGAAAGTTCGCCCCGGACATCGCCGAGACCACGCTGCTGGAAATCAGGATAAACGTTGGTCGCACCGGTGCGCTGAACCCGTACGCCGTGCTCGAACCGGTTGAAATCGGTGGCACCACGGTCACGTTCGCCACGCTGCACAACGAAGATCTGATCCGAGCGAAAGACTTGCGGATCGGCGACACGGTTCAGGTCAAGCGAGCCGGAGACGTTATTCCACAGGTGTTGGGCCCTCTTCCCGACCGCCGTACAGGCGCTGAGGTAGTGTGGGAGGCTCCAACGCACTGCCCGGTGTGCGGCACGCCGGTAGTGCGCGAGCCCGACGAAGTGGCGACGTATTGCCCCAACGTTGCGTGCCCTGGACGCCGTCTGGAATCCCTGGTCCACTTTGCGAGCCGTGGAGCGATGGACATCCGAGGGCTTTCATACGCGAGGATTGAGCAGCTCGTCACCCATAATCTCGTGGGCGATTTTGCCGATCTGTATGCCCTCACCGAGGCTCAGGTTCTCACCCTTGAGGGGTTCGCGGCACGCAGCGCCGGTCAGCTGGTCGAGGCGATCCAGGCATCGCGTGCTCAGCCCTTGTCGCGGCTACTCTTTGGTCTTGGAATCCGACACGTCGGTGCGGGGGCGGCAGAACTGCTGGCGAGGGACATGGGGAGCCTCGACACCCTGATGGCTGCGACCGAGGAGCAGGTGGCGGCGATCCACGGCATCGGGCCAATCATCGCGGCGAGCGTCATCGAGTATTTTTCAGCTCTCGGGACGCAGCTGCTGGTGGCACGGCTTCGGGACCATGGTCTGAACTTCGCCGAGCCGGTTCGGACGGCTCAGACCGGTGCCCTGAAGGGGCTCACGGTCGTCATAACGGGAACGCTCTCCCTGCTTGGTCGGGCGCAGGCTACCGCGCTGCTCGAGCAGGCGGGGGCGCGGGTGACCGACAGCGTGTCCCGAAAAACGAGCTTTCTGGTGGCCGGTGAGGCGGCGGGAAGCAAGTTGGACAAGGCGCGCGAGCTGGGCATCGAAGTGATTGACGAGGCCGAATTGCAGCGCCGACTGGCCCAATAAAACCTACAGGATTCAGCTATGACTCAGCCGATCGATCTCACTCAACATGGCATGCTCGCCGTACCGCGGGCTTCGTTAGGCACTCTGCGCACAGCGTTGTTTCGAGACGCCGGCCCGGAGGCCGCGGTCTACCTGCAGGAAGCCGGGTACGCTGGGGGCGAGGCCACGTGGAACGCCTTTGCGCGTTGGTTAGGCACTCGCACGGATCGTCGGGTCGAAGAGCTGGACGTTACCGAGTTTGAGATTCTGGTCTCGGAATTTTTCCGCGACGCCGGTTGGGGATCACTCGCTGTTGGTTCACTTGGTGACGTCGTGGCGACACTTGACTCAGCCGATTGGGGAGAAGCGGATCCTGTTGCACGGCTGGACCATCCTTCGTGCCATCTGACGACGGGACTTTTTGCCGACTTGTTCGGCCGTATCGCCGGTGCGCCGGTCGCGGTTCTGGAAGTTGAATGCCGTTCCACCGGCGGATCGCGGTGCCGGTTTCTTGTCGGCAGCCCCGAGGTCATGGAAGAGATTTACACCGATCTCGGCCGCGGCATGGCCTACGGAGAAGCAGCGTCCGCCGTGTAATGCCCCGCGGCCTGCTGAATTAACCGTCCTGAGGCATGGCTTGCGAAGTAGCAGCGACCGCCGCGTAAATGCCGGCGGGCTACTGAATCAACCGTACTTGGGATTCGGTTTCAGCTCGCCATCGACAAGGACCTCACGATCCCACGGGAGCACAATTGTGCTTTCGGTCGCGAGGGCATGGTAGTCCGGTTCATACGTCCCCGTCTTGAACGACACCGCGGTCCGCACCTCGCTCGCCCCGGCGTTAACCAGCGAGGCCACCGCCAGGCGTAGCGTGTCACCGGAGTCACAGGTCTCGTCCACGATAAGCACCCGGCGTCCGCGGACTTCGGTGGGTGCAGCGCCCAACACCGCAGGCGTCTCGCGCACCCGCTCGTCGTCACCGCGCCTCGTAATGAGGATTGAGCGAAACTCCTGATTGAGAATCGCGGCGATCACCGCGCCCGGGATCACACCGGCGGTCGCCACCCCGACAACAATTTCCGGATCGAACGACCGGGCCACTTTTAGTGCGAGGGCACGAGAAAGTTCACCAAATAGCGGCCACTCCACATCGAACCGGCCCTTCGTCGGATCCACTTCATATCGGCGAGGCGACATACTCTCCCGGTAGCACGTTCTCAATGGTTGCTGTGGGCGAAAACAACCGGCTCGAACCGCCGCAGTTGCTGAGTCTGAAGCTAGCGGACAGCGCACCTTGCAGCGAGTTCGCGGGTCGCGCGATCGGGACGAAGTCGCATGGTTGCTCAGCATGCTTCAAGTCGATAGCTTTGCGCGAAAGCCGCCGGATTCGACCGTGATATTTACCGTGTCCGAGCGGACCTCATTCGGACTCCCACCTCACGTCGATCGCATGTCTTGGTTGGGCCGCCTCTTCGGCGGCAGGTCGCTCAGTGAGCTGAAGCCTCAGAGGCTCGACTATCTCGCCGAAGCCTTGATGCTGGAGCGACAGGGAGACCTCGACGCCGCGCTGACTTCGTATCGGCTCGCACTCCGCGAGAAGCCGGAGGACCATCGCGTGCTCGTCAACATGGCGATTGCGTACACGCGCCTGCAGCGCTCCGACGAAGCCATCCGGTGCTACCGGCGTGCGCTGGACCTGTCGACGCCGCTCCCCGGCGCGCATTACGGCCTCGCGTTCCTGCTCCGGAAGCGCGGCGAAGGAGAGGAAGCCATCACTCATCTCGAAGCGTTTCTGGCCGACCCCGGTACCAGCGCCGACCCTGCGAGTATCTCGCATGCCCGCAGCACGATCGACGAAATCCGTTCAGGTCCGATGGAAACGCCCGATGACCCGACCGACGTCCACGCACCTGAAGACGGCCCGTAGAGTGGGACGCGTCCTCGCTGTTGTCAGCCAGAAAGGCGGAGTCGGCAAAACAACCACCGCAGTGAACCTCGGCGCGGCTTTTGCCCGACGGGGCCTGAAGACCCTGATAGTCGATGTCGATCCGCAAGGTGCGGTGCGATACGGCGTCGGGCTCAGAAAGGGCCATCCGACGTTCGGCTTTGCCGATTACCTCAACGGCGAGCGGACACTGCGGGAGATTATCCTGCCGACTGCTCTGCCGTGGATGCGTGTGATCCTGGCCGGAACCGTCAGCGAGTCAGCCGACCATTCGTTCTATCAGCAGCTTATAGGCGAAACCACCGTGCTGGATGACTTGTTGGCCACGGCGCGCGAACGCTGTGATGTAGTTGTTGTCGACACACCACCCGGCCTCGGCGCGATCGTTCAGCGTGTTCTCAAGATCAGTCAGCACGTGGTTGTCCCATTGCAATGTGAACCCCTGGCGCTCCAGACAACCCCACAGATACTCCGGGGTATACAGGAAGTCGTCGACCTGAACAGCGAACTGGTACTCGAGGGGATTCTGCTCACGATGTTTGAACCGGAGAGTCCGTCATCGCGTCGCGTCGCTGAGTACGTCCGCTCTCATCTGCCGCGCAACATGGTGTTCGATTTTGCTGTACCTCGAACGGATGCCGCTCTTGAGGCGTTCGCCGCCGGGCAACCGGTGGTGCTTCGAACACCCGGCGATCCCGCATCTCAGGCGTACGTGAACCTGGCGACACTGCTGGCCGACCGGTTCCGCTGATGCGTCGTGCGGTGCCGATTCTGGCTCTGGCGGCGGCGACGCTCACGATCTCGTGCATCGAGCTGACCATCGATGGTTCCGCCTTAGGATCAGTCGAGTTTGTTCAGCTACCCAGCCCGTCCATTGTGGTTGGCGACACGCTGCGCGACTCGTCCGGGAACGCGTTTCAACTGGCCACACGCGTGTATCTGGCAGACGGCACCGAGACCACCACGTTCCCGGTCACGTATGTGCTGCTGGACACGTTTGCTGATCTGAAGGGTGATTACCTCATTGCCAGGTCATCACTGGACCTGGGCACCGTTCCCAAACAGAGAATTGCCGCGACGGTCGGCGGCCTGCAAAGCCTGGTGCGCACGGTGGTGGTTGTGCCCCGCCCCGACAGCCTGCGTGCGGTCGGGCCACTTGTCGACACCATCGAGTATCGCACACCGTCGACCGCCGCGGATACGTCCGTAGCGCTGGCCGTGCGGGTCGTCACGGGGAGTACCACGCTGTTGGCGGGTGTCCGGGACTACGTCGTCACCTATCGTTTGCGACGCCCGGACAGTTCAATCGTTCCTGCAGCGGACACCAGCCGAAACTTCTGGCTCTTGGGTACGGGTGACCGCGCCACCGCGATCGATACAACCGATGCCAGCGGCAATGCGTCCCGACGTTTGCGATTTCGACTGCGCGCCGGACAGGCCGCTATTGACACCATGCTCGTTGAGGCCGAAGCTCGTCTTGGCGCACGTCTGCTGCCCGGGAGCCCGGTCCGATTCACCGTTCTCATTCAGCCCCGGCCGGCCAGCTGACTGCGCGAAGGTGCGCCAACTGTATTACCTCCCCCAAACGCCGGAGTTGTCATGCAAGTCAGCGGTGGCCCACGTCCCCCACGGGGAACACTGACGCAACTCTTTTTTGAGGCGATTGAGAAGTACGATCTTCCCGATGCGTGGCTGGTCCGGGATAGCACGGGAACGTGGAACCCCGTTTCGCATCGTGAGGTGCGGGATCGTGTGCGACACATTGCGCTGGCCCTGTCGTCGTTAGGCACGACACAGCGAGACCGCGTCGCCATCCTTTCCGAAAATCGCCTCGAATGGTCGCTCGCCGATTGGGCGGCCCTGACCATGCGTGCGACGGATGTCCCGGTGTACGCATCGCTTCCGGCAGCACAGATTCCGTACCTGCTTAACGATTCCGGCTCGTCAGTCATCTTTGTTTCAACCGTTGAACAGGCCGGAAAAATTGCGTCCATTCGCGGAGAAATCCCCGGCGTTCGTCTCATGATCGGTTTCGACGCAGACACCGAAGCGATGGTGGATCTTACGCTCGCTGAACTGGAGCGACGCGGACGGGAGCTGGATTCCGCGGAAGCACGAGCGCAGTACGAGTCCATCGCAAAAAGTGTGCAACCCGACGACCTGGCCACCCTGGTTTACACATCAGGAACCACCGGCAATCCCAAGGGTGTTATGCTGTCGCATGACAACCTGATGTCGAACGTTCAGGCCACGGCCCAGGTTGTTCCCTCCGTGGGAAAAGAACGCGCGCTTTCCTTCCTCCCGCTGAGTCACGTGCTGCAGCGACTCGGCGATTACTGGTACCTGCAACGCGGCACCGCGATCGGTCACGTGCCGGAAATCGACCTGGTCTCCGCCGCTATGATGGAGGTGCGACCGACCATCACGATGTCAGTTCCGCGGCTTTATGAAAAGATGTACGCACGCGTTTTGGAGAACGCGGTGGCAGGTGGCGCGCTGAAAATGCGTATCTTCAACTGGGCGCGCCGGACGGGTGAGCGATGGGCAGACGAAAAGCTGGCTGGCAGGACACCATCGGGGCTGCTTGCGCTGCAGTATCGCATCGCGGTGGCGCTGGTATTCAGTAAATTGCAGGCCCGCACCGGTGGCCGACTCCGATATTTTGTGTCCGGCGGTGCGCCGCTTGCTCCGGAGCTTGGGAAGTTCTTCTACGCTGCCGGCCTGCCGATTCTCGAAGGGTATGGTCTCACCGAGACCTCACCGGTTATCAGCGTCAACGCGCCGGATTCGCTGCGTATCGGGACGGTCGGCCCGCCGGTCGCCGGCACCGAAGTACGCATCGCGGAGGACGGTGAAATCCTCGCGCGCGGCCCTCTGATCATGATGGGATACTACAACAACCCCGAAGCAACCGCCGAGGTGATCGACGCCGACGGTTGGTTCCACACGGGTGACATCGGCGTTATCGACAACGGGCATCTGCGCATTACCGATCGCAAGAAGGACATCATTGTCACAAGTGGCGGAAAAAACATTGCACCGCAGCCCATTGAAACGATGATCAAGTCCAACAAATACGTGTCACAGGTGGTGATGATCGGCGATCGCCGCAAGTTCCCGGTGGTTCTTGTCGTGCCGGATTTTGAACAGCTGGCACGCTGGGCAGCGATTAAGCAACTCACCTGGAGCACGCACACCGAACTCGTGGCACTTCCGATTGTGCAGGCGAAGATGGAAAAGGAGGTTCTGGGACGACTCACCTCACTTGCTTCCTACGAAACTCCCAAGAAGGTCGGGATCCTCGACCGCGAATTCACGATCGACGGTGGCGAGCTGACTCCGAAAATGAGCGTGAAGCGGAAGTTTGTCATGCAGCGCCACGCCGACCTGATCGAATCGCTCTACGCGGGGGACTGACGCCGCTGCAGCACCACCGGAGCGGAAGAATCCGGCACCCGCTCCGCCACCCACTGCAGATCGTCGCGAGCAATCTCCTGCACGCCGGGCGGCAACGCGACGCCGACAGGTGCAACCAGGCGCCCGCGGGCACGCAATGCCCTCACGAGACCTGCGAGCACGTCCTCCGTCACCGGCAGGTCAACGAGCGCACCACGGATTGCACCTTTCGCAAGCGGAGCACCGCGATCGAACAACAACACGGAGATGTCGGTCCGTCGCGGCAGCGCCACCGGATTCACGAGGAGATAGGTGGTCTGCGTGGTCTGTTCCAGTGATTCCAGCAGGTCGCCGGCCTTCCCTACCAGAGCGACCGTGCCTCCTTCTTCCACAAGATTAAGCAGGGCACGGGCCCGGAGCACTTCTTCCTCACTCACGCTGCGCGCGCGCTCCGGGGCTTCGCGCGTGTCCGCGACTTGCCCGGTGCGAAAATCCGCCGCTCCGTTGATGATAGGATACTCTGCGCGGCATACGGGACACCCCAGACGCCCCGTAATGATATGCCGATCCTCGGTTCGTTCGGCGGCCGCGACAAGCCACGTCTCTTCGTGTGCTGCGCTGCACCGCAACGCATCGACGAACTCCGTATACATATTCGCTCAGCTGTAGTGCAGACGCAGCTCATCGATGACAACGTGCGGTGGTCGCGTCAACGCCCACAACACCGATTCGGCGACGTCATCCGGTGACAACATCTGCGCGCGTGTGGGAAAGCCCGGTCGAGTCTCCGGTTTAATGGGATCCCACACTGCTGTGTCCACAGGCCCGGGAGATACGAGTGTCGTACGCACGCCGCTGCCCCGAAGTTCATCGCTGACGACATGATGCAGGGCACGCAGACCGAATTTGCTCGCCGCGTACGCCCCGTTGCCGGCAAACGTGTGACGATCTGCCACTGAACCAACGGTGACGATGTGTCCGCTTCCACGTGCGCGCATCACCGGTACGATCTGATGGAGCAGGTGATAGGGTGCGCGTACGTTCACGGTCAGCATATCGTCGGCCAGAGCCAGCGGGAGCTCTCCAACGACGCCGATATGAAACGCACCGGCATTCAGCACCACGACATCCGGCGCCTGCTTCGCTGCGTCGTTCAGGTGCGCTGCGAACACGGCGCGTCCCTCATCACTGGCCAGATCGGCCTGGAGTACGGTCGCGCCTGCTCCCAGCTCGGCTGCTGCGCGATTTAACGCATCGACCGTTCGGGCCAGCAGACACACCGCGGCGCCCTCCTTCGCGAGGAGCCGCGCGATGGCCAGCCCGATACCTCGGCTCGCTCCCGTGACAACGGCTCGTTTTCCTGCGAGAGCGGCCACAGATACTCCTATCGCGTGGAACCGTGAGCCAGACCCAGAAACTCCTGTCGCGTTTTGGAATCATCACGGAAGGCGCCGAGCAGGGCCGACGTGATCGTGACTGAATTCTGCTTTTCGACCCCTCGCATCATCATGCAAAGGTGCGATGCCTCAATCACCACACCCACCCCTCGCGGCTCCAGAACCGCCTGAATGGCGTTCGCGATTTCTCCAGTTAAGCGCTCTTGCACCTGCAGGCGCCGGGCGAACATGTCCACGACGCGGGGTAGCTTCGAGAGTCCCAGAATCCTGCCATTGGGAATGTATGCGATGTGCGCCTTGCCGAAGAACGGCAGCATGTGGTGCTCACACATGGAATACAGTTCAATGTCACGCACCATCACCATCTGCTCGTGATCATCCCTGAATATCCCCTGCCCGATCACCGTTTCGAGCTGCTGATGATATCCCTGTGTTAAAAAGGCGACGGATTTCGCCACGCGGTCGGGCGTTCGCTGCAGCCCTTCACGGTCGGGATCCTCACCAATCAATAACAGTTGCTCCCTCACCATCGCGCTGTACGCGGCGACCGCTCTGTCCACCGGACCATCGTCGGGGTCGCGGGCAAGATGGTCCACGCGAAGAATCGCCGTGTCAGGATTCGCCATTGGCCTCTCCATGATAGTCCACGAAGTTGTTTTCCGTTTCGTAAATCCGCACGCGGGTCAGCACGTGCGGCGCGATAACTGGTGCGATCACGTGCCAGAACGCCACCGCCAGATTCTCGGTCGTTGGAATCATGTCGCGGAGGAACGGGACATCAATGTTGAGATTCCTGTGGTCCACGACATCAATGACGTGTTTGGTCACGGCGTCGCGGATGATGGAGAGATCGATGACGTACCCGGTATCCGGGTCAACGTCGCCGGTGACAGAAACGTCGAGAATGTAATTGTGTCCGTGCCAGTTCGGATTGTTGCATTTACCGAACACCTCGTTGTTCCGGGCATCAGAGAACGCCGGATTGTACACGCGATGTGCGGCGTTGAAGCGAAGCCGACGTGTGATGGTCACTCGAGGCATGAGCTTTGAATTAGATGTGCACCTGACGATCGCGGCTGTACTCCCGACGGAAAACAGTGGGACCGCCACGGAGTGAAAGGTAAGGCCGCGAACAAAGTTCCTGAAAAAGAACACGGGCCCCGGGGGAAGCACGGGGCCCGCAGAGAGCGGAGCGAAGAGGGTTTTTTGAAGCCCGAAAGATAGGTGTAAGACGCTCAGCCTGCCTTCCGACTTCCCCGCGCTGGGGCCTGTCGTCAACAAACATATTGAATCCCTATAACGGACTGTTGGCTCAAAAAATTGGTCTCTTCGCTCCTTAATACCGTTGCGCTGTGGTAATGTAGAGTGTGATGATTAGGCGGTCAAACTTGCAGGAGTCAGTATGGATCTCGGACTTGTCGGCGCCGTCGTAATGTTGGTCATTTGGATAGGCGCAACGATTACGATTGAGGTACCGGGATGGATACACATCCTGTTGACAGCAGGCGTTTTTCTTCTGATCTACCGAATTGTCGCCCGCGGAACTCCGGCTGCGCGTCCCCCACGTCAAGGCTAACGGAAGCACGGCACACGCGCATGCGCGTTTTGTGACCGACCGCATCCCTTTCCCGATGACCAGTGCAGACGCGATCCGCGCGGAGGTAGGCAACCAGCTCATCCAGAGCCTCCGGCGACTTTCGCAGGACGCATGGGCTCAGGCCGAACGCGTTGCCATTGAACGACAGCGCACTTTCACGCTCGCATATCGGCTCTCACACGACGCGATGGCGTTGATGGCAGAAGAGCTCGGCGAAGACACGCACGCACTGCTGCTTACTCAACTCGCGCACGTGGATCGATTCATGGAGCTGGATGCAGCGGCCCCGTTGAGCAAGGAAAAGGAAACGCGGCAACGGATTGCTCGCGGCGTTGTGATCGGCGCCTTTCTACGAGGGACCCGTGGATTCAACGTTGGGGCATTTCGGGAACTCGCCGTCCCCTTCGCCGACTGCATCGATTTCACCAAGGTGGACGCGGTCGCACGCAACGCACATCGCCTCGACGCTGGTGATTTTTCGGCCCGGGGTCCCGTTGAATGGCAGACGCCGGTGTTACGAGTCCAGCGCCCGCGCAGTGCGTAGTTGCGCAACGGTGGAGCTTTTAGGCACGAGCTGAAGACTGCAGACGTTCATCGGCGGAGCAGGCATCGTACCGTCGCCTGGCTGCCGGAAATCAGATTTCCCAATTACTCAGGACCAATGCACCGTCGGGGCGGGTTTCGTGATGCCCGTGCAGGGTCATGCGGAGATCGCTCCACCGGACTTTTGCGCCCTGTTGTACGAGCCGAGAGTACGCGTCGGAGTAGGCGCCCTGTACCCGGAGGGCCGCACGCAGCGTGCCCGTACGGCGCGCCGCTTGTGCCAGATGGTGCGCCATCTCGGTGACGAGGCTCTCTTCGGACAAGACCATCTTGAGCACCCGGAGTTCCTCGCGTGCGCGCCCTTCGACCAGTGGCACTGAGTGAAAAATGGCGAAACCGCGCAGTTCACCCTCGATGTACATCAGCACCGTGTCTCCAAGGCCGAAGCTGGCGGTGAGTTCAATCTCGCGGGTGAACTCATGCCCGCTGCCAACGTGTGCGCACAGGGCCGCACAGGCGTCGAGCGCGTCATCGCGCGCACGTCCCTTTAAGCTGCCCAGCAACCGCAGCGGCGCATCGCCACCAGCAGCGTCAATCGTCAGTGTGAGCGTCAGCCGCCCGGGTACAAAACCCAGCGCACTGTAAAATCCAATATTGTCCATCGTACGCGGCATCGTTTCGAGCCCGATCACGCGGGCACCCCCGGCCTTCAGCCACACGATGCCTTCAGTCACGATCCGCTTGCCCACGCCGGATCCCTGCCATTCGGGTTTTACGGCCAGCGGCCCCATCCACCCCTCGTGGCCCGAGCGATGCACCACGTTGAAGGCGATCACCTCCCCCGCGCCGTCTCGCCACAACATGGCGCCGTCCTGTGCATCCTGCAGCGCGTAGCGCCAAATGGTTGGATTAAGCGGAGGCACGCGCACACCGGCCATCCCGTCGCGCCGATAGCGTTCCGTAAACGCGTCGGTGAACACACGGTTTACTGCATCAATATCCGTCGTTCGGATAAGGTGAGGCCCCGTAATCGCGCTTGCGTCACCCGCAGGACGCTGAATCATAAATCAGCTCCGGCACCAGCGAATGCAGGCAGATCAAATTCCTCCGGCGGTTCAAAGGAGGGGGCGCCGATTGTCACGACGGATGCGCCGGTCTCCTGATCAAAGTCCACGGCGAACACGCGATCCAGACCCTCTCGCACTCCGATTTCCTCCACATGGGTAATCAGTATGACCTGCTCGAACCGGTCCTGAAGCCGCCGCAACAACCCGACAACGTTGATGCGACGCACGGTATCAAGCGATCCGAACACTTCGTCCAGAACCAGCAACGACAGGGCCTGCCCTGAACGTTCAGCAATCATTTGCGAAATAGCGAGTCGCAGGACGAGGTTGGCGAGATCTTCTTCTCCGCCCGAGATAACCGGTTTGGGCCGCCCTTCATCAAGCACCACGATGTTATAGCCATCATCCAGTTCCAGTTCGGAATACCGATGATCCGTCAGATCAGAGAGGAAGGCACTGGCGAGTTCCGAGAGCTCAGGACGCAAACGGTAGTTCAGGTCTGTCCGGAGATCCGAATAAGCGCGATCGAGTTCTTCATGCAACTTACGTTCGGAGACCAATTCGTCGACCCGGGCCTGCGTTCGTCGCAGCTCGCCTTCCGCCTTTTCGGCAACGTGGACAGCACGTTCGGCGTTTGCGCGATCGCTGCGCACACGCGCCAGCGCAACTTCGGCCTGCTGTGCGGTCTCACTCGCTGCTTCCTGCTGCGCGCGCAGCGTAACATAGTCCTGCTCCGAAAATTTCATTGACGCCTGCGCCTCGCGGACCGCAGTTGCCGCGTGCTCAAGCCGATCACATTCCTGGCGCGCCCTCGACTGTTCCGTCAGCATCGCCGGCTCCCTCTCGAGGAGGGTTGTCAATCGGGTCGCGCTTTCATTCAGTGGAGCGAGACGCGCGGCCTGCTCGCGCACGCGGGCGTGTTGTGCCGCGTCATATCCGACTGGTATCGCATCGAGTTCGGTCTGCAGTTGAACAACCCGCGTCCGTTTGGTCTGCAGCTCTCTGGAGAGCGCCGACATCTCCGCGACCTCAGATCGCAGACGTGTCAATCGCTGTTCTGCCTCCGATGCTGCCCGCTTGAGCTCTTCGCGACGGGCCTGCAGTGCAACGAGATCTGGGGGCATATGTTCCAACTGCTCGTAGCGCTGCTTGAAGTATCGGCCATCTTCGATCACGTTTTCCATCTGCAGATCCAGCTGATCGAGCAGTGCCCGGAACGAGTCGCCCAGGGGTCGCTGACACGTGGGACACAGCGCGTCTTCACCCCGTTCAACAAATGCGTCGCGTTCCTTCTTCAGTTCCTTGTACTGATCGCGGAGCGCCTGGCGCTTCGTCTCGACGTCCTGCCGGTCGCGTATCCAGGTGGTGCGATTAAACTCAAGTTGCCCTGCCACATCGTCGAGTTCGCGACGCTGCCGCTCAACCAGTTCAATGGCTTCTTCTTCGCGTTCGGAACTGTCGGTAAGGACTGCCAGCCGTTCCTCCTTTTGTGTCACCTCCTCGCGGAGAGCGCGCAGCGTGTCCGTCAACGTCTGTCGCCGCCCCTCCTCCCGCAGCAGCGCCTCAAAGCGGCTGAATTCCTCAGGGACGGATGACAGCGGAGACAATTCCGAGAGCACACGTTGCAGCTCAACCTTGGCCGCCGTCATATGCGTCAGCTCGGTTGTGAGCCGTTCGACATCCCGCAACTGAGCGGAGCGTTCACTGTCGATCACTCGCAGCTCGCCCGCGAGCTCCTGAAAACGATCGCGCGTCGCTTGCATCTGCTGCCAGTTCGGCGACAGCTCATCGAGTCTGACTCGCGCCACCTGATGAGCACTCGTTGCGGATTCGAGTTCCTGATCTGCCTTGATCAGGCGCTGCCGCGTGTCGTCCAGCGTGCGAATGACGGAATCGTGATCGGGCATCCCCGCGCGCAGCCCCGTCAGCTCGTGACTGACGGCCTGTTTGCGACCTTTTACCAGATCCTGCGCGACGCGAAGCCTGTCGTAGCCGAGCACCCGGCTGAGAAAACGACCGCGTTCAGCCGCTCCCATGGTCGACATCACGTTGAGTTCCTTCTGCCCCGTAAAATACGTGTGGAAGAACTCCGTGCGTGTCATCCCAAGCCGGCGCTGCATCATCTCGCTGACGGCGGAGATCGAATTGGCGATCGGTTCGGCGCCGTCATCCAGATATACTTCTGCGCTGTTTAATCCGCGCACTACCCGGTAGCGATGACCGCCGAGCTCAAAGTCCAGCTCAACCCTGACCGAGGCGCGGGGGGCGGCACGCACAAATCGGATCGAGTCGCGATTGCCGCGCGCCGCCGCCTGTCCGTACAACGCCCATGCAATCGCTTCGAGGACAGTTGTCTTCCCGGCACCATTCGGACCGATGATACCGATCAGGCCGGCTTCGAACACAAATTGCGAATCGACATGCTGCCGGAAGTTTGTTAATCGGAGTGCCGTGAGTTTCATTCGCCACCCCCGTCGTTCTCGACCACCATAGCGCTCGTTTCGCGATCCTCGGCCTCAGAGAGATACTTCAGACCAAGAGTAACGAGCGCTTCGCGATCCACGTCGACAGGCAGCGGGCGGCTGTACAGATAATCACGCACCAGTTCACGCAGTGACGGTCGGCGATCGGGGGTGCCGCCGATACTGAGCGACCGCATCAGCTCCGGCTTACGCGTATCCAGGTGGAAGTGCAGCGCCCTGAGGCGGTATTCTCGCAGCGCCTTGTGATCAAGTTCCCGCGCAATATGTCGGGGAATATTCTGCACGATTTGCCGAACGATTTTGTGGTCGATACCGCCTTTGACACGATCGACGTTCGCGCGCACCTCACCGTCCACATCGGCGGCGGTTTTCCCAACGGCGTTGATCGGCGGCAAATCGACCAGTGCCCGGGCCGGCTTGATCTTATGAATGGTTCGCTTTTTTGTCGCCAGATCGTACTCAACAAAACACTTGTCCGGCAACTTCAACTCTTTCTGGCGGCGCAGGTCGCCCCACAGATTAACGCTGGTGTACTCCATGGACCCGCTGTAGCACGCATGCGGCGCGAGCTGCCCGAACACATGGTGGTGACCGAGGGCAACGTACGACCAGCGATCAAGATGCAGATCCTCGGGAGCCACCTGCACGGCCGCGGGTTCGCTGTATCCCATATCGACGCCGAAAACACCGGGCAGTTCGCCGTGCATTACGAGTATGTTGTACGCCGCAGACGGATCCGTGTCAAAGGTGATGTCTACGCCCGGGACGTCGGGCACGGCGAGGATCGACACCCCCCGATCGGGGAAGTCCAGACGCTTTGGTTCCGCATCAACCACGTGCAATCCCAGCGCGCGAAACAGGCGAAGGATTGAGCCGGTCTCGGCGGAACGCGGTGTATCGTGGTTTCCGGCGACAAGAACGACGATCGCATTGGGCAGCGCCGCGGTCAGCCGCGAGAACTGCTGGAACGCCTGCACAATTGCAGCATTGGGCGGCCTGACTGCGTGGAAAATGTCGCCTGCGAAGACAACGATGTCTGGTGCCAGCTCAATGATCTTTCCGACTACTTCGCGAAAGACGGAGGCGACATCCGCCTCGCGTTGATTAATTCCTCCCGCCGTTTGCCGATGATACTGCCGATAGCCCAGGTGGAGATCAGAAAGATGAACAATCCGCATAAAGTCAGAGCACCCGCGTCCACTGGATGATCCGCACTCGCACCCGCGTCACCGATGCACCGCTGCCCGTGCCCTGAGCCTGTTCGGACAGGAGGGAGATCGAGGAGCGCGCCTCGGTGATCCACCCGCGGCGCAGGTCCATGACGATCGTTCCGCTGACATCCCCGGACGTCTGCAACGCACCACGCCCCTCGCGGCGTCCCTTGTCATTGCCCTGACGCGGTGGCGAGGCTCGCTGGAGCTGCCCGCGCAGGCTGATGTACGCGTATTCGCCGGATCGCGAGAGTGAATCGAGGCGGAAGGTCGATCCCAGCTCAGCGCTTCCGCCCGTGACACCGGCCATGGGAATGGTGATGACGCGTGACCACGACTCACCGGGTACCACCGCAGCGGTCGGCAGGGTGGCCGGCAGCTGAGCAAGAAAGCCTCCAAGCGCCGCACCGCCCCAGGGATCACCTCCTGCGAGCGCCGTCGATCCGTCCGGCTGAATCCTGAACCGGAATCGTTGCCCTTCGAGTGCGCCCAAGGAGCGCAATGTCGCGAGACCGGCATACCCGGGTGACGTCGTGACCCGTACCGAATCAGCGACCGCGAGAACGACCGCCGCCCCTGCATCCACCGACTCAACCACAAGTCGTGCTTCCATCACGATCGATGCAAGATCACTGAATGGCCCCGGTTCACGCCCGGAGTGCGCCGATCGCCCCATTTCTATGGTTTGATCAACTCGCATCCTCAGTGTGTCGTGCAGCAGAGGACGCAATCGCAGGTGCACCGCGGATGACCCCTGCGCCACCAGCATAACAGGAGAGAGCATGCCGACCACGCAGCAGGCCAGGGCCGCGCGACGTGCGAACGGCATTCTCATCCGCCGTAAGGATCGCCTGCGGGGATTGGCCGCAGCGGTGGTCTGGATTCGGTCTTTTCCTGCTGTGCGGGAATGCGTCGATTGAACTGCGAGCGGAAAAATGTGCGGACGTCCTTGGGCCTCGCACGTACGGTCGCGTCCCGGGCACGCACGACATCACGATCCTCATGCAACCCGAACACATCCTGAATCGAGGCCATGGTCAACGCGGGATCCAACTTGCGAAGCGAACGCAGAATCGCCTCGTCGAAAGGAACCTCTGCCTGCGGAGGGAAACGCTGCGCCCCTTCCCGACCGGTCAACATGCTGGGTCGCGGAAATCGCACGAAAATCGGCTGCGCAAAATGCGGATGTCGAACCATGAGCTGTCCCTTGTCCAACGTGGCGAGTTTGGTCTTGATCGCGGGACTCAGTACGGCATAGCCCGGCGTCGCCAACTCGTCTGAATCCATGCGGCCATATACCGCGGTCGCTGAATTTCCAACAACCCGCCGATGAACCTGAGAGCGAAACTGCTGTGCGCTGAATAAAACCAACCCCAGATACCGGCCCCTTTCAGCTATATCAAGCAACATCTTTCTTACGTATGTATCGTGACCATCACTCGGCGCGTACTTATTGAGCTCGTCAACGAACACAACGAGATGATCGACGCCGAGGCTGCGCCGTTCGAGCTGCTCGCGCAACTTCGAGACCACCCGGGCGAAGATCAGGTCCTGCGCGTCGTCCTCAAGGTTCGCAACGTCCAGAACGTACACCGACCGGTCCACGAAGCTCCCGAAAGGAAGGTCGCTCGCCTGACCATCATTGGTGACCAGACCCTGACAACGGGTGGCGATATTTGTCAGACGATTCCTGACCTTCCGGATGGTCGCGATGTGATGCGTCCTCCAGGACTCGTTGTTCCGGGATTCCATGGCGCCGATCACGTCGCGAAACCACTGATCCAGCTCGGCAAAACTCTGCACGCGGTAATGCTGCGACCCAAGGAGATCGTCGTGGAAATGCATCCCAACTACTCGTGAGCTGATAAAGTCGATCAACGCGTCGGCCTTGGCATCCACGTCATCTTTGTTCAGCAACACCTCGGCAAACTGCAGCACCTCCCGCAGGCCCCAGGTCAACGGATGTACGTTATGCTGCAGATCCTCATTTGACCGCAGCGTGTTCAGTGCAACGCCGTCCGTCGCGTAGGGTGCGTAGTAATGCACAGACTGGAATGGTTCAGCCGGAACGCCCAATCGATCGTACAACCGGCGATCTTCTTCGCTGAGCTCTGTGGGTTGATCGAGGAAAACCAGGTCCGGACCCTTCACGTTGAAGCACAGCGCAGCGACCGTCCCCTTGCTCGCGGGGAAATGTGCGAAGATCGAACTGAGCAGCCACTGAACGGCAGACGTCTTGGTCGCCAGACCGGAGACACCGGTGATATTCAGGTGCGCAGATTCCGGTCCCAGCAGAAAGTCGGCGTCCAGATATATCGGAGACTCCTGCCCCCCACCCCGATACACGCCAATCGGGATTCCCGTTGAGCTATCCGCCTTCATAAAGGCGTCCATCCGAAGCGCGACCTGCACGTCGACGTCGTTGGCCAATACAACCTTGCCCATGGGCACCGGTTGCAGCGGCTCATCGGGCACGTGGCGGAGCACGGCGGCCGTGTACAACCGTATCTCGCTCCTTACGGTTGAACTGCTCGCCGCGCGCGCGGGATCGGCATCAAAGCCAAGCACATCGTCCAGCGGCGTGGCGAGATCTGTATAACTCAGCCCGTCCGTGACCACTCCGTAGATGCGAGGGATCACACCATTCACGGCATGTGTCCCCTCCACAACAACAATGGTTCCGATTCCGATCGTCGAGTCGAGTGACGTCCAGAAATGGAACTCGTGAGGCGTGTTCGGTCGGCGCTCAGTCGCGACCACGCGTCCGAGCGGAACCACCGTATCGTTCGTGTCAGCAGACATCATATCAAAAGTAGCAGACGCTCCCTGAATGGGCATGCGTCGAATACCAGGATACGCTCAGGTGGCGATCGCCCGGAGAAATTTCTCGCAGTCGCGAATCCCGTATGCCATCGTGTCCCAGCGTCCGTCCGGCAGCGACAGCGGCGAACGCTCGGCAAGAACCCACGCTGAACGGTCGTTCGCCACTCGTGTGATGTCGTCTCCCAACGCGTCCACCGGAACCTCGATACGCACCAGACCAAAAAACGGGTCCTGCTGAGACGGATCGCGTAGCCGCAGGTACCAACTCGCCACGTCGCGTCGGCGGCGGCCCTGTAGGCGAAGTACGGGCGAGCGTTGTCCTTCGGCCATCGACAGCACCGCCTCAAGCGGGGGGCCGGCAACGTAGAGTGTGTTGTGACTCTTGATAACACCAACGACGCGTTCACAGGCGGCTGACGAATCCGTGAGCGGAATAGATCCATCGATGTACAGGACTCCGGTTTCCGCCTGATTGTCGGCGAATTCCTGCGCGAGTTCGGTCTCGAGGCGCTCCCGATCCGTTTTGACCAAATCGTTCGCCAATTGCAGGTGTCGGAACGGATGCTCCTCCATGGGGGCCGAGTCCGACTCAGTGGTGTCGCGCAGCAGGACATTCAGGCCACTTAATGCCGCGTGAATCCGTGGACTCAGAATGTTAAGTGGCGCATACAACGCCGGGACGGTCCGCGGTTCGTACACGCTCGACCGCAGGCGACGTTCGTGTCGCTGGCGAATTACCGCGCCGACCAATCCCTCGACGATCGGCACGGTTCCCACATACGCGACAGCGCGGCTGCGCTGAATGCCATCGAGGAAATGGGTGACGGCCTCCATCGGGGGAGGTACGTCTATCACACGAAACGGACCTGACTCAATCAGCTGCGCCGGCGATGTCCGCGGTGTGTCCTCGAGGGAACGACTGAGTTCAAGAACTGCCCCGCTGCCCCGCGCCACCAGCTTGAGTTCGGGCACATCTCTCGTCAGGCGTGCGATTGCGGCCTGCAGCGACCGCGGCTTTTGCGGCATCACACCAGGCTCACCCGGCACCAATATCCCACGCCTGTTCAATGTCGCGGTTGGAGTACGCGCGGAACGCCGTCAGCGTCTGCGTGCGCAGGAGCCCTTCAACGGCAGGAAAGCGCTCAGTCACGACCGACGCGATGTCCCCATACTCCGCGACGCGTACTATGGCGACGAGATCCCATTCGCCCGATACCGAATAGACCTCGTGCACACCCGGTATACCGGCGAGTTCCCGTGCCGTCTCCGGAATACGCTTCGGGTCGGCCTTGATGAGTACGATCGTTGTAATCACGGCGAGTGCCCTGTCCTTAGGTGAGAATGCTGAATCTGATCAGTCGGCACCAATCACGCTCGCGCCCGTGCCGGTTCCGATCTGGCCATATCTGCAAAAAGCTGGACTACCCGTTGCGCCCCCTCGAGTACCTGCTCCACCGGGGAGGCGTAGGACAGTCGGATCCAGTCCGGCGTCTTGAAGGCCACGCCTGGTACAATGGCAACACCATGCTCGTCCAGAAGCCGACGAGCAAACGTGGATCCAGGATCTTCATCACCGGGCGCAGCGGCGGCCACGTTGATGTAGAAATAGAATGCACCGGCCGGCCTAACGATGCCGAGCCCGGGACAGGCACTGAGCACGCGCAACCCCTCATCGCGGCGATGGCGGTATTGAGTGAGCATAGCTGCGATAGCCGCCTCCGACTCCGCGCGGCGCGTCACGGCGGAGAGAGCCGCGTATTGCGAGACGGCCGCCGTGTGGTACGTGGCGTGCGACTGAAGCGCCGTCATCGCCCGAGTGACCGCCAGTGGCGCAATACTCCAGCCCACGCGCCACCCCGTCATCGCATACGCCTTGGCGACTCCGTCCATCAGAATCACGCGTTCTCGAGATTTTGCGACTGCAAATACACTTGGCGCCGGTCCGTCGTACACCAGTCGCGCGTAAATCTCATCGCTGATCACCCACCATCCGTGCTGTTCCGCCACGTCAAGAATCGCCTTCAGCTCATCAGCTGAATAAACAGCCCCTGTCGGGTTGCACGGCGAGTTGAGAATGAGCCCTTTCGTTCGCGGCGTAGAGGCGCGTACGAGATCGTCGGCCGTCACCTTGAGATCGTTGGACGGATCACCCATCACGCCGACCGGATGTGCGCGCGCCAGCTGAACCATTTCGTAATAGGACGTCCAGGACGGCGTGGGAATCAGCACTTCGTCGCCCGGACCAAACAGCACGAAGCAGGCGTTGAAGATCGACTGTTTCGAGCCGTTCGAGACGACAATCTCGTTGGGCGCTATTCCCGTACCCAGCGGACCGTAGTGAGCGGCATGTGCGCAGAGGGCTTCACGCAGGGACAACATCCCTTCAGTGGCGGTATAATGGGTCGCCCCTTCCCTCACGGCCTGCGCGGCGTCGTCGCAAATGAACTGTGGCGTCGGGAAATCGGGCTCCCCAGCTCCCAGATCGATGACCCGACGGCCAGCTGCCCGGAGCGCGCGGGCCTGCTGCGCCACGGCAATCGTGGCGGATTCCCGCATAAGGGAAATGTTGGACGAGGGCTGAAAACTCACGAAATCGCTCTGGTAGTGGAAGTGAGCAAAGTTGGAGGCACGAGGGCGCGTTGGCTATACTTGATGTTCGTTTGTAATTCGTATTATCGCGATCGCGTCGAACCAAGACGCGTGATTGAAAAGAGAGGATTTGTGGAGCAGGTCTCTGTGATAGAGGGGGCGGCCAAAAGCCGTCATGTAGTGCACGTACTGCCACTGGGTGACCAACGCCTCAGCGGCATTCTTTCCCCACTCGTTGAACGTATCACACCGGGCGAAGACGAAGCAGCAGCCGCTGGTGC
Organism: Gemmatimonadaceae bacterium; assembly: GCA_041749115.1. Classification (GTDB taxonomy): domain Bacteria; phylum Gemmatimonadota; class Gemmatimonadetes; order Gemmatimonadales; family Gemmatimonadaceae; genus JBGTBX01. The sequence continues at coordinate 27,291 of JBGTBX010000300.1, forward strand.
CGAGTTGCTGATTCTGGTGCCGTCGGCGCGCGAGGCCGTTGGCCTTGCAGCGTCCATTAACGCCACGCTGGACGTCGAAGGTGTTCTGCTGACTCCGCTCGCGAGTTCGGCGCGCGCTGCACGACGCCTCGCGACTGTGCCCGCGGCGATCGTGACAACTCCGGCGCTCGCCTCACAATTCCTCTCTCAATCCCTGCTCAAAGTCGAGTCGGTGGGGACGCTTGTCCTCGTCGGTATCGAAGAGCTCCTGACTGACGAGTCCACACTCGGTGTGATTCTGGCTGAGGTGCCCAAGACTGCCGCGCGAGTGCTGTTTGCCGCTCGGACGTCTGAGACCCTGACCGAATTCATGAAGTCGCACGCGCATCGTGCGCGCGTCATCACCCACGACGTCCAGACTCCCGGTTCATTTTCGCTGGAGTATGTCGTCGTTGATCCGTCGGCGAGAGCTGATGCATTAAGCCGTCTCCTCGAAAAGGTGGATCCCGTGCACGCCACGGTGATCTCAGCCGAAGAATCCGCTGAGGATTCGTGTTTTGCCTTGGCGGCGCTGGGCTACGCCCCTGGTGATCCGCTTGTCGAGTATTCCGATGGCCCGATCGCCGAGGGCGAAGCCCTGGTGGTGCTGTTCGACGCTCCACTCGCCGCCGAGGAACTGGAAACAGTATTCGAGGCGAAGCCGGCGCGTGTTGTCGCTTTTGTCTCCGCGGATTCACTTTCGGCGTTTCTGCGCGCGGCAGGCACCGGTGCTCGCCCCCTGACACTCACGCTCGGAGTCGACGACGCCGCGAGCCGTGAGGCACAGGTGCGGGAGCAGGTCATCGCCGCAATCGGCGCCGGCAACGTCCATCGCGAAATGTTGACGTTGGCACCGCTCTTCAGCACCTACGACCCGGCATGGGTTGCAGCCGCACTGCTTCGCATAGCTGAGCGAAACACCGCTCCTGCTCCATCGAGAGCGGCGGCTCCGCAGCCACGTGAAGCTCCCGTTCAGCGTGAAGCTCCCGTTCAGCGTGAAGCTGCCTTTCAGCGTGAAGCGGCCCCGCAGCGCGAAGCGGCGCCGAAGCGATCCGCACCGGCCGCGGCTCCACGACACGAGACGGTGGAATCAGACCGCAGCGCGTCCAGCGACGGGATGGCGAATTTGTTCATCAGCGTGGGTGAACGCGATGGGGCACGCAAGGGTGACCTCGTGGGCGCGATCGCGGGCGAGTCGGGAATCTCCTCGGAGAAGATCGGTCGTATCACGATGCGCGACTCGTTTTCGCTCGTTGAAGTGGAAGAGGGCGTCGCCGATGAGGTGATTACGGCGATCACCGGTAAGACCATTCGTGGTCGCGTGATCAACGCGCGGCGGGATCAGGGACCTGGCCCGTCCTCCGGTTCGAGAGGGGAAGACCTGCGTGCAGAGCGATCGGCGCGCGGCGGGTTTGGCGGCGCCGGTGGCCGTGACCGCGACAGCGGATCACGTGGCAAACCGTCGGGGGGCTTCGATAAGCCGCGACGCAGCAGTGAGGGGTTCCGCGGTCGATCGAGCCGAGGCGAAGACTCCGGTTCATCCGGACGCGGTGGAGCACGATACAGCTCCGACTCGGACGGTAGGCGCAGCGGTGGAGATCGCTCGCGAGGCAGCTTGGGCGGATCCGGCGGGTCTGGCGGTTCAGGCGGTCGCGAAAGATTTGAGCGATCGGATCGATCAGAGAGTACGGGCAGCCGACCGCGAGGTGGCGGCGGTGGCTTCGTTCGCAAGGAACGCAGCTCGCGCAGCTCGTTCGACGGAATCCGGGATGTTGGGTCGCGGGCACCCCGTGGTGACGATCGGGGTCGCGCTGGTCGTGATGGCGGTGGCCCCCCGGCGCCGAGCGGACCGCGAGCCATACGTGAGTCTGACGAATGGCGTAATCGCGGTGACCGGCTGCGCAGCTCCAAGCGAGGAGGCCCCAAGTCCAGGTGAGCACGCTGCAACTGGCCGGTGGATGGATTGAGGTGATTGCGGGTGTGATGTTCAGCGGCAAAACCGAAGAACTCATGCGCCGCGTACGCCGGTCAGTGATCGCACGCAAGCGGGTCCAGGTGTTCAAGTCGCACCTGGACGATCGGTACGCTGGATTGTTCGCCGTTTCCAGTCACGACGGGAACTCCACACACGCCGTTCCCGTTGATTCATCTGCACAAATTGCATCGCGGATCGATCCAACGGCACACGTCATTGCGATCGACGAGGCCCAGTTTCTCGATGCAGGGATCTGCGATCTCGTGACACAACTCGCTTCGCGTGGCCGGCGCGTGATCGTGGCCGGAACGGATACTGATTTCCGCGGCGAACCATTTGGTCAAATGCCGCGGTTACTGGCCATTGCTGAAGTTGTTGATAAGCTGCACGCGATCTGCGTGTTGTGCGGGGCGCCGGCGTGCCGCAATCAGCGGCTGATACAGGGAGTTCCGGCGGCGTGGGACTCACCGGTCATCATGGTGGGCGCCGCTGACACGTACGAGGCGAGGTGCCGAGCCTGTCACGAGGTGCGTCGTCCGGACGAACAGCAGCGAGGCCTCGGACTCTGAGCACAGTGACTGAAAGGAAAAGGGCAGCGGCGATAAGCCACTGCCCTTTTTCACATGCCTGCGTGCTGCTTAGCTGCCTTGGAGGCGGCGATAGAACTGCGCGACACCCATCGCGTTGAACACCGCGGGGTCGATCTCGTAGAATTCGTTGTCGACGTATCTCCCTGTGAGTGGGAAATACGGGGGAGAGTCAACGTCGAGGCAGGCGTCCTTCACCCGATTTTCGGCGAACCCTGTACCGGTGCCGGCAAACGTTGCGGTAATATCCCGATGGATCACGCCCCCTGCCTGCGAAATACAACCGCCCGACGTTGTTACACTGTATCCGGAGACGGGAGTACATGCACGACCAGCGTTGGGGCCGGTGCTATAGCTCTCCACACCAAACGTTGCCGTTGTATTCGTTACTCCAACCAGAGTGACAGCGTGCAGGAAGAAATCCTGATTGTCATCGAAAAACTTGACGTTGGCGACGCCGGTACCGTTTACGGCGCGCGGTCGCGTGAGCGCACCATCGGTAATCATCAGATGACTTCCTGTAATGATGCCGAGGAGATTCTGACAGATCGGGAGTGACGCCGGGTTGGTGACGTAAACCAGATCATCGTAGAACTTGCCGACGCCGGAGATGTAAACTGTCGCACGTCCTCTGAAGAGGCCGCCCAGATAAATGTCACCGTTGACGTAGATGACACCCTTGGAGTTGAGGTTCTGCAGGCGATGGACGGGCCACAGGAAGGGTTCTTCCGTCATTTGTCTGCGAGTCAGTCCGGGAACGAACGCTCCCGTGCCACCAAAACCAGGCCACGCACGCCACGACCCCGTCAACGTCACAGCGCTGAACGTGGTGTCAGACCCGCCACGCCTGTCTGCCGCGTTGAGAACGCCAGCGCCACCACCTGCGTCGCGGCGCTCAACGGCCATCAGGTGCGGATCGCCGGCAGGATAGCAACGAACGGTCTGCCCCGTCGGCGGTGCGTTCATAAAGTTGGCGATGGTTGCGTTGGTGCTTGTTGCAAGCGTGGAGCGTGCTGCCCATGTGGCCGCGGTCATTCCGTTGCGAAGCGGAGCGACTGTACCCCATTGCTGCAGGGAGTCACGGAACCATGTGTAGCGCGCGTTGCCCGCATCATGTGCAGCAAGGGGGACAAACAGCGTATCGTTGTTTATCAGCCCGCCATCAATATTGAATACGTAGTTCAGACCACAATGATTCAACACGTTCACGCGTTGAGCGCCCGGAAGAATATTGTTGTCGATGCGATTGTTGGCGCCGGCCCAGCTCATGCGGGTGCGCGTGGTGTCGACCGTTGAATCAAAAACGCGGAAATACCCTTCTGCCGGGCCCATAAAGTTTCCGTTTCCATCCAGGTCCACCGCCACGAATTCCATGCGTGACCCGCCAACGGATCCAACCACTGGGTTCGGAGTGAATGACAGATTGGCCGACGCAGCGTATCCCGGCATAAAGCTGAGACGAGCTACGGACGGGAACGGAATCCGCGCCACGCCATTGACCTTTACCTGAAATTGTGCCGTGCCTGTTACGGTGTTCACCGCGCTGACCGTGTCCGTATAGATGGCACCTGGTGACGATGCGCAGTTCTTGAAGTTCTGATTGGAATGTGAGCGGCCGCGGAGAATTTCGCCCGTCGTATAACAGGCTCCCGTTGGCCATTGATCCACAAACATCGCATAGCGCGCAAAATTCTCAGCCTGCACTTCCAGACGACGGATGTGACGCGCACCCCCATTGTCGTAGGCGACGGCGACCAGCTCAACGAAGCGGCCGTATTGGCCCGTGGAGCCACCGCCAACTCCTGCATACAGATCGACCAGGACCTTGGGCACAGTGCCGCCGGATGCGTCGGTCACCGACTGACCGTTCATCAACTGAATGTACAACGAATCGGGCAGCGTCAGCATGGTGTCAACCGTGATCCGTGACTTGCCCACGGCCAGTGCCCACTCGGCGGCGTAGCGATAGTCGCGCTCGCGATCGTACAACTTGGACAGCATGGTTGAGCTGCCCGACATGTAGATGGCCGAGATGGCGAGGCCACCCAGGGCGAGCGAGAACACCATCGTGAGCATCAGCGCCGACCCGCGACGCGCATGCCCGATCATTCGTTTGGCAAACGAGGAGCGCATGAGTGTCTGACCTGTTATGGATGTAGTACTGCGGCGGTTGTGCGAATGCTCGAGTTGGCAGGTGAGCAATCCTGGGCGGCAACGCCGTATTCGTAAATGTTTCCGGAGTCGAGATTGAAGTCTTCCCACATGTAAGGCCCGCCGGATTTTCCTACCGCGGCGACCGGCTCATCGAACGAGCCTCCAAGTGGTCGCCTGAAGACTGCGTAGCGCTCCACGTCGCGTTCACCCGACGCTTCATCACCCGAAGCACCAAACGTGACCTGCACGCGCCACACGCCGAGAATGTTTACCAACGCGGCACCCGGAACTCCGGCGTCCAGCGGAATGTCTCCGCAAGAGTTGCGCTGCGACAGCCCGATGTTGGCCAGTGACGTCTGAGAGGTGACCTCGCGTTCGAAGGTCTGCGGTTTGTTCTGCAGATTGTATCCGCGGACGATGCCACGAAGACTGATGGTCACTGTACGAATGGAGTCGGCGAGCTGCGATGCGTCGTTCCAGCGAATCGGCAGCTGAGCGCTTGGTACGACAATGATGTTACCAGCTGCGTTCACACGCCTGTAGCTGAATAATGACTGCCCAGCAGGAACGCGTACACCGCGAGCCACGACCGACACCGGGCCATTGTTCGTGCGCTTGAACAAGATGAACTCGTCCGCAAATCCCGACGTGGAATCCACGGTGGCCCAGTACGAAATCGTCTCCGCCAGGCTCAACGCGCCATTGCCATCCCGGTACACATAGTCCGGATATGACACGCCGGTCACAGGAAGTGTGATCGCGCCGACGCTCGCTAACGCGGTGGTGAGAGCCAGCGGCACGTTGGGGTCGTAGTAGACCGCCTTGATATCCACCGTGTCCGCCGCGATGAGATCAGTATTGAACGTCACAGAGAACGGACCTGCCTGAACAATCTTGGGCTGGTTGCGCGGGATGCCGTTGGCCGGATCCATGCCCGTTGTGCCGATCCCGATGTTTCGCAGCTCGCGGTCGATGGTGTTCTGAGCAAAACGACCGGTCATCTGCGCGTCGCTGCGGCCGAGGTTCTGCTGCAGCTGCCGCATCTGCAAGGTGAAGAACGGCACGGCGGCGGAGAATACCGCGATCGTGATGGTGATCGAGAGCAGGAGCTCGCCGAGAGTGAAGCCTGCCCTGACCCGGGTGGGTCGTGCGGCTGTACACAGCGGTGCGAGAGGGTTGGATTTCATAAGTCGCATGGTGGGCTCCTAAAAGCGGGCGACCGCGGTGGTTTTCCTGATCGGTTGCGCCATGGTCGGTCGAGTCACCCGGACGGTCACGATCTTGTAATCAACCTGCGACGACGCAATGCGCGTTATGGTGGTGACCTGGGTATACGTCAGGCTTACACCGTTGACGTTTTTCACCACGCTGACCGTCCCGGCGAGCGTATCCATGGACACATAATTGCGCTCTGCCTTGACGCGCTCAATGCGTTCAGTTGCGATGTCGAGTGCGCTGTTCGTTGTCATGGCCGCACCACTGCTGGTCGCGAAACGCCGACCGTATTCGGCCATACCGATAAGTGAAGTAGCCAGAATTGTGAGCGCCATCATGGTCTCGAGCAGCGAGAGACCCTTCCGCTCAGTGTTCATGGATGTGCGTCGCATTAGTTGGTCCTCTTCCAGCCAGAGCCGTCGAAGCGGAACGATTCCGTTCGACCAGACGCCTGCGTGACCCGCACCAGCCGATAGTCGGTGGCGGTGCCCCTGCTGGACGTCAGATAAATGTCGAGTTCAGTACTGGTTGCGCCGTCGCGAAGAAACTGAATCGCGCGCAACCCGTTGATGGTACAGAGATTCGGACCGCTGATCGCGCTGCTCACCGGCCCACCGTACGGCGTGGGCGGCATATGAAACCTTGCTCCCTCTTCGAGCACGCGCTTACTCACCCGCTCACCGGGGTCCTGCACGCAGTCGTTGTCTGCATCTTCGATGATCTGCATCTGCCCGGTCGCCACATCGAACGCAACGACGACGTTCGTCTGTCGCATGATGGCATTGCGCTGGGCGCCCTGCATAATCGTGCGCACGGTGCGCATCGCCGCTTCGGCCCGGAATTTTTCGTAATTAAGCCGCGGTATGGCCATGCCGGCGATCAGCGCGACCATGATCAGCACGACGACGAGCTCGAGCAGCGTAAAGCCGCGCCGCTCCGTGCGCTGTCGCGCCGCCCGCGCCGCCCGCGCCCTGGCTGAGGTCGTGCATAGAGATCTCATGCGTCTCTCCATGGCCGCACGGGGCGACGTGCCTCGTGATACAACTCACATCTCCACATCCATGGCCGAATGCGCCTCACTACAAGACGCCGGGCATGCGACCCACGATAGCACAAACGACTCTGGTGCCTGTTACGGGGATGACCACACTCGTCACGCCGATTGTCGGCGGTCCCTCTGTGACCTGACGCTCGCCCATCCGTCTGTGCCGTGAAGGCAATTCCAACACCGCAACGGTGGAGTCGCATGGGCTTGATAGCCGCCCTGATCCCTAACCCATCACGCCTCTTCAGGTTACGCTCCGCAATCAGGGGGCGTCACACGGTCGAACCGTGCGCGGACTGGGACGAGTTGGTGCGGCTCTGTGAGATACGTCCCGTGCATCTTGCAATCCTCGACCTCTACGCCAACGGTGAACTCACACTCGATCCGGTCCGGCAACTCAAGCGTCGTTTTCCTCGCATGGGCACGGTCGCCTACATCGATCCAACGGTCGATCGCCTCCGCGACCTGTTCGACGCCGGGCGCTCCGGCGTGGACGCGCTCATCCTGGCAGATCGCGACGATGACGCCCTGTCGATCACGGCAACGCTCGAACAGGCGGAGGCGCGCGGCGTCGCAGGACTGGTTCGGCCGATCGTAGAGAAGCTCCGACCTTCGGTGCGCGACGCGGTCATGGTGGTGGTCACCCGTGCCCACGACCACCTCAGCGCTGACGATCTGGCCCGGCGCGTGACATTGAGCCGCCGCGTCCTCGCCAAACATCTGGAACAAGCCTCGTTCCCCTCACCCCAGCGTTTGATTATGTGGGGCCGCCTCCTCGTTGCAGCACATCTGCTTGAGGACGGCCAGCGCAGCGCAGACAATGTCGCGCTTGCCCTGCACTTCCCCTCGGGCTCAGCTTTTCGCAACTCGTGCCAGCGCTACCTCCGTTCCACGCCGTCGCAAATCCGCGCCAGGGGCGGCTCGGAGTGGGTCATTGCACGCATGCTTGAGGATGCGTCGGCGTCCGAAGTGACCGACGCCGCCTGACCTGCACTTTGCAGGAAGGGCGCGTCGGTACTAGGCTTCGATCGTGAACCAGTTCCAATATGTCCCCCGCGTGATTGCGCTCACGGGCAACATCGCCAGCGGGAAATCCACGGTGGCCCGCCTCCTTCGGGAACGGGGCGCCCACATCGTTGACGCAGACGAGCTCGCCCGTAAAGCGGTCGCCCCCGGATCTCCTGCCCTGCAATCCATCAAAGCGCGCTGGGGCGACGATGTCATCCACAATGACGGAACATTAAACCGTGGGGCCATCGCGGATATTGTGTTCAACAATGAGGCGGAGCGACTGGAGCTAAACGCCATCGTGCATCCGGAGGTCGAGCGCCTGCGTCGTCTGGACATCGCCCGTGGCGCACACGAGGGTGCTGCGTGCACGGTGTGCGATATTCCGCTCCTGTTCGAAACCGGACTCGACAGCCAGTTCGATTACATTGTCCTCGTCGATGCCCCCGAAACACTAAGGCGCCAACGCCTGATGCTGCTACGCGGCCTCTCTCGACAGCAGGCTGACGCGATGATCCGGGCTCAGGAACCGTCAGAGGGCAAACGGCCGAGGTCTCACCTCATCATCGAAAACGCCTCCAACCTCGACGACCTGGTTGCGCAGGTGGAGGCACTGTGGCTCGTCCTGACGGGCCCCACGTGGCCGCCGAAGCCAAGTGAAGCAGACGATGTCCTTCCGTCGGCGGTTGATCTCCCCTAGACTACCCGCCGAACTCACGACCGAGGACAGTTTTCGTGGCCAACATTCCGAACGACCTGCAGTACACCGCCGATCACGAGTATATCAAAGCGACGGACGAGGACGGCGTCTATCTCGTCGGTATTACCGACTACGCTCAGGACCAGCTGGGCGACATTGTGTTTGTTGAGCTTCCGAAGGTTGGCGCGACGTATGCCGCGCACGACGTCTTCGGTACCATCGAAGCGGTGAAGGCCGTCTCGGAGCTCTTCTGCCCGCTGACGGGAGAAATCAAAGAGATCAACAGCAACCTCGACGCCGACCCGTCGCAGATCAACAAAGATCCGTACGGCGGGGGCTGGATGATCAAAATGAAAGTTGCATCACCGCCACAGGGATTGATGGACGCAAAAGCCTACGCCGCCCACATCGGGTAGTAACTCGCAGGGCCGCTCGAAGGGCGGCCCTGCGTTCAGCTTCAGACGTACGCCTCAATCGGTGGGCACGAGCAAACGATGTTGCGATCGCCGTACGCATTGTCGACACGCGAGACCGCCGGCCAGAACTTTCGTTCCCTCGTCCACGGCGCCGGGAACGCCGCGCGCTCGCGCGAATAGCCCCGATCCCACGAATCCGAGATCACCACCTCCTGCGTGTGCGGCGCGTGCTTGAGAGGATTGTCTGCCTTGTCGAGCACCCCCGCCGCGATCTCGTCTATCTCGCCGCGAATCGAAATAAGCGCGTCGCAGAAGCGATCAAGTTCCGCCTTCGATTCCGATTCCGTCGGTTCAATCATCAGCGTTCCAGCAACCGGGAACGAGACCGTCGGTGCGTGAAATCCGTAATCCATAAGACGCTTGGCGATGTCCTCGACTTCAACGCCACTCGCAGCCTTGAGGGGACGCGGGTCCACGATGCACTCATGTGCGACCCTGCCGTTGCGTCCGCGATAGAGCACCGGAAAATACGGGTCAAGTCGATGCGCCACGTAGTTGGCGCTCAGGATCGCGATCTTCGTTGCGAGTGCGAGACCCTCCGCTCCCATCATCTTGATGTAAACCCAGGAGATTGGGAGGATGGATGCTGAGCCCCAAGGTGCCGCCGAGACGGCTCCCAACGTGGTGCGACCGGACTGCGGAACGACCGGGTGCCCGGGGAGGAACGGCACCAACTGCGGCGCCACGCCAATCGGTCCCATACCTGGCCCACCGCCACCATGCGGAATGCAGAACGTCTTGTGCAGATTGAGGTGGCAGACGTCCGCGCCGATGTCGCCGGGACGGGCAACGCCCACCATCGCGTTCATGTTCGCCCCATCCATATAGACCTGCCCGCCGTGCTGATGCACGATATCGCAGACTTCGCGAATGCCTTCTTCGAAGACGCCGTGGGTGGACGGATAGGTGACCATGAGCGCCGCAAGATTCGCGGCATGTTGCTCCGCTTTCGCCCGGAGGTCGTCGAGGTCAATGTTTCCATCGGCGGTGCTCTTGACGACCACAACTTTCATGCTGGCCATCGCGGCGCTGGCGGGATTGGTTCCGTGCGCCGATTGTGGAATCAGACACACGTCGCGATGGGTATCGCCACGTGATTCATGGTACGTGCGAATCACGAGCAAACCTGCGTATTCGCCCTGCGATCCGGCATTCGGCTGCAGCGACACACCAGCGAACCCGGTGATCTCAGCCAGATCCTTTTCCAAATCCTCAAACAACTTCGCGTAGCCTGCCGTCTGCGACGCAGGAGCGAACGGATGCATGCGGCCGTGCTCAGGCCATGTTACAGGCAACATCTCGGCCGTTGCATTCAGCTTCATCGTGCATGATCCCAGCGGAATCATTGAATGGCAGAGCGACAGGTCCTTCGACTCCAGCTTGCGGATATACCGCAGCATCTCGTGCTCGGGCTGGTACATCGAAAACACCGGATGCGTCAGGAACGGTGACGTGCGAGCGAAGCGTTCATCGTAGCGCGAATCCACGGACGTCGACAACTCAGCGACCTCGAAGCTGAGCTTGTCGCCGCCGTTCAACGCGGTCAGCACAAGGGCCAGGTCCTCGTGCGAGAAGGTCTCGTCAGTTGACACACAGATCGCGGAATCGCTGACAGCTCGCACGTTGACACCGAGCTTTTTGGCCGCAGCCCCAACGACCGTCGCCACGCGACCATTGAGCTCAATACGCACCGTGTCAAAGTAGTTCGCGTGCTCCACGCGGTGGCCAAGGCGCTCCGCCCCGGCTGCCAGCAGCGCGGCATACTGGTGCACACGTTTTGCAATGCGCGTTAAACCGGCCGGCCCATGCCATACCGCATACATGCCGGCAATGACAGCCAGCAGCACCTGCGCCGTGCAGATGTTGCTGGTTGCCTTCTCCCGCCGGATATGCTGCTCCCGCGTACCAAGCGCCATCCGCATCGCCATGCGCCCCTGTGCATCGCGCGACACGCCGATCAGCCGTCCCGGCATAAGTCGCTTGAACTCGTCTTTCGTCGCGAAAAACGCCGCGTGTGGCCCGCCAAATCCCATGGGGACGCCAAATCGCTGTGAGTTACCTACCGCGACATCAGCGCCCCACTCTCCCGGCGGAGCCAGCAGCGTCAGCGCCAGCAGGTCGGTCGCCACAACGAGCAATGCGTCAGCTGCATGCACACGATCTGCGACCTCTCGATAGTCAATCACCGCGCCATCTGTCGTGGGGTACTGCGCGATCACTACAAACACGTCGTCCCCGAATGCTGCACCAGATAAATCCGTGACAACCACCTTGAGACCCGACGCCCAGGCTCGGGTTTTCACGATGTCAATCGTCTGCGGATGACACGCCTGATCTACAACAACCGTCTCCTTCCCCTCTTTTCCCTTGACCCCGTAGGCGAGGTGCATGGCTTCGGCCGCTGCCGTTCCTTCATCCAGCATCGAGGCATTCGCAATCTCAAGACCCGTGAGATCGATGACCATCGTCTGGTAGTTCAACAGTGCTTCGAGTCGCCCCTGCGCGATCTCGGCCTGATAGGGCGTGTATGCGGTGTACCAGCCGGGATTCTCCAAAATATTCCGTTGAATGACCGGTGGGACCAGCGTGTCATAGTAACCCATGCCAAGAAATGAACGCGCGACGGTGTTTTTTGCCGCCATGCCGCGGAGTTCCGCCAACACGTCATGCTCGGTACGGGCCGGTCCGGTGGTCATCATCCGACGCAGGCGAATGCCCTCAGGAACCGTGGCATCAATGAACTCATCCAGCGTTTTATATCCCAGGACTTCGAGCATCGCGTTGACGTCCGCCAGAGAGGTCGAGATGTGGCGACGCACAAAAGTGTCGGATTCGGTCAGAAGGTGTTGCAGCGAAGTAGACATGTCTCTCGGCGAAAGGAGCGATCAGATTTGCTGAGGAAAGGTATTGATCGCACGTGAGTGAGGAAGCACCAGCCGCGCGTGGATCCTGAGACCGGCTTTGCCCACGCCGCGCGGTGCTGCGTCGGGTGGTGCATGTGCGGGCCACGCTCGTTATCCTCTGAGAATGAACTGGCGTTTTCTGCAAACGCGCCCACTGCCGGGGCCCATGAACATGGGCGTCGATCGGGCACTCATGGATCGGGCCCGTGCGTCGGGCGAAGGTGTCGTGCGTGTCTACGAGTGGAGCGCCCCCACAATTTCGCTCGGCAGGAACCAGAGCGCCCGCGGACACTACGACGCCGAGCTCGCCAGAAACGCCGGCCTCGACGTGGTGCGGCGGCAAACGGGGGGACGTGCTGTCCTGCATCATCGGGAGATCACCTACGCCGTGGTCGCTCCGTGCGACGATGACGCAAGTTTGAGAACCCAGTACAACACGATCAACGCGGCGCTCGTGAGCGCCCTGCGCAGTCTCAACGTCGACGCACAAATCGTCGAGCGCACGATGCGCATGCCAAAACCAGGCGGATCGCCGTGCTTCGAGATGCCCGCACCGGGCGAAATCGCCGTGGGGGATGCGAAGCTTGTCGGAAGCGCCCAACTCCGCGAAGAAGGGGCGTTTCTGCAACATGGGTCAATCCTTGTCAGAGACGATCAGGGACTTCTTGCGCACGCGTCACTGCGTCCGCAGCCGGCGCTCGCGCCAGTTGCGACGCTGCGCGACACGCTTGGCCGGGACGTATCGGCGGGGGAGGTGGCAGACGCGTTGTTCGCCGTGGTCGCACAAGCCTGGGACCCGGCGGCCACGCCGCTGAACGAAGACGAGGTGGCCGCAGTTATGCGCAGAGCGCAGGATGCTGAAGTGCTGTTTCGGTCGCCCGAATGGACCTGGAGACGCTAGGAAGCGGTCCAAGATCCAGGCGCTTCGGGTGACGGCTGGCGTTTGCGGCGCTACACTATAGCGCAGATGATTGCCTTCATTATTCGGCGACTCGCCCTTGGCGTGGTAACGGTGTTCGCGGTTACTTCGCTTACCTTCGGACTGATACACGCCGCCCCCGGCGAGCCGTTTGGCCCTCTCCTGGACGACGCCCGGATGACTGAGGCCCGGCGTACGGCGTTTCGCGAACGCTACCGACTCGATCGTCCCGTAGCTGAACAATTTGTGCGTTATTCGGGGCAGGTTCTTCAGGGAAACTTCGGGGAGTCGTTTGCCCGGCAGCGGCCGGCGGCTACACTCGTCCTCACGGCCTTCCCGCGCACCTTTCTCCTGATGGCCACCGCCTTGACGCTTGGCGCCGTTGTCGGCGTTCTCGTCGGCGTCTGGCAGGCCATGCATCGCGGGTCGCGCGCGGAGCGCGTCGTGGACACCGTTGTCGTGGGACTCGGCGCCATTCCCGATTTCTGGATAGCGCTCGCTTTAATGATCGTGTTCGGTCTCAAGCTGCGGTGGTTCCCCGTCAGCGGAATAGTGGACGAGGTGATGCACGACTATATGTCGCCCGGCGCTAAGCTGGTGGACGTGCTGCGGCACCTCGCGCTTCCTGCCACCTCGCTCGCTCTTCTCGTGGGCGCACTCATCGCCCGCCATCAGCGGGCCGCGCTCGAAGATGTACTCCCCGAAGACTTCATCCGCACGGCGCACGCAAAGGGACTCTCCCGACGCACGGTGATTCGGCGTCACGCCCTTCGGAACGCGCTGCTCCCAACTATCACACTGCTCGGTCTGCTGCTCCCCGTGCTCGTTGGCGGTGCCGTGTTCATTGAGTATGTGTTCGCGTGGCCTGGGCTCGGCACGCTGGCCGTGGAATCTCTGCTGAGTCGGGATTATCCGGTGGTATTGGCCACCACAATTTTTGCCAGTATCGCCGTGGTCGTCGGCAACCTGCTGGCGGACCTCGCGCTCGCGTACGCAGACCCGCGCGTTCGTGTCTGACACGCCGACCATGGTGCTGAGCATTCAGCCGCCGACCGACGCACGACGCGTCGGGGCCGCCGGGCTGTGGCAAGCGGTAACCTCTGACACCGGTGGCCGATTGGCGGTCGCCGCGTTGTGTGTGATGGCGGCGGCCGCGCTCGCGGCCCCGTGGCTTGCACCCTATCCGCCTAACGATCAGCTTGGTCTTATCGTCCTCAAATCGCGGCCACCATCTCTGGCACACTGGTTCGGCACCGATCCATACAGCCGCGACGTCCTGTCGCGGGTGTTGTACGGCGCGCGGGTTTCGCTGCGCACCGGTGTCATGGCCGCCGCCCTCGCTGCGACTGCTGGATTAAGCTGGGGGGCGACCGCTGGTTTTTTTGGTGGCCGCATCGACGCGGTGATGATGCGCGTGGTGGACATGCTCCTCGCCATTCCGCGCGTCCTCCTGATTCTCACGATCATTGCATTGTGGCCACGCGTGACACCGGAACTGCTGATTCTTGTCATCGGACTCACCGGCTGGTTCGGCGTCAGTCGGTTGGCACGCAGCGTGGCGCAGTCCGTAAGGACGCGGGAGTACGTTGCTGCGGCGGCGGCACTGGGAGCGTCGCGCTGGCGCGTGCTGCGAACACATGTCATCCCACACGCCGCGGCACCGGTATTGGTGGCAGCAACCGTAGCCGTCGCTCAGGTTGTCATCCTCGAAGCGGGGCTCGCTTTCCTCGGCCGAGGAATCCCGGAACCAGACGCCAGCTGGGGCAACATCATCCATCTCGGACGTGAGTCGATTGCGGTGACCTGGTGGCTGACCCTGTTCCCGGGACTGCTCCTCATTACGACCGCACTGTCGACGAATGCGGTCGCCGACCGCTTGCGCATGTCGCTGAATCCGAAGCAGGTTCAGCGGTCATGACATCCTCGGTTTCCCAGCCTCTCCTCAAAGTCGAAAACCTGCGCGCGTGGTTTCATACACGAAGTGGCGTGGCGAAAGCAGTTGACGGCGTATCATTCGACATTTTTCCGGGCGAAACGGTGAGCCTGGTCGGTGAATCGGGGTGCGGGAAATCCGTGACCGCGCTGTCGCTGCTCCGGCTCATCGATCCACCGGGTCGTATTGAGGCCGGAAGCCGCATCGTCTTCGAAGGCAAGGATTTGATGACGATGGGCGAAGAGGAAGTGCGACGGCTTCGGGGAAATCGCATTGCGATGGTGTTTCAGGAACCGATGACGGCGCTGAATCCGGTGTTCACCGTGGGCGACCAGATCGCCGAGGTCGCCCGCGTTCACGACCGCGCGTCACGAGCTGTGGCATGGAAACGCGCCGTGGAAATGCTCGCGATGGTAGGAATTCCCGATCCTGCGAACCGGGCCAAGTCG
Source organism: Gemmatimonadaceae bacterium (assembly GCA_041749115.1). Lineage (GTDB taxonomy): Bacteria > Gemmatimonadota > Gemmatimonadetes > Gemmatimonadales > Gemmatimonadaceae > JBGTBX01. Next base: position 42,673 of record JBGTBX010000300.1, read on the forward strand.
TATCCACACGAGATGTCAGGCGGCATGCGCCAGCGCGCGCTGATCGCCATGGCGCTGATGATGCGCCCGGCGTTGCTTATTGCCGACGAACCAACCACCGCCCTCGATGTCACGATTCAGGCGCAAATTCTTGAGCTGCTCGCCAGCATTCAGCAGCAGTTCGGCACAGCAATCCTGCTCATCACGCACGATCTCGGCGTGGTCGCAGAAGTTGCTCAGCGGGTGCTGGTGATGTATGGCGGGCAGATCGTTGAACAGGCGTCGACGAGCGAACTTTTTGCAGATCCGCAGCACCCGTACACGAGAGGACTGCTGGCGGCGATGCCTCGCGTGGGCGTGCACCGTGAACGCCTGACGACCATTCGGGGCGCCGTGCCTCCTCCGACGGCGTGGCCGTCGGGCTGTCGGTTTCGCGATCGATGCGATCTCGCGTTTGATGCGTGCACGCGTCCCCCTGAGCTGCTCGAGGCGGGACCTGCGCACGACGCACGCTGTCATCTGGTGCAGGTCAACACACCCGTATGACCGGCACCGCAGAGCGGGCGCTCCTCGAGGTGCGAGACCTCGTGAAGCACTTTCCCGGAGAATCGCGCGGGCTGTTCGGACGCGGAGGTTCGATCGTTCGTGCGGTCGACGGCGTGTCACTTGACGTCTTTCCCGGGGAAACCCTGGGGGTTGTCGGTGAATCCGGCTGCGGCAAGACCACTCTTGGCCGGTCGATTCTGCGACTTATCGAACCGACATCCGGCTCGGTTCGTTTTGATGGCGTCGATTTTCTTGGCCTGGGCGGGCGTGCACTGCGCGACATGCGCCGGCACATCCAGATCATTTTTCAGGATCCGTTTTCGTCGCTGAATCCGCGGCTTACTATCGGGGCCACTATTCGCGAGGGACTGGTAATCCACAAGCTGGCCCAAGGAGCTGCGGCGGACCGCCGGGTGGCAGAACTTCTGGATGAGGTTGGGCTCAACCCCGACTACGCGTCGCGTTATCCGCACGAATTCTCCGGTGGCCAGCGACAGCGTGTCGGTATTGCGCGAGCGCTCGCCGTGGAACCCAAGCTGATCATCTGCGACGAACCGGTCTCCGCACTCGACGTCTCCGTGCAGGCACAGGTTATTAATCTGCTGAAGGATCTGCAAAAGGCCCGCGGGCTCTCGTACCTCTTTATTGCACACGACCTCTCAGTCGTCGAGCACATGGCCGATCGTGTGGCCGTGATGTACCTGGGCCGCATTGTCGAACAGGCCGCTGCGAGCGATCTGTACCGTGAACCGCTGATGCCGTACACGCAGGCTCTGCTGTCCGCCGTGCCCGTCCCGGACCCTACGCGGCGGCGCGATCGGATTGTCCTGCCCGGCGATCCCCCGTCGCCAAGCGCACCTCCTCCGGGATGCACCTTTCACCCCCGGTGCCATCATCCGGCGACCGACGCCGCGTGCCGGGAGATCGTGCCACCTCTTGAATCCAAGGCACCCGAACATTGGTGTGCATGTATTAAACAACCGCCTACGACAACGGCAGATGCACAACGCAGTGCCGGTTTCGTACCACCGGTTGAGCTGTATATGCCACGACGTGCGCTGCAAAACTCGGGTCGGACGAACTGATTCCGACCCACGATCTGACTCCATCCAACACACACATGAGCCTGCCCACCGCCGCAAGCGTCACGGAAGACCGCTCGTTCTTTGGTCAGCCGCGCGGTCTCGCCACGCTGTGGTTTACCGAGATGTGGGAGCGCTTTTCCTATTACGGAATCCGGCCGCTTCTCGTCCTGTATATGACGGCGGCACTGACTGCCGGCGGATTTGATTTTGATCGCGCCACCGCATCGTCCATCGTCGGCATCTACGCGGCCTGCGTCTACCTGGCTTCGCTGCCCGGCGGCTGGATCGCGGATCGCTGGCTTGGACTGCAGCGCAGTATCTGGTACGGCAGTCTGTTTATTGCGGCAGGACACCTTGCAATTGCGCTGTCTGTCGTATTCGCTAAGCCAGCGTTCTTTTCGGGCCTCGTACTCATTGTCATCGGTACTGGCCTGCTGAAACCCAATATCTCGGCACTCGTTGGAGACCTGTATCCGAACGGTGGCGCTCGACGCGATGCCGGCTTCTCCATCTTTTATATGGGCATCAACACCGGTGCGCTCATCGCCCCACTGGTGACCGGGTTTCTGGGCGAACGTGTCGGCTGGCACTGGGGCTTCGGTGCTGCCGGTGTCGGTATGCTGCTTGGTGTACTGACGTTTCGCCGGCGTGCCGCGTCGACGTTAGGCCCCCTCGGCGCCGGTCCATCGGCCCCTCCGGCTGAACAGGCCCGCGTTCGAATGATCTCGCTCAGCGTGCTGGCGCTCATCACGGTCGGAGTTTTACTCAGCAGCCTCGGAATCATCCCGATCAACCCGGTGGCCATCGCCGAACGGATGACCGCGAGCATGCTCACCCTGGCCGCGCTGTATTTCGGCTACCTGTTTTTTGGGGCCGGCCTCACGACGGATGAGAAGAAGCGCGTCGCGGTCATTCTTGTGTTGTTTTTCTTCTCGATGATTTTTTGGGCGGCGTTTGAACAGCAGCCAACCTCGCTGAATCTTTTTGCCCGGGACTTCACCGATCGTGTGGTTTTTGGATGGGAGATGCCGGCCACGTGGATGCAAAGCGCGGAGTCGTTCTTTGTTATTCTGCTGGCTCCCGTGCTGGCCGGTCTCTGGATTCGACTTGGCAACACGGGAAACAACCCCTCGAGTCCGGCGAAGTTTGCGATCGGCCTCGCCATCACATCGCTCGCCTTCGTGGTGATCCTGATCGCTGCAAATCACGTGGTCGCCAGCGGCGGTTCGCTCAAGGTGTCGGTCTGGTGGCTCGTGGGGTGTTACGCGCTGCAGGCACTCGGCGAACTGATGATCAGCCCTGTCGGTCTCAGCTCGATGACAAAACTGGCCCCAAAGCGTTTTGTTGGACAGGTCATGGGCGTCTGGTTCATGGCAACCGCGTTAGGCAACCTCATTGCCGGTCTCGTAGGCGGCAATGTCGACCCCGAACGTCTGGACGCGATGCCGATCCTCTTTCAACGCACCTCGCTCGCGCTGGCGGTTTCGGCCGGCATTCTTGCCCTGCTCGTAATCCCCATCCGACGGATGATGGCGAACTCGGATACCTGACGGGATCGGGTGAGCGGTTGCAGTAAAACAAACGGACGCCGGTGGAGAAAAGCCGGCGCCCGCGTCACGTCAGATCGGTCACGGCCATGAGAAGACCGACTGCGGCTGTACACGATCGCGCGCACGCCTGATGTCCTGCGGCGCACGCCAGAACGCCCGCGTGCGATGGACGTTGTTGAGTCGCAACTGCAGCGAGGCGCCATCGGCACGTGACGTCGGAAAGGCAAGATCAAGCCGCCACATGCGCTGTGATCGGCGCGGAGCTGCCACCATCAGCGAAAGCCCCACAGCTGAGCGTACACCGCTGTTTGTGCCAAGGGGAACGTCGCCGGCGCTCACGAACCCCGCGTCGGCGAACACACCAATTGCTGCCTCCGCAGCACCGCGGATATTGGCTACGCGCCAACGCTCTTCCACCCGCGCAAACGTCCGACGGGCGCCCGCAAGATGCGATGATTCATGGCCGCGGATACCGAAGCGTGCGTCGCCCAGTGCCAGCTGATATGGAACGCGAGCCTTCCATCCCCCCGCAAATTGAACCTCTGCGGTAAGGAGGTGCTTCGGGTGCGGTTTAAAATACACCGCCGCGCGCCCGTGACTCAGCACGTCATCCCAGCCCTGCTCCGGTATTCGCCGCGCATCGGTGTCGACCTGCAGTGCGGCGTAGGCAACCTCACTCGCTGCTCCGAGGTAGAGCGATCCTCCCAGGAATGTTTCTCCGGTCGCTGTGCTCGAAGAACCTGGTACGCTGCGACCGATCGTCGCCCCCAGCTGAATACCCATCGGGAGATCCTGCGGGCCGGTGAGCGCATCAAACCCGGTGACCCGTCGGAATTGCATGTGCCGATAACCGATCAGCGTATTTAAGCGCACGCTGCGATACGCCGCGTATCGCCCAATCAGAGCAGACGTCGAATCCGGAATCACACCATCCCGCGTGACAACAACGGGCGCGAACTCCGGGTCCTGGTTGTCCATCGACAGCTGAAATCCCAGAAGCCCGAGATCACCGGGGCGACCGATGCGTCCGACCGCCGCAACGTCCATAAAATCCCGCTTCGACTCCAGGGACAACGTCGGCGCGTCCTTCCGCCGGAAGCGCGCAAACTCATCGCTAAAACCACCCGACACACGCCACGCCAATCGCTGTACATCGGTCAGAAAGGGGTAGCTGACCTCACCGATCATGTCAGACCCCAGTTCACGGCGACCGCCCTGAAGGTGCAGCTGAACGGGACGTCGGAAAAGCTGATAGTTGCTGTAGCGACCCGCCCAGACGTCGCGATAGAAGAAACCCTGACGCCAGGTCAGCGCGGAGTATGCACCTCTCCCATTCACGTTGGCACTGCCTAACGTGAGGCGGGTCACGTACGGCGAGCGGCTGGTCACGCCGATCGATGCCACGATGGACGGCTCGTCGACCGTGACGACCTCGAGCCGTACGCCCTGCCCGTCCGGATACGCAGTAACGGAGGCATCGGCAATAAACGGCATCGCCCGGAGCACACGCTCGCTCTCCGACCGGCGCACCGGTGTGCATCGATCACCCTTTCTGAGGAGCAGGAAGTTCTCGACGACGTCAGGTGCCGTTGGGGTACGCGTGCCGAGTACAGCCCACCTGACTATCGGAACATTGGCGAGGGCACTCCCGAAAGACGGCGCTTCACTGCGAACGATAACTTCGGTGATAATCTGTCCGTCGCACCTCACCTGCGTCCGCGCAGGCTGAGCGCCGAGGGTGCCCATCGCCATCGCGCTGCCGCATGCGGCCCATGTGAGCGCCCGCAGCTATTTGCCCATCCGCCGCTTGAGCTCGGCCA